>NZ_JAGGQV010000018.1:0-41050 GCF_018613135.1 Bacillus sp. ISL-57 | reverse complement strand
CCCGGGGACCGGGGAGGGGGCTCGTTTTCCCAGATTCATTATCGTTTTTTCAGGGTAGGGGGGTGAAATCATGGCAGTTAAGGTAAGAAAGTTAAAGATTCAGCTAATGGATAAAATTGATCAGTCTGATTGGATGCAAGTTGAAAAAGTTGAAAGGTACATTAATCTCATAGAACTCTTTAATAGTTTGGATAAAGACATAAAAAAATACGGTACCATGATTGAGATAGTGAATGGATCTCAACAATTTAGTAAACCGAACCCTGCAATTGCTGAAAAGGTGAAAATAAGTGCATCTTTATTAAGTATTGAAAAATCATTCGAATTTGATATGGAAAAGGAAATTCAGCATAGTGCTAGTGATCTGGTTTGATTTCGAATAAATATGTTACTGAATATATTGAGCTTTATGAGTCAGGAAAGATTCAACTTAATAAAGAGCGCATTATGTTACTGGAATATTTACAGGAACATATATTAATCAGGGATGATTTATATTTCGATGAAAAGCTTATAGAAGACTTCGTGAAGTTTGCTGAGAAATGGTATTTCCCTTTACAGCCTTTTCAGAAATTCATAGCAGCATTCGTTTTTCTTTTTTATAAAGAGGACAATTCGGTTTTTTATGAACAATTTTTAATCATGATGGCTAGGGGTGGCGGTAAGAATGGATTAATTTCTGCCTTAAGTCATTTCTTCATAAGTCCCTTACACGGGATACCAAAATACAACATTTCCATTGTTGCGAATAGTGAACTTCAAGCAAAAACATCGTTCAAGGAAATTTACGATGTCATTGATGCCAATGAGGTATTAGATGATCTCTTTTATAAAACAAAGGTTGAAATAACAGGAAACGATACAAAGAGTGTTCTACAATATCACACTTCGAATGCAGATTCTAAAGATGGACTCCGTGATGGCTGTGTAATTTATGATGAAATTCATAGATATGAAAATTTTGATGTCGTAAATGTATTCTCAAGTGGGCTTGGGAAAGTCGACAATCCTAGAGAATTTTTTATAGGAACAGATGGATACGTGCGTGAAGGGTTCTTGGACAAAACGAAAGAGCGCGCCATGAACATCTTGAAAGGTGAAGACCTTGATGACCCACTATTTCCATTCATTTGTAAAATTGATGATCCTATAGAAGTGGACAATCCTGAACTGTGGGAAAAGGCGAATCCAATGTTTAGTGAGCCAAGGGGCACTTATGCTAAAAGGTTATTTAAGAAGGTGCTTGCCCAGTATAAACAACTCGTAAATAATCCCTCCAATCGTCAAGAGTTTATGACTAAACGGATGAACCTTCCGGAAGTTGATTTGAATAAGACAGTAGCCAGC
This sequence comes from Bacillus sp. ISL-57, assembly GCF_018613135.1. NCBI lineage: Bacteria > Bacillati > Bacillota > Bacilli > Caryophanales > Bacillaceae > Bacillus > Bacillus sp. ISL-57. Next base: position 39,703 of record NZ_JAGGQV010000018.1, on the reverse strand, counting down.
TGGGAAGATATTATGAGGACTGGTTATGAAGAAGACGGAGAAACCTTAAGGAATGTTCCAGAACTCCGGCATCGTACTGCAGTTGGTGGTCTTGATTTCGCCAGTATCAAAGACTTTGCAGCAGTCGGACTTTTGTTCAGGGTAGGCGAGGATTATATTTGGAAAACACATTCATTTGTTCGCAAAGGATTTTTGGATAAGGTGAAATTAAAGGTTCCGATATATGAATGGGCAGATGAGGGTTTATTGACCATCCTGGATGAACCGGTAATCAATATTAAGCACATCGTGAATTGGTTTGTTGAAATGCGTGAGATATATGGGGTTAATACAATTGTGGCGGATACCTTCCGTTTGGATTTAGTAAAATCAGCATTAGAGGCTGAAGGATTTACCTTACTGTACATTCGGAATCCAAAAGCTATTCATGCCCTTTTGGCTCCCCGTGTGGAAACTCTATTTGCCAACAATAGTATCATTTATGGGGACAACCCTCTAATGCGTTGGTATACGAATAATGTTTATGTTCACACAAAGAAAGATGGCAATAAGGAGTACTTAAAAAAGGATGAATTTAAACGAAAGACGGATGGATTCCAGGCATTTATTCATGCTTTGTGGCAAGCTGATGAAATTTTAATCGCTGATGTGGACTTTTACTTAGATGATATAGATTTTTAAAAAGGAGGTGAGATATTGGGAATATTAGACCTATTTAGTAGCAGAAATAAAGAAATAGAATTCATGTTGGACTTTGATCTGATACAAGATACATCCAAAAGAATCCATATGAAGCAATTGGCTATACAAACATGTATCAATATGATTGGTCGAACAATTAGCCAATCAGAGTTTTATGTGAAGAAGGATAAAAAGATTGTGAAAGACGAAATGTATTACCGGTTAAATGTTAGGCCAAATCCCAATATGTCAGCGAGTCAATTTTGGCAAACAGTTGTCCATAAGCTGATCTATGACAACGAATGCTTAATCATCCAGTCCGATACTCAAGATTTATTAATTGCTGATTCTTTCACGCGGATTGAGTATGCCCTGGTCAATGATTCATTCAAAGATGTAACCATTAAAGACTATACATTTTCCAGGACATTTCAAATGAGTGATGTGATTTATCTGGAATATAGCAATAAAAAGCTATCGACATTGTTTGATGGTTTATATTCTGATTATGGAGAACTATTTGGCAGGATCATAGAATTTCAGAATCGTAAGAATCAAATACGTGGGCTTGTTGATGTAGAGGCTATCACTGATAAATCGGAAAAGGGACAAGAAAAATTACAGAATTATATAAACAAAATTTATAATGCTTTCACCTATAAGTCAGTAGCAATTGTTCCGCAACAAAAAGGATTTAAATTAGAAGAAATGAAAAATACAACTCAGCTTCAAAGTGTGGATGAAGTAGCCAAGGTAATTGATGGTTTTTTAGATCAGGTTGCCAAAGCCTTGGGTATTCCGGTTTCTTTGCTGCATGGTGATATGGCTGATGTAGAAAAGCCTACACGAAATTACATGACGTTTTGCATTGATCCTTTTTTGAAAAAAATTAGGGATGAATTGAATGCCAAGATGATTGATAAAAAGGAATACCTGGCAGGTAAGAAGATGGAAACTAAACGGGTTTCTTACAGTAATATGTTTGATGTCGCCACAGCTGTAGATAAGTTGAGAGCTTCAGGAGCATTTAACGGCAATGAATTGCGTGAAGCATTAGGTGAGGAAAGGGTGGACGATCCTATGATGGATAAATACTTCATCACCAAAAACTATCAAGAAAGTTCAGAAGCACTTAAAGGAGGTGAGAAAAGATGAAGCATAAAATCAAAGGTGACATTATTAATTGGAATTCGAGTATTTGGGATTTCAACTACTATATGAAGTCAATTAAAGAAGATGAGGATATTGATTTATCCGTTAATTCTTATGGTGGTGATGCCTTTTTAGGAATTGATATCTGTAATACTCTTAAAGATCATAAAGGATTTGTTACAGTAACGATAACTGGAATGGCAGCAAGTGCTGCATCAGTTATTTGTATGGGTGCTGATAAAATTAAAGCTCATGCCAATACAATGCTAATGGTTCACAATGCTCAAACATATGCTATGGGCGATGCTAACAAACTTCGAAAGGCAGCTGATAATGTAGAAAAGGTAAGCCAAGCTGTACTGAAATCATATACTACTCGGGTAGATGAGGATACCATGAAAAAATTACTCGATGATGAAACATATCTTACTGCTGAAGAAGCTTTAAAATATGGGTTGATTGATGAAATTATTGATGCTGAACCAGAAGAAGTTGAATCTGAAATCTTTGAAAACAAAGCAAAAGAATTTAATAATAAAATATCGGCTGCTGTTGCTCCGAAGCAACCTATCTCGGCGTCAACATCAGGCATTGACGAAAACACTTTAAAACAAATGTTTGCTGAATTTAAAAATGAAATTACAAATGAATTAAAACCAAAAGAGATTGATCCTGTTCCTGTTGCACCTAAACAGAACTTGAGCAGTCTCTTTTTAAATTTATAGGGGGAATGGAAAATGACAATTAAATTTAGTAACTTCGCTGAGAAAAAACAGGCATTTGCTTTAGCAACACAAGAAGGAAGTGCTGAAGAACAGGCAACAGCGTTAAATAATATGCTTGAGGCACTCGCAACTGATGTCCAAGGGGACATCATGGCGAAAGTTAATACGCATATGGCTGACAACTCAATCATGCAAGCAAGGGGCTCTAATGTACTTACAAGCGAAGAAACCAAATTCTTTAATGTTGTCATTGAAGAGGGTGGTTTCAAAGAAAATGCTACTTTGCCGGTCACTACCCAAGAGCGCATTTTTGAGGACTTAGTACAAGCACATCCTCTATTAGATCAAATCGGCATTCAAAATCTTGGTGCTGTAACTGAATACATCTATGGTGATCCTGAAGGCATGGCAGTATGGGGCGAATTATTTGGGGGAATCCAAGGGCAATTAAACGCTACGTTCCGTAAAGAAAAAATCAGCCAACTTAAATTAACAGCATTCATTCCACTATCCAATGACATGCTTAACCTTGGACCAGCATGGGTAGAGCGTTATGTCCGCACTATGGTTGTGGAAGCTATGACAGTTGGATTGGAACGTGGGTATGTTGCCGGTGATGGAAAAGGCATGCCAATTGGTCTCTTGAAAGACCTAAAAGGTGCTGTTGTGGATGGGGTATATCCAGACAAAGCATCTGCCGGCACTCTTACATTTGAGCCAGGACGCAAAACAATTGATGAATTAAAAGGCGTTGTTGAAAAGCTGTCTATTCGTACAGTCGGACCAGATAATGAAGAAAAAGTTCGCAATGTGGCCGGGAAAGTTGTCATGGTTGTCAATCCATTCGATAACTTTAGCATTCAAGCAAATGCAACAGTTCAAAACGCTGCAGGTATTTACGTGACAAGCCTGCCATTTAATCCAGTTATAACGGAATCCATGTTTGTACCAAAAGGTAAAGTCGTATTCTTTGTTCGCGGGGAGTACATTGCAGCTATTGGTGGAGCCATGGAAGTGAAGAAATACGATCAAACATTAGCTCTGGAAGATGCTACCCTTTATATCGCGAAACAATATGCAACAGGTAAGCCGAAAGACAATTATGCGTCACAAGTATACACTCTTGAATTAAACCCTCCTGCAGGCGTATAACCGGGGGTGATGTGATTGGAAATCACTACTGATTTACTTGAAGAGTTTAAGGAGCGTATGCATATTTCCCATTCGAGTGAGGACGACAATTTAAAAAGATTGTTGTCCTTTTCTATTTCTGCGATAAAAAGCAGTTGTGGAGAGTTTGATATTAATGGTGAAAAGGATACTGATCAGAGAGCAAAGGAACTTATATTTGAACGTACTCGTTATGCTTACAATGATGCTCTTGAGTATTTTGATGATAATTTCTTAAGTCAGATAACAAGCTTAGGGCTTTCATTGATACCGGAGAGTGATTCAGATGCAACCATTTAAATATAAACCGCCCAGGGTTAACACAGGGGACTTACGTACCCCAATTACGTTTTATGAGTATGCAGCCAATGAGGGGCCGGAACCAGGCGAATCTGAAAAAAATGTTCTATATCAGCCATGGGCCAAGATTGATAATGTTTGGTTGAAAGATTTAGAGATTGCCAAGGCTAATGGGACTTTAACTGATATCACCATTAAGATACGAGATCCACAAGCGGATTATATCCCTAATAATAAGCATTATCTTTCTATCGATGCTCCTGAATACCACGATAAGCGATTTAACGTTAAACATGTTCAACCTGACTTGCAGAATAGAAAATTCATCACCATTGTGGCAGGGCTAACCGAATGAGTGTGAAATTGACAGGTGAAAAGAAATTGCTTGCGGATATAGAAAAACATATCGGGAAATTGAAGGTGCAGCAATTAAGCGACACGGCTCTAAAAAAAGGAGCCGAGGTTTTTGTCAGCGAACTAAAGAGTCAATTTGAATCCTTTAAAGACGAAGGCTATTCACTTGAGGAAATTACAATAGCTGAACCTGTATGGGAAAACGGAATGAGAGTCGTTAAGATTCACTGGCGCGGCCCTCATGATCGTTATCGTATTATCCATTTAAACGAATTTGGTACTGTGAAAAACCCTAATCCAAAAGGTAAGGGAGCAATAGCCAGGGCCATGAGAAATGCCGAGAAAGAATATCGTGACACCATAAAAAGGGTGATAAAGGAGGGGATTTGATGGATGTATTAGGGATGGTATATAACGAGCTAATTGCTGACCCGTTTATTAAGGAGAAGGCTGAAGGAAGGATTAAATTTTATGAGTTTCCTGAAACCAGCAGCGTGACAACGGCTCCTAATATCATCATAGATCCATTGGATATCCCTCTGCCTAAAGATTTTGCTGATGATACTTGGTTGACCTATGACTGCCTTTATCAAATTGAAGTGTGGTCAAAAAACAGAACTGAGACAAGAGAATTATCTGAACAGATCCGAAAAGTCATGTGGGGTTTTGGTTTTCATCAAGGAACTGGTGTCGATGAATGGGATGAAGATACAGGTGTTTACCGCGATGCCAGAAGGTACCGCGGTAAATTATACAGAGAAGACTTAGACACTTTATAAGGTGTCTTTTTTTATATCATAAAAGGAGTGATTAGGAATGGCAGGAGAAAAAAGTTACCGAGCAACTACAGGGGTAGACGAATTTCATTATGGGACATTGGACGAAACAGGTGTTGGGGTAACTTCAATGGAACCTGAGCGAGTGAAGTTTCTTCAGGAAATAACGATTGAAATGCCGCAAGAAGCAGTTAGGGCTTACGGTGATAATACAACAGCTGAAATTGCTGTATCAAACGGAAATATCAGTGTTACATCAGCCTTTCACAAGGTACCAGTTGAGGATAAGAAAATATTGTTCGGATTGGAATCAACTGTGGATGGTCTGTATTCATACGGTCCAAATGATTTCCCTCCATATGTGGCCTGTGTATTTGCCAAAACGTATCAAGATGGATCAACTGAATGGGTAGGACTACCGAAAGGGATTTTTATGCGTCCTAACATTTCTAGTAAAACGAAAGAAGATAGCGTAGAGTTTCAAAATGAAGAAATCACAGCTGAATTCATGGACCGAGATGTAGAAGGATTTGAAGATGCTAAATCTGTACTTTTCGGTATGGATAAAAAAGGCGACACCACTAGCCGTGATGCAATCTTCCAAGCCATCTTCGGTAAAGCTTACCCTGGTTCTGGCGCACCAGCGGGGGTGTAATAGATGAGCAAGAAAAAGAAATATCAAGTCACCGTTGATTTCAAAGATCTTCAGGACAAAGATAAAATTTATCGTAAAGGGGATTCGTTTCCTAAACCGGGCAATAAAAAGGTTGAGGAAGAACGTTTAGAGGAATTATTGTCTTCTGAAAATAAGTTGGGAAAACCGGTAATTAAAGAAATCTAAGGAGTGGGCTAATGCCTGCTCTTTTTTTATTAGAAAAGGAGATGTTTTGGAATGGCTAATTTAAAACGTAACATGATCGAATTGGTGAAAGAAGTAAAAGAAGGGGAAATCGTCACAGAAAAACATCTAACTCCAATATTTATCCCTTTTTCAGTAGTATATGAGGCTGTAGATCTCACACAAGAATTGGAGAAAAGTGAAAAAGACAAAAATGCGTCAACCGAAAAGGATATGATCGACAAACTGCTGGAATTTGTCGCGAACAAGATTTATAACAAACAATTTACAAAAGAAGATCTATTTAATGGTCTGCATGCACCTGATGCTATTCAAACGCTTCAAGAGCAAATCATGTTTGTGGCGCAAGGACGTCAGACTGATGAAACAAAAAAGTTTTTGGCGAAGAAAGGTTAACGGATGAGGACTTTTCCCCAGCCAAGCAAAAGGAATACATGGATAAAGTCATCCTTGAAAGTATGAAGAACGGAAAGGACATCAATGAAGTGTTAAGCATGCCTTATCATTTTTTAATTGAAATCCTCAATGAACAAAATAAGCCAAGACAGGAAAAGTCCCTAATTGCCGCATTCGGAGGATAGGGACTTTTTTGGCATGTGAAGGGAGGGTGATTGATGGAGAAAATTGAAGGATTATCAATAGGACTAGATTTAGATACTCTTAATCTAAATAGTGGTCTTACGGATCTACGTTCAAAAATGAAATTAGTTTCTTCTGAGATGAAAGCTAATCTATCGGTATTTGACCGTGCTGACAAATCAGTAGGAAAATACCAAACAACACTCGATGGCTTAAATAAAAAAATTGAATTACAAAGAAGAATAACTGAAAAAGCACAAGTGGCTTATAGAAAAGCTGTAACCGATTTTGGTGAAGGCAGTAAAGAAGCCGATAAAGCAGCGAAATCTTATAATTACCAATCAGCAGCGTTACAAAGTTTACAACGTAATATCGAACGTACTTCTGACGAACTAAAAGATTTACAAAAAGAGCAAAGAATAACGGAATCCGGATGGGCAAGGTTTGGTGATTCTGCAGAAAAAGCAGGATCAAAATTAACTGGAATTGGAAGTGGGTTGAAGGACCTTGGTAAATCTATGTCTTTGTATATTACAGCCCCTATTGCTGGTCTGGGAGTAGCAGCCCTTAATACAGCTAAAGAATTTGAAGCGCAAATGTCCAAAGTAGCTGCAATTTCAGGGGCAACTGCCGAGGAATTAACAAAATTAAAAGATGCTGCGATAGAACTAGGTGCCTCCACAAGTAAATCCGCAAGTGAAGTAGCGGCCGGTCAAGAAAGTTTAGCTGCAATGGGGTTCACTGTCGAGGAAATATTAGGTTCTTTGCCTGGTGTAATTAGTGCAGCTGAAGCATCAGGTTCGGATATGGCTCAAACTGCGGATGTCATGGCTTCCTCATTAAATATATTCGGATTGGAAGCCTCTGAAGCAAGTAAGGTTGCAGATATTTTAGCACAAACCGCCAATCAATCTGCAGCTGATCTCACAGATATGCAGTACGCTCTGAAGTACGCAGGTCCACCAGCGGCAGCACTTGGAGTCAGCTTGGAAGAGTTATCCGGTGCTATTGGTATTATGACTAATGCGGGAATGCAAGGTGAACAAGCTGGGACAACATTACGAGCGGCCTTACTTTCATTACTAGATCCATCAGAGGAAAACAACAAAATGATGGCTGAGATGGGACTTGCAATAACTGATGCTGAGAATAACTTTGTAGGACTATCTCAACTAGTGGAGAATCTCTCGGGTTCAATGGAAGGTCAAACAGAGACACAGAAGGCCGCAACCCTTGCAAGCCTTGTTGGTACAGAGGCAGTTTCAGGAATGCTTTCTCTTATGAAAGCTGGTCCAGATGAAATAGATAAGATGACCAAAGCACTTGAAAATAGTGGCGGAGCCTCAGCAGAAGCATCAGCAATAATGAGGGATAATTTAAAAGGAGCATTAGACGGGCTCCAGGGGTCTTTAGAATCCGCGGGCATAGAAATTGGGACCATTCTTACCCCTACAATTAAAAAACTATCAGAATTTACACAAGGACTGGTTCAAAAATTTCTAGATCTTTCACCAGCTACTCAAAAAATGACCGTTGTTTTTGGTTTACTTTTAGCCGGTTTAGGGCCATTGCTTCTTGTAGGCGGGTTATTCATTGGCTTTTTAGGAAGTTTTCTAACAGGACTTAATACAGTTTTCCCGGCCATCGCAAAAGCAGGAGGATTGCTTAACTGGTTAAGGTTAGGTTTGGTAGCATTGACTGGACCAGTTGGAATAGTCATTGGGGTTTTGGCTTTGCTGGGTACATCATTTTATCTTCTTTGGACTCGTTCTGAAACCTTCAGAAATGGAGTAATTTCTGGATGGAATGCGATAAAATCAGCAGCATTATCTGTTTGGGGTTTTATCCAACCATATATCATGCAAGCTATTGGTGCAATGGTTGGGTTTGTTTCAGAGAAATTGACTCAAATGAAAATATTCTGGGATCAAAATGGCGCTCAAATATTGGGACTGGTTAAAGTATACTTTTCATCCATTTGGAAAAATATCCAGGTAGTTATCGGGTTAATTAAGGGGATTTTCCAAATAGTTTTCCCTATCATTGTGGGCATTGTAAAAGTAGCCTGGGCTAGCTTGAAATTAGTCATTAATAATGGGCTTACCATAATCTTTGGTATTATAAAAACCATTTTAGCGTTGATTCGTGGCGATTGGGACGGAGCATGGAAGGCAATTAAGAAAACGGCTCTAGGAATCATGAAAAATATCATTGGTTTTTTCAAAGATATTGATCTAAGGAGTACCGGGAAAGCTATTATCAACGGATTAATAGATGGTATTGGTAGTATGGCCGGAGCTTTGGCGAAAAAGGTTAATAGTTTAACCGATGGAATCAACTGGGTTATGGGGAAAATAGGGATAGACTTTGAGATTCCTGATTGGAACCCAACTGGTGGTAAATCTTCAAGTGGGGTAAACAAAAGAGGTGGTCCAGCGAAGTATGCAAAGGGAACCCCCTTTCATCCTGGAGGCCCAGCGATTCTAGGTGATGGATTAGGACCAGAGCTATTCAGAACATTAGATGGCTTTATTGGATTATCACCTGGAAGAGCCACATTAATGAATATTCCTAGAGGGACAGAGGTTTTACCTTACCAGCAAAGTAAACAGCTTTTAAAAGCAGGATTACCTGCCTATAAAAAAGGTGTGAAAGGGGAAGGTTCAAAAGGGAATATTTTGAGCCAAGCAGTCTCCAAAGTTAAAGATATTGGACTTGATGTATGGAGTTATATATCTGATCCTAAGAAACTCATGGGGAAAGTCTTTGAAAAGTTTGGTGTTTTCTTTTCTGGATTTAGTGGTGCGTTAGGAAAACTTGGTAGTGGGACATTGGACTTTCTTAAAGATAAATCCACAGGTATTGTTAAAAACAAAATGAAGGACTTGTTAGGTTCAGGTGGAAGTGGAAATACGGGACCTGTAGGCAGTGGAGTTGAAAGATGGCGCGGAACTGTTATGCAGGCTTTAGCAATGAATGGACTTCCAGTAACAGAAGCTTATGTAAATGCATGGTTAAGACAAATCAAGTCTGAATCAGGCGGAAATCCCAACGCAGTACAATCAACAGGCGTCAAAGATATTAATTATTATACTGGAAATTTAGCTCGTGGACTTGTCCAGGTAATCCCGCCAACATTCCGCGCCTATGCATTCCCAGGGCATAAGAATCAAATGAACGGCCTGGACAGCTTGCTTGCTGGTATGAATTACGCCAAGTCAAGATATGGATCTGCAAGTATGCTTAAATACATTGGTCATGGTCATGGTTATGCTACAGGAGGGCTTATTAATAATGCCGGTATGTATGAGCTAGCAGAGGGCGGATGGCCTGAGTTTGTTATCCCTACTGATCCAAGCAAACGAACAGACGCGATGAAGCTTTTGGCTTTAGCGGGAAAGAAAATTGACAGTGGAAACAAGCGACCTAATCAATTGCCGAATGTACGTGGAGGTAATAGCGATTCCGTCATGAGCCAACTTTTAAATGCGACATTACGGCAAAATGAAATTCTTTCTAAAGAGATAGCTAATTTATTAAGGATCATTTCGGAGAAAACAGGAGACGTTTATCTTGGCAAAGACCAGGTTGGCCGGGTACTTGATAATCGCAGTACAAATGTATTAAAAAGTAAATCTTTCAACATGGGGGTTAGATGATGGGAGAGTATGACTTGTTAATCGATTATGGCAGCGGTGAACAGAAATTGAGTGAGTTATTACCAAAAGTAAATCTCCTATCATTTAGCCCACCAGCTCCCATTATCGAAAGGGATGTACAGTCCATTCCAGGTAAAAGTGGATTGATTCAAACCAATCAAAAAAAGGTAGTCTACAAAGAAAGGTCAATACCCGTAAAATTGCTGATTAAATCAGTAATCCCTCAACAATTTTATTTGTGGAGAAGTGAAGTATATAGATTGTTAGTAAGAGATGAACCTTATTATATTTCCAATACATTTGAGCCATATAAAAGATGGTTAGTCACATGTGATGGGAATTTTTCCATTGAAAAGGAAGAGCGATACAACCATAAGGAATTTCAAGTTGAGTTCACATGCCTCCCAGGTGTGGCGGAGTCCAAATACAACACAGCATCTGCATATAATTTAAGCAAGGAACGATTCGGCATTGGAATGAATATTCCTAACGAAGATCTTGTCTATCTTTTTGAGGATAATAATGACCAACTCCCTTATCAATATAGGGTTTATAACGGGGGAGATATTCGTTTATACACTACGGAACATGACTTTGAAGTGGAGTTGACCCTTACAGGTAAAGACGTAAAGATCAGAAACAGAAATACTGGGGAGTATTTAATCATCAATGAAACGTTAACCAATGCGAAGGTAAGTATTTTTCGCCAATACGTCACTGTGAATGGGAAGATTTCTAAGACTACTGGGCGTTTTCCTTCCCTTCTCCCTGGCTATAACCTTATGGAAATAACCGGAGCTAGTCAGAAAAACATCAAATTTAACACAAGGTTTTATTATAAGTAGGTGGTTGAATGATTAAAGGGATTGATGTATCGCATTGGCAGGGTTCAATTAACTGGGGACTTGTTGCAGCTGATGGTGTGAAATTTGCTATTATTAAGGCAACACAAGGAACCACTTATATCGATTCAACTTTTAAAACGAATATCACCAATGCCAAGAATATCGGGTTAAAAGTGGGTGCCTATCACTTTGCCAATTTCAAGTCCAATTCAGAGGCTTTGGCAGAAGCAAAATTCTTTTTAAAGACCGTCAAAGATTTTGAAATGGATTTACCCCTGGTATTAGATATTGAAACAGATTCAGGTAATATTGGAAAATCGGCTTTGACAGCAGCAGCCAAGACTTTTCTGGATTATCTAATATCTCAAGGCAGAAAAGTAATGATTTACACTTACTATTCCTTTTATCAAAATAAAATCGATGCTAGTGGTTATCCGTTGTGGATAGCAAGATATACCACAGCTTCGGACCCAGATGTTAGTGGTTGGACTGTTTGGCAATACACACAAGAAGGAAAAATTAATGGGATAACTGGAAATGTGGATGTGAATCGAGCAATCGATTCTTTTTTTGATGATCTTATTACTTCCACACCTACACCTGAAGCTCCGATATTGGATACGCCTATTCTGGAAGTGACAGGCGATACAACATATGAAGTGGTGAAGGATGTATTTTTAAATCAAATATTTGTGGAAAGTAAAACCACAGGGGAACGGGTTGAAATTGTGGACGTAGTCCCTTCTATAAGTGATGGATTGAATGGAAAAAAGGAATTGTCCTTTACCATTAGTCGAACCGAGGAAAATCAAGTGGAATATGACATGTTGGTTAATGACAACATCATCGTCATCGATGAAAAGAGATTTAAGGCTCAGAGATATTTCATTTTAGATATAGATTCAGATAATATTGCATTCACGAAAACCATTACGGCTTCACATACGTATGTAGCAAGGCTGGTTAACAATATGGTAAACACGTCCAAAACGGGAACGTTGAAACTCACGGAGGCTTTAGATATAGCTTTAAAAGGAAGTGGGTTTAGTTATGTATTGGATGCCTCTGCAAAAACCATAGAAGCAGTAGAACAGGAGAATTTTGGGGAACAAAATTCCCAAACGTTGATGGATGAAACCATTGAAGATTATAAGATTGAATTGGATGTAGACAATACAAAAATTTATGTCTATAAACAAATGGGTAAGAAAGTGAATTATTTATTAGACACTCGGTATAACGTAGCTGGATTGCAAATTTCTTCATCCACACGAAACAGTACCACAAGGGCATGGGGATATGGAAAGCAAGATGATAAAGGGAAGTATCTATTTGATCCTGTTTTGTATGTCCACCCTGAAGAGAAGAATTATCTATTGGATGGATTTCCTCGGTATGCTGATGATATCAGAGATGATAGGTTCACTAAAGAAAGTAGTATAAAAACTGCTTTAGAAAACTTAGTCAATCCTTATCCGGAAGTAACAGCAAATGTAGATTTGGCCATTTTTTACGACCCCAGACTGGAAGGCTTTGAAGAGGTTTTCTTCAAGGGAGACACCATTAGCATGATTGCTGATAAGGCTGGCGGTGGGACCTATCAGGATGAGCTTAGAATCATCGATATGAAGTACAATCCACTTGATCAGTACAGCAAACCAGAATTGAACTTTTCTACCTTCCGGAAAGATATCTACGATATGCAAGTGGATGACAAAATACAAATCAAAAGGCAAGCGAAGTACATCCGAAATACATCGAGTGGGATTAGAAACAGCTTACCCCAACAAATCATGTTGATCTTGCGTTTTGATGGAACGAAATGGACCATTAAAACAAGCAACCTATCATCAGCGAGTATCTCTGTTCAAGGGGATGCTCTTTTTGTATTGACCGGTGGGGTTTCTGTTAACACCATATCCATCGTAATCAACGAAGATTTATTACTTAAAGGAAATGGTTTTGATGCGTTGACTGATTTCGAGACAGCGGACAACGCTATCAAGATTAATCTAATGAAAGATAGGGTAATTGTATCTCCTGAAACCAATATACCAACAGGCGCGCAAATTACCGTTTCCGCCTATCTACAGTAAGGAGTGTGAGAAATGTCCTTTAATTTAATTAAAAATTATGATCCTACGAAAAATGCAAAATTTCTTTCTGAATTGGATCAAAACGCAAGATATACAGAATACGCCCTGAATCAATTATTAGGGGAGATTAGAAATCATATCCTCACCAAAAAGGCGCATGATGCTCGAGACATTTTTTTCGATGATGACTCGGTATACAACCGGATCGTTAACACCAATAAACGTATCAATAATTTAATCTTAAACACGGCTGAATTAGCCGAAGTTGTGGATGGCCGTCTTGATACGGAAGGTGAGCTCCATCCAGTATTAAAAGACCGGTTAGATAAGGAATACAATAAATTAAAGAATCGAATTGACCGAGTGGTAAATGTTAAAGACTTTGGCGCTGCCGGTGACGGTGTTACGGATGACTCAGAAGCCTTTAAGAGGGCATTAGGAAACGGCCGGGTAAGATTGCTAGTTCCAGCAGGCACCTACATTATTAGAGGGTTAAAGTTACCTTCATGGACCTATTTAATTGGTGACGGAAAAGGATTAACGATCCTGAAATTACACGAAGAAACACCTGCAGGCGAATGGGTCATCACCAATAATGATTATCTAAACGGAAACAGGAATATATTCATCCAAGGCATGTCATTGGATTGGAATCCAGACAGGCAAGGTGGCGTGGGGGCTGTCGGTGGACAGAAATCCAGCTGTTTAACCTTAGCCAAAGTAAGTTATGGATGGATTAAGGATGTAGAAGCTATTAATGCCGGATTACATGGATTTGATATTACATCACCTGTCTATAACCATGCGTCCGATACAGATTACACGAAAGACGGTTGTCGATATATTTGGATTGATAGCTGTGTAGCTTATGGTTATGGCGATGATGGAATCACCACTCATTATAGTGAGTATGTGTTTATTAGTAATAACTTTTGTGTTTCTCCTAGTGGAAATGCTCATGAAGATGGGATCAGTAATTCAAATGGGGTTGAAGTGGATGACGGTTCCAAACATGTATGGCTGACCAATAACTTTACGAGTGGAAATATCCGAGGGGTGGAAGTAAAGGCACATGCCGACTGGCCAGCATCCCAGGATGTTCACATCATTGGGCATGTCTCTTATAGAGATGTTCGGTCTTATGATTTCCGCCATATAGGTCATCATGCTGCAACAGATCCAGTTTCCACAACGGCTTTCGATATCAATGTAACCAACTGTACAGCAATTGAACCAATTTTCAATGGTTTATACGAAGGATTAACACCTCGTGCACTTGCTATTTCGGCTTATCAAAATGTGGCGGTTTCAGGATTCACAGCGATTGGAGACCCCAATTATGACTATCAAAACAATCCGGTTATTGCGATTCAATATAAAAGTAAAAATATCGGACTTCATAATATAAACATTCGAGGTTTCAAGAAAGCAAGCACCGATATTAGATTGTTTGGTGGGGATCAAAATACAGATTACATCAATATAAGTAATATCCAAATTCTTAATTCAGCAAAAGAGGGAATAGGCATAGGCGGGGCCATTTATCATGTGAATATTTCAAATGTAAACATGATAAACGATGGTAGTGGAGAAACGGGACTCATTTCGGTTAATTCCCAGGATAGTATAACGGGTGTTTTTGCAGAAGGTTATGCTAACGCCGCAGTAATTGCAGGTAACACCTATAAAGATTTTGTTCCGAATAATCTCAAAGGCGGAACAAGGATTGCTTCATCTAGTGGTCAACCTTTAACAGAGACTTCGGTAATTATTTCTTCAACGGTAGACTGCAGGGCAACAGGAGATAAAACAGCCGTAATAGCTTCTTCTAATTCTGAGGCAAGAGGGGAAGCAAGTGTTATTATTGGATCATCTGGGGGCTCTAAGACAGAAGGCGGCCGTGACGTCATTATAGGTTCCAATAATTCAAGGACACCCGGGAAAGATGAAAACGGTAAGATTATTTTAGCCAGTAATAGTGTTGTGAATGACAATAACTATTCTGTTCGTGGTGGATATGGGGCCAGCGAAATTCCAACAACAGCTAATGCAAAGTGGGAACTCGATTCGATGAACGGTAATATCAAAGGGGCAGGCAGTATAACAGGGTCCTCTTCTTTTTCCGATTATGCGGAGTACTTCGAATCGGTTGATGGTAAATCAATCAAGACAGGAACTATTGTCACATTAGAAAATGAAAAAATCAAAGCTGCTGTTGAAGGGGATCATATGCTAGGTGTAATTTCCGAAACAGCTGGTGTGGTTCTGGGGGAAATGACCTTTCACTGGAAAAACCGATATATACTTAATGAATTCGGCGGATTGATTTATGAGGAAACAACCGTCAAAATCATCAATGATGAAACCGGAGAGGTAACGGAAGAAGTCAGAATGATGCCTAAAGAAAATCCTGAATGGGTAGACGGGGAGTATTTATCAAGGGAAGAACGTCCAGAATGGAATATTGTCGGGCTTTTAGGTCAAGTTTATGTACGTATTGACGATACGGTTGAAGCCGGTAATTATATCAAACCTCATGAGGGAATTGCTACAAAATCCGAAGAATTCGGGCAAGGATGGAGAATCATGAAAATCACCTCTAAATACGACCCGGATAAAGGTTATGGAATTGCATTATGTTTCATTCGGTAAGGGCTGGATATCCAGTCCTTTTCATTTTGTCTATAGAAAGGTAGGGATACCATGGTAAACGAAATTTTTAAAAGTGCTTTCATTAGAGCCAATGTTGCCGTCACATCCAACATAACTAAAACATCCATTAGGTTCACAACGCAAGACAATGGTACAGCAAAACTTGTATTTAATATAAATAAAGATAATTCGCCCTTACCTTTAGGTTCCGCAGCTACTGCGAAAATTTTTCTCAGAATGGCAGATGGAAGTGCATTCGAAAAGGATGCAACTATAATTGATCCTGTGAATGGGCAAGTGGAATATATCCTCGTTGAAGAGATCAATCATCCTGGTGTAGTAAAAGGAGAAATGAATGTTTATTTTTCTAATGGCCAATCCATGACAGTATGCCAGTTTCAGTTCACAATTGAAAAAACCTTGAAGGATAGAGATATTGTCCCTTTAGCTGATTATTACGTGAAGGATTTTGAATCATTAAAAGGGGTTGTAACGGATCAGGCAGCAGAAACAGAGCAAGTCCTTTTCAATACAAAAGAACAACTTGAACGGCTGACTGAGGAAACAGGTGCCAATATTGCTGTGCAGGTGGATGCAGCAAAGAAAGATACAGAAGGGGTCACACACAATGATTTACCTTCCAGGTTGGACGCGGAATTCGGAAAAGTTACCACACAGTTGGCGGATATGGTGACGGAAAATAACACCTATAGCGTAAAACAGGAGAGAAACTTATCATCCTATTCAAGCAAAATGAATAATAACGAACCTGTGGTTATTGTGTGTCAGGGGGACAGCCTGGACAACAGTCAAGATACTGAAAGTGCTGACCGCAGACCTTATACAGCAGATCCTACTTATGTTATAGGTGGCTCTACAGATACAACAATTGGAGCATATACTTACCCCGAAATTTTACAAGCTTCTTTGAATGAATCAGGTAAGCAAGTCACTGTTTTAAAAAGAGGGTTTAACGGAGATACTGCAGAAAAGTCTTACAATCGTTGGTCAACTAACCCAAATGCAGATTTACACATCATTCAATTAGGAACCAATGATACGTGGGTTGAACAAGATGTATTAGTCAATCTGCAAAATTATTATGATTTAATTAAAAGAATTATTGATTGGGGAAGCGCGGTCGTTATTTTTACCCCACCGCGAAAAAACGGCTACTCTAAAAATCAAGGAACTTACGTTTCCGTTTTAAAGGAAATGGGGAAACGTTTATCAATACCTGTCATTGATACTACCTTATTCCTTGATGGCTACTATGCAAATGATGTTTTTCAAAGTGATGGTGTTCATTTAAAGGGTAAGGGTTATTACATCATGGGGGCTAAAGCAGCATCAGTATTAACAGGCATCACAACAATAATTGATCCATATAAGATTCGAAATAATCGTCAGCTTGTCATAGATCCAAATTATAACCATTGGTCTTCGAGAGGAAGTATAACGTTTGAAAGTAATAATCAGAGTCCTTTCGGTTCTGGTGTAACTTATGGTGATGGAAACGTTGCTATAATTGGGGCTAACTCTCAAATTAATTTTGGATTTTATGCAGATGAAGATGATTTATTGATTATTCCCCAATTTAGAACAACCGATGGACAATGTACGATTGAATTAAATTATAGGGCTGAGACCCCCTACCCTGTTTCTTCTTTAGTTGATGGAAAAGTAAATAAAGAGGGGCAATCCAGACCTCCTTTTTCATTAACTTATAATTACGGTCAAAGCCAAGTGTTGGATTACCGATACATTAACATCAATGACTTGAATGGGTGCGCGTTTAGATTGACCTCTAGAGGTTATAACTCTATACAAGTAAAAAATATACTAACTAGTGGAACTGTATGGTTATACGGATTCACTGTGATAAATTTATCTAGCTATTTAATTCACCGTTTCATTGTTGCTAACGCAGCAAGTACAGGGCTTACAATTGGTAATTCAAGTTTAGAATCCATGGGATTGTTGGCAAAGACCATCTTTACGCAAGGGTTGCTATTACCAGATTTAAGTTCCGGGGAAAAGGATATCGGGGCTTATCATACAAAGTTCCAGAAAATGTTTTTGAACGGGTTTGTTTCAACAGGTGCTTTTTCAACTGCAAACATACCCTCTTATAATGATTATCAGCCGGGAGCAATGATATATGACACAACCTTAGATAAACCTATTTTCAGGAATGCTGCTAATAACGGGTTTGTGGATAATCTAAGTAAATTTGTTTCGGTCCCAACTAGTGCAACAGCTTCGGGTTTCCCAGGGGAATGGTCATCCGATAGTAATTATCTATATGTTTGTCATGCAAAGAATACTTGGAAAAGGTCCCCTATAAGTACATGGTAGTAAGTATAAATGCATAAAGAATACCAATACTCGCCAAAAAGGTGGTATTATTAATCAAATATACTACTTTTTGGAGTGAAAAGAATTGAAGAAGAAAATGAATATAGTATTAATTGTTGCTTTTTGCCTTTTAGTAACCCTTATCGGAAAGTTTTCTTATGATGCTAAAGTTGAGAAAACACAGGTTGAATTGAAAGCATATGCAAAGGTTCATGCTGAAGAAGAAAAAAAACTTGAGCTAGAAGAGGCAAAAACTAAGGCTAAGAAAAGGGCAGAAGAGAAAAGAGTTTTTGAAGAGCATAAGGGAGAAAAATTAGTATACTCACCAATGGGAGATAGTTTAGCTCTTGGTCTTCACGCAACAAAAGAAAACAAAAAATATACTTCACTCCTTTCTGAAATGATAGAGAATAAGATGGGATACGATGTTCAGAGGGCAGATGGAGCTGTAGATGGTGGAAAAGGCTTAGTTGATTTAGGTATTCCAGAATTACCAAATGTATTAAATGAATTTCCGGATTTTGTAACCATTGAATTCGGAACTAATGACTCTGATGAAAATTTAGATGCTTACTCAACACCGGAGGAGTTTAAGGAAAGATTAGAGTATGTGATTAATAATTTGAAATCAAATTCAAAAAAACCAAAAATACTGCTAGTCACAACGTGGAACTTAGGAGAAAAATCATTGATCTATGATGATATAATTGAAACTGTTGGAAAAGAAAATGAAGTTCCAGTCGTTAACATACAATCTGTTTGGCAAAATAGAACAAAAACGTATGGACCTGAAGGTTATAAGGATCTTTTTGGAAACGAAAGTGATAACTGGCACCCAAACGATCAAGGACATAAAGAAATAGCAGATATTATATTTGATAAAGCCTACAATATTTTAAAATAAAAATGTTTTACTGTGCAGTAGGAACAAACTGTGCGGTACTGAAACTAAAAAGCAATACAATTCAAGTCGTCCAAATGGGCGGCTTTTTATTATGTATAAAATCAACCTAGACATACAGAGATAGAGAGAATTTTATGTTAAAGGGGGTCATGAACATTGAACAATACGGAGGTGCCTCATGACATGAACGTTTACGAGAAAGAATTAGCTGAATTGAAAACAGATTATAAAAATCTTGAACAACGTGTTGGAACTCTAGAGAGAACAACAGACAGACATGATCAGCAAATCATTAATATGACAGAAAAACTAAATAAGATTGATGATAATACGACCTGGATAAAACGGACCATTACTGGTGCCATTATTACTGCAGTTAGCACGGGAATTATTGGTGGAACTATAGCGATTGTATTTGGTGTTTGGAAAGGATAAGGGGGAAATAAAATGGATAAGGCAAAACAATATGTAGCAATGATTGGCGGTGCTCTTGGGGCACTGCTTTTATTTTTTCAATCATTAGGTTTTCATATTGAATGGTTCAATGAAAATACGATCAATTCATTTATTAACTTTCTAACAGCTGCGATTCCCCTGGGATTTGCTCTATATGGAGTATATAAAAATCAATATTTAGTAACTAAGAAAGCCCAAAAACAAGAAGAGGTTTTGAAAGAACAAGGATTAAAATAAGCTGCCCATCGGGTGGCTTTTTATTTAAACTAAAGGAGAAGATGACAAATGAAGAAAATTGTTATTGATGCTGGGCATGGCGGTAAAGATCCTGGTGCAGTCGGTAATGGATTATATGAAAAAGATTTAACTTTAAAAATATCTAAACACATGCAAAATTATTTAGAGGACAACTACACTGGGCATGAAATAAAATTAACTCGTACCAGTGATATTTTTCACGAATTATCCAAACGTGCTGATATTGCTAATAATTTTGATGCTGATGTCTTCGTTAGCAATCATGTAAACGCTGGTAAAGGTACTGGATATGAATCATTCATCTATAACAAGCCAAATGCGGCCACTATTGCCTTGCAGAATGTATTGAATGCAGAAGCCCTTACCGTTGCTAAAAAGTACGGTCTAGGCTCTCACGGAGAGCATAAAAAGAGAGGCAACCTTGCTGTTGTACGAGAAACCAAAATGCCAGCGATATTGACAGAGACCTGTTTCATCGATAGCAAAGATGCTGCACTTCTAAAAAAGGATGCATTCTTAAAGGACATGGCTGAAGCATATGCCAAAGGAATAGCAAAACACTTAGGATTACCAGAAAAGCCAAAATCCGAAAAGCAAACGGTCACTGGCAAGCTCTATCGCGTCCAAGTCGGTGCTTTTAAAGATAAGAAGAATGCAGAAAAGCTTGCAGCTGATTTAAAGAAAAAAGGATATCCAACTATAATTCTTTAATTTGAAAAGCCTTCTCTTAATTGAGAGGGCTTTTTCTTTGTTTTATTACCTCAGTTATATCATGATCTCGGTCATAAATAACCTGATCAATTCGGAAATCTTCGCTATACCCCATTTCTTTGTAAATCGTCTGAATCCATTCATAAGCCGATTCTGCAGCTGCTCCGTCTGGATCTTTTTTATATTTAGCTACTTTTACAGGGAAAGTACCAGACTTAAAAAATCTTGAACCATGAGCATATAGGTAAACTTGAATGTTGACCCTCATATCATCACCCCTTACTTCTCCTTACAGACTATATTACCAATAATATCAATAACCTCTTTTGGCAGTATCCCCTTTGATACAGCCTCATTTATAATTGCAGACAGTTCTATTTTCCCTTCCTCAATTCTCACGGATAAATCCCCTAATTTAACTAGTTCCAACACAATTTTTTGTAAATTATCCATTGCAAACGTCCTCCCAATAATTCCATTGGCTGATTTTAAGTATAATGATATAGGAAAATATGTTCGATTAATAGCTTTAAATAGAATGTACGTTCGTATATAATGTTAATTATATATCATATTAAGGGGTTGCAGCCATGTATTACGAAAAATCACAAAAGGAACGTATTCAAGATTTAGAGGATAAGGTATTTCTGGAAGTCAAAAAATATATAAAGAAACATGGATACTCTCCAAGCGTTCGGGATCTAAAGAGGTTAGCCAGTATCCCTTCTACATCCACCACCCTTCAATACATGAAGAGACTACGGGATAAAGGCCTTATTGATTGGGAGCCAAACAAAGCAAGAAGTTTGAAATTTATTAGTAAGTAACACTTTAGGACCATTATTACCTTTCATGGGTAGTATTGGGCCTTTTTTGTTATAATGGTGTAAACAAAATGTTATAGATATAGAAATAGAATGTTTACAAAAAAGTTTACATGTATACAAATTTGTAAACAAACGTATTCAAGGAGTGATGACGAGTGGGACTTTTGAAGAAGATGTCAAAGAAAACCGAGAAGGAATCACGGAATCAACCTATTGCAACAAGGCTCACAGAAAGCGAACATACAGCCTTTGTTAATCTTTGTGAAGAAACAGGCTATTCAGTAGCAGAAGCCTTAAGATTGCTTGTACAACAAGAGATTAAAGGTGAAGATGACGAGATGTTTACAAAACGTATTCAAACGTTTACAGAACGGAAACAATTTGAATCAGAAAGTAAACAAATTGAACCGACCCATACACAATTACCACCAAAAACGAATACAACTGTAGACAATCGTAAACGAATTGCTACGGCAACTGGTCGATGGACAGCAAATGAATGGAAAGTTAATGATGAATTGCCCTGTACAATTTGTGATGCTTGGGTAAGTGCTTCGAACTTCTCCAGACACCTTAAGAAACACGGTGAGATAACTACCCAGGAATTTTTCACAGAACATGCAGATAAGGCAAATGAAATGGTTGAACAAAGAAAAGGCACCCTTTTATAGGTGCCTTTTTATAAATCCCAAAAATCATTGCTTTTTACATTAGGATCCAAATTCCTCAGACCTTTTATTATCTTCTTCGCTGTACTCAAATTAGGTTCATATTTCCCGTCTGAACAAAGACGAGTGATTGTGGGTCGAGAAACTCCGGTTATTTTAGAAACCTCCGATTGAGAAACTCCACGGCGATCTAACCACTTTCCCAACTTAGAACGATTCTTACCAAGACCAAACCACTCCATATGTATTCACCTCTTTTTCCCTTATGTCGTCTGTATCACCAGTTTGGCCAAGAATTTCATTTTTAAACATTTTGATCATAAATTTAGCAACATGTACAAGCAGGGGTGCATATCATCTAACATAACTTTAAAATTCGATTTGGATGACGCACGTCAGTTCCTTAATCCAGTTCGTATTAGTGTTCATAGTGGAGAACTGTATACCGAACACTGAAATGTTGATACAGCTATAGTTAAACCATGTTTTATAAGGTCGTTTAACCAGGGACTATATATTCTATATAAAAGATTGGGGTGGTGCCGGTGTTTGCTGAAATAGTGTCAGGAATTACATTTGCTTCTGTATATGGAATTGCAAAATTAAAGAAAGATGGACACAGTGGAGATGATGCCAAAAAGATAAAAACTATCGCTGATGCAATTGGATTGAAAAAAGACGGCAAATCGATTCGCATCTTTAGAAAGTCCAGACCAAAAGGAAAAAAATACACAGAGTATGTCTACCAAATACCATTAGGCTTAAGCCTAAAAGATTTCAATGACAAGATTGATAAGTTTGAAGATGGATTGAACAATAAGAAAACGCTGTTCATGATCAACCTATCAGACTTAAAGAAAATCAAACTTAAGGAAATTCGCAAAGCTACGAACATTCAAGGTGCATTCAATTACATCAAAAAAAACATAGGTCAAAAAGTACTGATTAGAAAGACAATTGAAATGAGTTATGATGGAATGCTTCATTTCAAAGTTTACGAT
This sequence comes from Bacillus sp. ISL-57, assembly GCF_018613135.1. NCBI lineage: Bacteria > Bacillati > Bacillota > Bacilli > Caryophanales > Bacillaceae > Bacillus > Bacillus sp. ISL-57. Next base: position 16,672 of record NZ_JAGGQV010000018.1, on the reverse strand, counting down.
AGTGGGATTCCAAACTTCATTAAGTTTAAAGAATCTTTATGGAATGATTGCAAAGGGTGGCAAATGCCTGTAGGAGAGACCAGAGAGGGTGTTCTATTCCACGAGCTAGATAATGGGCACATAGTAGTTGCGGGGGCTACAACGTTCGGTAAGAGCCAATTATTGAAGCTTCTAATAGCAACCCTATTGAAAAACAAGCCCGATGAAACAGAATTAAGTCTTATAGATTTAAAGGGTGGCTTGGAAATGCAATATTATGAGGATTGCAAGCAAACCATTAACTTTGCAGAAGACTTGGAAAGTGCTGTAGAGGTATTACGAATCATTCGTGAAGAAATTGAAAAAAGGCAAGAATTACTTCGCGTAAAAAGATTTAACAATGTAAAAAAAGCAGGCATCACCAAACGCCATTTTGTCATTGTTGATGAAGCAAGCCAATTAGCACCTTCACAACAAGTGGGAAAAGTAGATAAAGCATTAGCATTAGAAGCTCAATCACACATGGCCTTTATTACTCGAATCGGTCACTCGATGGGATATACGTTGATTTACGCGACACAGTATCCAGTTGGCGATGTTATGCCAAATCAGATAAAAGCAAATTCAAATACCACAATGTGCTTCAGATTAGAATCCGACACACAATCTTTAACCGTATTGGATAGGGCCGGTGCAGAAAATATTGAATTAAAAGGGCGCTGTATCTATTCTGTTCCAAGTGGATTTCAAGAGGTTCAATCATATTTAATTGATGATAAAACCATTGATAGCGTGGTATCTCAAAACACCATTATTAGGCCACGAAAGGATGATAAGAGTGCAGCATTACATGAAAAGGGAACTAAGAATAGAAAACATACTCTTGAGCTTGAAGAAATTCACCTTCCTTAATAGATCACAAATTCAAAAAATGCACAATTTAGGAGGCGAAAGAAATGCCCAAAAATTCCTCAAATCGATGGGCGAATACTTAAATTCATTTCGAGATGGCGAAACCATCTATTATTTATCTAAAGAAGGGCGTGAACGTGTAAATTGCAAGAAAATAGTAAAGAAAGCAACAACAGCCCGACACTACATCATGAGAAATGATTTATTCATCGGTTATAGGTTCCCTCCTACCTGGAAGAATGAAGTGAATTTAAAAGTAAAGGATGTAGCTAATATTGTCTGTGATGCAACGTTCACCATAGGTGAAAAGAGATACATCATTGAAGTGGATCATACACAAAAAATGAACGCCAATAAAAAGAAAATCGAGAAGTATAGGAAAATCATTGATGCAGGTGTATTTCCTGCACCGCCAGTATTTGCATGGGTAACGACTACCGAATATCGAAGAAAACAGATTAAGAAACTTTGTGAAGGATTAGATACGCAAATTTATATCGCATCTGAAATAAAAAATTAGGAGTGATTGGTTTGTTTAAATCGAACAAAATTCAAACAGTTGGTACTATTGGTGAGTTTTTAAATCCTACGCCCAAAGCTATAAAGCGCAAATCACTTTTATTAGCAGCTGGCACAATGTTTCCTATCTTCCTCAATTCAACTCCACACGCATCCTTCGCCCAGGATTCTGTTACTGCAACCACAGGAATCAAAGAAAATGTTTCCGAATCAATAATCACAGCTTTTAACCCCTTAACAGATATGGTCCAAGGTTTGTCACATCCAATCACACTTTTAGTCTTCACTACTGCCGGAATCTTCTGGTTAATTGGACGTAAAGATAAAGCAGTCGAAATGATGCAATCTGGAACCATCGGATATATCATCGTGCAGATCGCGCCAATGTTGATGAAGATGCTTGTTCAAGTAACTGCAGGATTTTAAGGAGGCGATTTTTATGTGGAGCAATAAAATACAAACAGTTGGAAGTATAAGTGATTTCTTGAAAAACGGAACAATAGGGGAAGCAATTGCTCCCATAACCTTTTCCGATTGGCTCATACATCCTATACAAACAATTAAAGATGTTGGTACGGATACAGCTTACAACGCTCTACATCCATTCCTGGACCTTCTAATAGGCATTGCATATCCCGTAGCAAACATACTGCTGTTAATCGCCGGGATATTATATATTTTAAACATGCGAGAAAGGGCAATTTCTTGGCTAACAAAGACTAGCATTACGTATATTCTGATCAACATGTTACCCATGTTACTAAAAGCACTCTTTCAACTAATGACAATATAAAATAACGATACAGTGGGGTTTGTTCTTTAAAGATTTTAAAAAAGAAGCAAAGCTGACCTAATTATTTTAAAAGGACAATTTAATATTGTATAAAATCAAAAAAAGTAAATAATCATAAAGGATAAAAAAATCCAATAAAGATAAAAGAAATTCAATAAAGATAAGGCGATATTTGAGAAGGACAATGCCCCTTACTTAGAGAAGGGCTTTACAGGATTTTTAAGTAAACAACAAATTTATTATTAACAAATTCCACAAGACAACAACCGTATTATATATAGGATTAGTAAACAACTATCATTCATCATAACAATCAGTAAACAACTATCATTATTCATCTAATTTAGTAGACATCTACCGATATAAGAAAAACGTTAGATTTACACCAAGAGGTAGATTAATAGGATGGAAATTTAAACAAAAAAAGGCGAATACTCTTATAAAGAGCACCGCCATAAAAACTATTATAAAAAACTGCAGCAAAAATACCCCTCTAAAAATGGACATTTTTTTACAAGGGTAGCAAAATTATTTTTTTAAAAAGGACTAAGCAAGAATCATTTTTTTGTGGTTACGGTACTTTTCCCAAATTGCAGGAATAGGTGATTCTGATTGATGGTAAAACGTTTCAATATCGATATAAAGGTTATTATCATCTAAGAATTGAATCACATATTCTTGTAACTTTACATTAATAAAGGCACCAACAGATTTAATCGTGTTTCCTTTACGCATGTAGTCTTCCAACTGTTCTAATGCATGTTGCATTGAATCCCTAAGTAATTTTGTTTTTTGTTTCTTACCCTTGATGAATTGGGCAATTTCTTTTACAGATCCTTTATAAGCAGCTCTTATTCCGATTCTGTCTTTTTGAAACATCGGGAGCTTTAATAGTCTAATTCGATAATCCGCATCTTTATATGCTTTTGTCGTTTCTTCATTATGTGCTTCCTTTTCAATGATGCAGCCTGGCTTAATATGTATTTCATACTTACGGACCCATATTTGAGTTACGGATTTTCTTACACGCGTTAAAATATCACGACGAGGTTTTCTTTCTTCTAAATCAACAGGCTTAAAAGTGAAAATAGGAGAAAGAACTTCTAGAATTTCTCTTACACGTTTAGAGCTACTTTTTCCTAGTTTTTCTTTTAGCGTGCTGGTTTTTCGTACTGTTTTATAATCAGAAGCAAACGCCTTTTCGCCTCGTAATTTTTGACGAAAATCATTTAGAATTTCAAGCATAAGTATAAGTCCACGTGGAGATTTCTTGCTAACAAGGCTAGCAAGTACCGTAGATTGAAGCACATCAAAGGGAACGGTAAAATAATTTAACTTTTTATCTGGATTAACAGATTCTTCACGTGATAAATTATTAGCCGCATAACCTACTATTTCATATTGATTTTTTTTATCCGTTTCTCGTTCAATAACCAGACCACGATCAAGCAGTTGGTTAATACCATTTGCACCAGTTGCAGTAGGGATATTTAATTCTTTTGAAAGAGCAGAAACATGAAAGTCTGCATCAAGGAGACCAGCACTGCTACATTTGGAATGTAAACCGATATAGATAGCGATTGCTGAAGCATCAAGGCCCTTATCGTGACCAAGCGAAGAATAGTTGTATACTTCTTCTCTAATTTGATTTAAAGCGTACTGGAAGAATTTAAAACCGTGGATTTTGAATTTCTTTTTTTCGTTGCTTACTGCTGAATTGGTCAGATTTTTTTGCACAAAAAAATCGGAACTACTATTAGTCATTAAGATACACCTCTCCCGAAAATACGACAAAGATATGACCGATAGCACCCCGAGTTAAGGTAAGAAATTCATGTTTTGTCACATGATTTTTCTTGCCTAAATTATTAGCACAGTTTATACTAATAGTAATTAATCCTATGGGTAATAGGTTGTTCGGGGGCTCTACTGTTGACGCAGTAGGGTCTTTTTCTTTGTTCTTTTTTTATTGTAAACTTTTTATATGTATAAATAAAGGTTTCTTATAATGCATTATAAGGAATATAATCGCATCATGCAACACATTTATTGTAAAAAGGCTGTCCATTAGGGCAGCCTTTTATTCTATATATTCAATTATATCTTCTAAATTGAATTTACGAGTTTCATTGTTTTCTTCTGCAATTCTATTAAGAGTGTCAATAATAGCGACAAGCGTCTTCCATGTAATCATCTTCGTTTTATTGTTAACAAGATCATAGATTGTGTTAGATCTAATTTTACTTTCCACAGCAAATTTATTAGGACTTACAGATATCTCTTCCAGCACCTCATTTAACTTCACTTTAATATCTCCCATTATGTATACACCCTTTATCAATTAAACGAATTTTAACTTAATATATCACATTATAGCCATATTTAACCATCTTTTTAATTTTTATAGATTATGCTTTCATAAATACTGGGAAAGTAGTAGAATTACAACAATAAAAGTTCAACTCAAAACGTTGAATGAAAAGAGGGGGATGTATGGAAAAACTACTAATTAAATTAAACAAAGATATAAAACGAAAAGAAATTGAGAAGCAATGGCTTGCAGCAAAAATGGGAGTTAGCCCTCAATCTTTGCAAGCCTACTTAAAAGGGACTAGTAAGATGACCTTTATTCAATTTTTTCATCTAATAAGCAATATATATGAAAATAAAGAAGAGTTAAGGGAAATGATTAAAATATATCTTGAAGATGCAAAAAAAATGGATTATATCAAAGAATGTCTAGAATGGTCACTGCAAAATGCAGAATATGAATTATTTGAATTAGCCATTTCGAAAGTGAATTCTGAAACAAGGAAAATTTATAATTTGCTAATGTTACGCAATCAGAAGAAAATTGATGAAAACGAGTTATTGGAACAGGTTGAAACCATAAAACTTGAAAATTTGAAACAAAAAGACATGGAAGTGTTAGTACAAATCGTTTATTTATATGCATTGAATGATACTAAAAACTACAATCTTAATACGATTTATTCCAAGTTCATTATAGAAAGAGTTGAGGGGATGAAGAAGGGATTTCTAAAAGATACATATAAGATGAAAGTGAAAGAATTAGCAGCCGTTGCGAACTTGAAAAATAATAATCCTGAAATGGCTAGAAGTATCGCTGAGCAACTTATCCAAGAAGTGAATGAAGATCTCCTTCCATTAGTCTTAAATTCTGTGTATAACTTGTTATCAGAAGTGTATGTTTTTACCGATTATCATAAAAGCATTGAATATAATAAAAAGGCAATTCGATTGTTTGAGTCTTTAGAATTTGGAAAATACCAATATAGAGAATATTCTTTAAAGGCTACTCACGACTTTATCAAAATTACAAATAACAGATATGAAGACCTTTATTTTAACGATCAATCAGAAGTAGCTCATTTTTTAGCCAAACAACCAAGTTCTGAGATGAAAGAAGAAGCCCTGGAAATTCTTATGAAGATGGAAAAACAGAAACCACTATCTCCACATCAACTTTATTATCGCTATCTAGCAACCGGAAAAGAGTTAGATCGTAAGATTGCTCTAAAAGAATTTTATAAAAAAGGTGATCTTTATTATAGTAGGTTAGCTGAAAATCCCTAATACATGGTCAAATTCAATGAAATTCGGAGGATTACTAAGTTAAATATAACTATAGGAATATTTATATCAATTGGCATGGTTAATTGGTAACATATTTTTAGTATCCTTCTTTCTTTTATACTATTAATTACTATAAAAATGTATAGACAATATGTTACATGTTGGTATAATTATGGTATGACGCATAATGCGTTAACAGGAGGAGATAAAATTGAATAATTTGAAAAAAATGATTACTACTTCACTGTTTGTAGCTACTTTAATTGTTGGAGCAGGTGGGGCTTATGGCGCGTCAAGCGATACGACCGATCAAAGCTCCATCACCATCCTAAAAAAGGACCCAGGCACAGTAGGATCGTAATTAGTTCGAAGACATCATCCTTAACAGGACGGTGTCTTTATTCATTTAAAGAGTAATTAATAAAATATTAAAATTTTTAAAAATATTAATTGAACAAGAGGGGGATTCATCATGGGACAAAAAGGAGAAGCAACACAGAGATTAATAAGCGCAGTTCAGGCACTTTTTCAAATGGAGGGTATTCAAACAGAACATACTAGTGTAGAAAATGGCCAATTTAACCTTTCTTCTTTTCTTTTGGATTTAGAAGGAAAAGTACCTTCGTCTTTAATTAGTGATATCACAAAAGCTGCAACAAAATAAAAAGGCCTACCCTTTTAGGGTTGCCTTTTATTTCTCACCGTTTTTTAAATAAGCTTCTATAAGAGCTGCGATTGTAGATCGTTGATCATGGGTCAACGATTTACCTTCAAATACTATTTCATCAACTTCATCAACAAGCACATCTTTTAGATCCTTTTTTGAGTCCTGGTTAGGGTTATCAGTATTTAACATAAGATAATCAACATTCGTTTCCAAAAACTCCGCTAAATCATTAAGGGATTTTGAAAGAGGAACCCTTTTTCCTAATTCCCATCCAGCATATGTGGATCTAGGTTTATTTAACGCTTTATGAGCTTGTTCTATGGAATGACCACGTTTGGTCCGTAGGTCTCTTAATCTTTCCCCGAACCGTTTTCTGAATTCCTCAGTGTGACGGTAGTTAGTTTCTTTTTCATTAATCATTCCGATTCCCCTTTTCCATTTTAATCTGACAGATTAATTATATTTAAAGCAGTGACTATATAATGTACGATGCGCCTCATCAATAACATTTATGGTATAGCTCACGCAATGGATTAATGTTTTAAGTTAGTGGAATATATATGTCTTAATACTTTTGTTTAACAGGATAATGATGAAGTGCCTTACACTGCATGGCACTGCATTGCACTATATATATACTATATTATCTTCGATAAAGTTGCTCTATGCAACATTTTTAGGGAGAAAACAAAAAAATGTTCAGCACTTCTATCCATTAGTAAAGAAAAAAATTCAAAAAAATACTAATTTTGTATTGAAAAAGTCGCATGAAGCGTTTATTATAAGAGTATGCCTAATGGTTGCATGTGGCAACTAAGGGAAGGTGTGGGATCAGCATTTATGAATATTGAAAACAATCGTGAAAAAATGAAAGAAGCAAGACTTATAAAAAAGTTACGGCAATATGAAGTGGCTAAAGCAATTGGCGTTTCTCGAACTTTCTATAATCAAATAGAAAGAGGGGACAGAAATCCTCGACTAAAAACTGCATTAGAGTTAAGTAGAGTTTTGGAAATTGATGTGAAGGACTGGTATTAGTCTATTTTTTTTACTTTTAAATAACGCATAGTGCGTTATTTGTGAAAGGAGGAAGTTTTATGGGACTAGATTCCTGGAGACCTAAACAAAGCAAGGCAGAGGAAGAAAAAAGAATGGCTTTTGGTCATGATGTCAAACAAATTCGAATAGAAAAAGGACTTTCCATTGCTGTAATGGCAGAGAAGTTAGGTGTTTCCGAAGAATTAATGGTTCGAATAGAAAACGGAAAGGTTTCACCAGATATTCCAAGATTACAATCTAAACTTAGTCATTTAAAAGATCGAAGGAATTTAATCATTTCATGAAACAAGAAAAGAAATGGCCGAAGTATATTGAGCTTTATTATTACGATGAAGATTCCGGAAGCATTATGGGGTTTAGAGGTTTTATGAATGACGCGGGTATGATTATGGACGTTCTTTTTCGTTATAGAATCACCGAGCCGAATCTCTTGAGATGGATGGTCAATGATACATTGCTGGACGAAGAAGGAGTTTCTAAAATGTTCGTACTCTATGAGAAGTATCGAAAGGGGAAATGAATCATGAAAAACGGGAAACGTCTTACAAGGAAACAAAAGGAACTGATCCAGGAGGAAAAACTTAATCCGAAAGATTGGTTGGTCGTGAAAAATCCAACAGGGGAATTACACATCGTACATAGACAATGCAGCAAGACCAAACGAATGATTCCATGCTGACAGACACTTTTTTAAATACACATGCTAGTAAAGTAAGAAGCATGATCTATATTGCATTGGAAGACATTAATTATTCCTGGTCCAAAAAAAGCATTCTTAGAGTGCTTAACTTATGGAATGAAGGGTTCTCATTAGAATTTATTAGCAAGGACGTTGAGAGGGAGTTTGATGAGGTGGCGTTGCTCATTATGGATTTAGACCATTATTTGTTTCTTCCTCGAAGCAGAAACATCCAAATTTCAAAACCATTAAAAAATCTATCCCCAAGATTTCAGGGGAATAAAAAACGGTTCTTCCTGAATCTAGATGAAGAGTATTTAGTCTTTGAACAGTATGTTGATGAACTTTATTGGGATGAACGAGATGTAAGGAAATTCGAGAACCTATGGAACCAGGGTTTATCCATTAAAAGCATCGCCATCCAGGTACGAAGAACAGAATTTGAAGTGATGTTGCTTGTTATGGACAGGTGCAGGCTTCGTTACATCGCTCCCCGACCTTCAGGGAGAGAAGGAGTATGTGTATGATGTTTAAGTTAAATTGGAGTAAGGCGAGCCTCGAGCAGCTACTCACCATTATGAAACATGAAGTGTGTTCGGATTATTACAAAATAAGCGCCAGGGCAGAAATGAAAAGGAGGTTGTCGTAAGTGTACGCATTTAAAGAGCTACTCGAAGAGCAACGCAAGTTAGACCTTAACATTATCCAAACCAAGAAATTGGACAATGAGGATCGCACGTTGAAAAAGCTGGCGGCCTTCACAACGGAATTAGGGGAAATGGTGAACGAATTACCAGAAACCTTCAAGTTTTGGGCTAACAAAAAGAACGACAAACAAAAGGCCCTTGTTGAATATGTAGATGGGATTCATTTTATTTTAGGTCTAGCTGTAGACCTGGGAATTGAGGATATTCGTATCCTGAATGCAGAAGTCAGTGTGTATACAAAGGAAAGCTTTTTGGAACAGGTTCTCTATCTAAATACCATTCCAAACAAAATTAGTACACGGGGTCCATCACATCAAAAGAGATGGGTAGAAATCCTAATGGCTGCTTACATAGGTTTAGGACAACTCATTGGTTTTGAATGGGATGAGGTAGTTGAAGCATATCACAAGAAAAACAAGATTAACCATGATCGTCAGGATGCGAATTACTGATGAAAGGAAAAAAGAGCGAGTGTTCATGCTGCGGGAAGCTATTCGTGATTAAAGAAGAAGAACGTTACCTATTTTGTACAAAGCGATGCGAAAAGGCTCATGATCTTTTTAGATGGAAAAATGAATGATAACAGGGGTTGGATCAAATGGCTAATGAAACAAAAATTAGTTTAGAAGAAAACAAGATTTATATTGTAAGCAATCAAAAACTGACTCCCATGAATCCTCCAGATGGCGGGTTCGGGGAAACCAAGATCATGTGGCAAAACAATAACGCGGTTCACGCTACCACTCAATTCACCACTCCAATTGAAAAGAGGAATGTTAAATGACGTCATTTATTGCAGGGTTGTTCTTCGTGACACTCATTCTTTTATGGATTGTATTGGGCTTGCTATCCATTGAACGAAAAAAACAGAGATCGGAATTTGAGGCATTAAAAAATAAAATGCGAAGATACAGCAGCCTCTACTCCGAAAGAGCGCAGCTGGCAAACTTTACGTTAAACGAGGCCAACTATTTGAACGGCGAGGTTAAACGAGAATATACAAGAATCAAAGGGACAAACCGTTTTGTTGAAAAGGCCATCAAGGAAAAAGTCAACAAGAAAAAGATACGCGGAAAAAGAAGAAGGAAAACAGCTTAATTTTATACAGCTTTCTATTCAGTCTTTGAAAATTCCACTGGACCCTAAAAAATCATAAAAATGAGGCGTACCAGTGGTTTTCAACGAGTGCATAAAAGGCCATAAAAAACCGAAACACACAAACCTTGATAGAACAACGTTTATGCATCGTATGAACTGCCGCAAATGTGCATTATGTAAACTAATTTTGTATATGCATGTATGGAATATTCATAAAGGAGGAAAGAGCAGTGAAACCGATTCTTCATAAAATCGATTTGAAAAGTTTACCTAAACAGCAACGAGCAAAAATTTGCGTTTGTAAAACGCACTGTACAAAAGGGGTCAGTATTACATCCTATAATGACGGATTTATCATTTGTTGGAATGATGCTCGAAAATTACTTTATGAAATGATCCATACATTAGATGAAGAAAAAACAACATCATGGACAAAAGAAGATGAAGAGTTTGTCATTAAGTATTATGCAAATGGAGTGTATTACAGAATAAACAATGAAATTGCGGAACATCTTGGGAAAACATATCAGCAAGTCAAAAGTAAGGTTAGAAATTTACGAAAAGCCGGACGAATCCCAAATAAAGTGAACATAGTAGATGCTGTATGAAAAAATCCAAGAATCCAGTTATCCAAAAAGCCAGAGAAGACGGAATCAAAGTGGGGATGAAAATTGCTCAGGAGCAAACCTTTTTATTCTTCTTTGAATTTCTGGAAGAGAATTTGAATGAGATCCCTGGTATAGGTCCAAAGCGAAAGCAGCATGTTATTGATTACTTTCTAAAGAATTTTGGAAATGAAAAAATCCAAGAAAAATAAAGGAGTGGATACAATGACAGCTGTTCTTGAATACACCAATACAGATGGTTACAGAAATCAAAGGGCCTGGAAACCCAATAACGACAGAAGGTTCACGGCCCTCGCTAAATGTTATGTTCAGTTACCAGGAGAAAAACAACAGATTATAGAAAAACCTTCTACTCGACCAGCAACATTCTATGAGTGCTGCTTGTTGGCTAAAAAGCTAAAAAATGAGTACGGCAATAACTTGAAACAAATGATCATTTGGGACATGGACAAAATAAGCGAAATTTCTTACTGATGAGAAGATAAGGAGTGGGCAAATGTTCATTTACATTGTGGTGGCTTTAATAATTGGGGTTTGGATAGGAATGTTCTTTATGTCCATATTTTCTGTAGGTGCTTATGAAAAAGGATTTAAGGATGCAAAAGGTTTAAAAGAACGGTAGACACAAACTGTGACATAGGGAGAAGGAGAAAAATGAATCAAATCATTAATGGTGATTCTTTGGAATTGATGAAAGATATTGATAATGGATCCATTGATTTAATCATCACATCGCCACCTTACAACATTGGCAAGGAATATGAAAAGGTGATGGATATACAGGATTATAAAGCGTGGATTAAGCAATATGTTAAAGAGTTTTATCGACTTATTAAAGATACAGGAAGTGTTGTTTTCCAGATAGGCAATTACGTTGAAAAGGGAAAGGTTTACCCATTGGATTGTCTGCTATTCGATTTATTCTTAGATGAGGGTTTTATCCCTAGAAACCGTATCATTTGGCATTTTGGGCATGGCTTACATGCTAAGAAACGGTTTAGTGGTCGGCACGAAACACTATTATGGTTTACCAAAACGGATGAATATAAATTCAACTTGGATCCGGTGAGGGTTCCGCAGAAATACCCGAACAAAAAAGCATATAAAGGAGACAAGAAAGGTCAGTTGTCTGGGAATCCATTAGGGAAAAATCCAAGTGATGTTTGGGAAATATCAAACGTTAAAAGCAATCACCCCGAAAAGACGGATCATCCTTGTCAGTTCCCGATTGAATTAGTATCCAGGTGTATAAAAAGCATGACTGATGTTGGCGATCTTGTAATGGATCCATTCTTGGGAAGTGGTACAACAATCGTTAGTGCTATTCAAGAAAACAGAAACAGTATTGGAATTGAAAAAGACGCTCATTACTGCCAAATAGCAGAGGAAAGAGTCTTATCAGTTACTGCATAGTACGAATAAACAGGGAACAAAAAAAGCAATGGTTCCCACGCCATTGCTTTCCCGTAAGGTGTAATTCGTTTAACTTCCCACCTCAATTATATGTTATCTCACTGTAAATTTAAAGGAGAAAATCGTATAAATTAGTGACACTAAAAAGGAGTGGTTAATGATGTTAGCAAACGAAACTTCGAGGGAAGAATTACTTTTGCGAGATGTCGGCATTCAGTTTAGGGAGATACGGAGGATTAGAAAGGAAAATGATCAGCTAAAGAAAGAAAATGAAAATTTGAAAAAGCAATTGAAATCTGGAATGTAACCAAGTAAGTGGTTTGATACATTCGAAACGTGATAAGAGAGGGGAATTTCAATGGATTATAAATATGAAAATGTTGAAAATGTTGAAGCGAAAAGAGATTTTGAAGTGTTTAGACATGATGAAAACGGCGAATTAGTAGGGGCTGTAACAGTCCCAAAAGGTACAAAAGGCACAATTCAATCAATGGGTTCGAGCAGTACTGATAACTTTAAAGTTTCTTATGATATTCAGTTTGTTTCAGGTCCTACAGAAATTGAAGTTGGTCTGTATGAAGATGAAATTGAGTTGTATTTAAACCTTGATGTACCAACAATATGAATGTATCAAAACCAACAAACAGTGACATGAGGGTGAGTGAATTAATGACCGAGTATAAAAGACTGCAAATCATTAAGCATGCCTTACAGAAATACCTTGAAAGACCGGATGCTACGTCAAAAGAAATAGAAGAAGAAAAGCGTCTACTTAAAAAAGTTACTGATAAAGTTGAAGAATTAAAGCAGGAATACAGCATTAACTAGTTGTTCGATTAAAATGCGAGGGAATAACAATCGGAATGTAACTAAACAAATGTTATGTGATATTCACAATAATTTGAAAAGGGGAATGAAAATGGAACAATATTTGAAAAATCTAGAGCTAATTATGACTACAGAAAAATATTCCTTATATATTGATAGAAAATCTAACGAGGTTTCTATTTATAATGGTGATGATATTTGGACGATAGGCGTTAATGAACTAGGTAATTTGGGTTTTAAATAAGCTTGATATACTAGCATTCCGAATGTATCAAAAGAAGGTTAACGTGACATTCGAGGGGAAAACGCGCGTTGCTGAGGAGCTCTCAGACGAAATTAGTTTTGTTTTTACGTAGGACTACCCATTAAATTTGCCTGAGGAGGCTATAAGATTATGGAATTAATCAAAGAAATTCAATTAGATAGCAAAGAAGTGGAAGAAGCCATTGCCGATTACTTAAAAAAAGAGGGATATAAAGCCGTATCATTCCGATTCAAATCAAACAATCCTTTATTGCCTGTATACCCTTTAAAAGCAGCCATTGTTGTGGAAGAGATCCGAGTAGAATAAAATGCACAATTACATAAATCGTCTGGCCGGAAAAACTGGAGGACATTCAATAAAGATAGGAAACTTGATTTCCTGTTTTTACTGGATGTCCTTTTTTTAATAGAAAAAGAGAGAAGGTAAAGCGAATGAAAAAGCCAAAAACGACAAGAAAAATGAAGCATGTCATCAAATGGACCGTGAATCCATACCGGAAGGACAAACGGACAGGTGCCATCAGCCCGATTGAAACAAGCCGATATCTTCAATATGCCTATGATGAATTAGAACGTCAATTCCCTAAGAAGTAAAAGGAGGTGCCAGGACACATGAAAAGAAGAAGTGATATGCCCATTGTCGATGAAAAAAGGACCAAGAAAGAAGTCGAAAAGGCGATTGCGGAATATCGGGATTATTTAATTACCCTGCCTGTTTTCTTAATGCCGAAAGTGACACCATCTTTTTCATTGGTGCCTCCTTCTAATACGAATGCTTTTCATTCCAGTACGGAAGATGCAGCGCTTGAACGGATTGAATTTGAAGAAAACCGAGATGCCTGTTTAACCAAAATGCATGATGCTGTGAATAGTTTAAAAGACTCCGAGAAACAAATCATGGTAAAAAAGTATCTTCTCCATGATCAACATGGTTACGATTCGGAGATTTGGACAGAATTAGGCCTAGGAAAAACCAAGTATTATGCGATTAAAGGTCAAGCCATGTTGCGCCTGGCCTTCGCCTTGAAAGTGGAAGTCTATAAAAAAGGAGGCGTAACGGATGAACGTGGTACAGCCCATTCGCGATAAGGTCCTGCTACAGGAAATGAAGGACTTCCTAAAAAAGAATAATGAACGAAACTATATCCTGTTTTTACTGGGCATTCATACAGGCTTGCGCATATCGGATATTCTTCGTTTGCAGGTTAAGCATGTGGGGGGATGGAACATTGTGTTGAAGGAAAAGAAAACGGCTAAACATAAGGAAGTGAAGATGTCGAAAGAATTGAAACAGGCCATTCGAAGCTATACAAAAGGTAAACCGCCGACTGAGTATTTAATAAAAAGCCGAAACGGTAAGAATAAACCCATCACAAGGGGAATGGCCTATGTGATTTTAAGTCAGTTGGCGGAAGAATTCGGACTGGAACGAATCGGGACCCATTCTCTTCGAAAAACATATGGGTACAATCATTATAAGAAATTCAATGATGTCGTAGCCCTTCAACAGATCTTGAATCATACGGACCAACGGGAAACCTTGATTTACATAGGAATAAAACAAGATGAACTCAATAAAATGCAGGGGAAAATCGATTGGTGATTTCCTCTTTTTTGTGTGATTCTTTCTCTTTTTGGCTATTTTTAATTCGCTTCAACCTGGCGGTTGTTCAATTCATTTTTAGAGACAAGGAAATCCCTTGGGGCTGTAAGAATAGGTGGGTGCGTGTGAATTATACACAATATGGTTTATAACGAATTCAAAGGGGTATTTTAACCTCATTTTGCATCGAAAAAGCAAATGAAAGAGGGCAAATTAATGGATCAAATTTAGTGCGAACTTTTCGCGAACGATTGCCGAACGATTTGCGAACGATAAACGGACACTTATTCATTTTGGATGTGTTAAAGTAATAGTATGGAAGTTTTGAAGAAGACTTCTAAATAAAGCGTGGTAGTTTCTTACTGTCACGACTTTATCACCCTTTTGTTTTATTATTCATGGTTGCTTGGAGGCATGTCCGAGTGACCTTCTTTTTGTTATTGGAGTACGATCACGCGGTGGCGGAATAGGTAGACGCTCTACTAATCGGGCTACAATAAAGGCGGACCCGACCATGTAAGGTGCAAATCCTTACCCGTGTTTATTCTCGAAATGCTCACTTACTTAAAGGTAACCCGTTCCTTTCGGGAGTGGTAAGTGAAAGGAAGCAGAATAGGGAAGAGAGACGCTAGTTCATGATGAACCAGCGTCTTTTTATATTCTTTGTAAACTAGGCATGTAGATTACATGATCGCTAACAAGTAAACGTTCAAGTAAAATCCTTGTGCCTAGTTTAGAGTGAATATACATTGGTAATAGACCATTTCGAGGACATGCTCGGTATGGTACAAGACAAGGCATCCATTCATTGGGTGCTTTTTATTTTGCTCATCTACCTAGTTGTAGAAGGAGACAGCCGGAATTCGTAATGCGATAACCGGCATTTTTTTATGGAGAAAGGGTGAGTAAGGATGGATATTAGATTCAACCCATACAATCCAATTCACATTTGCAAAGCAGCTATAAATTATCTTATGAAACGTTATGACAACAATGATATCTTCGGAGCTCCAAGTATGAAGGATACCTTTAAAGGTGCTAACCATATTGGTTATTCAAAAGGTGGGTTAGTATCGATAGGTGAGCATCACAGTATGAGTATGATTCATAATCCATGGGGAAAGGGAGATGAAGTAAGAATGGGTAAACGTCATGTTTGTTTAGATTGTGGACATGAGGATAGAGTTGAGGGATATTTTGTTGAAGTAATTTCTTGTCCAAAGTGCAGTGGATTGTATGTAGATACGTTCAAAAAGATCCACTATCAGGGATTGCTTAGACCGGATAAGACCAAGGAAGAAATAACAGCCTATTGCAAGGGTTGTGGTTATAAAGTAAAAGGAACAAAAGACTTTTTAGATCGTTTTATATGTCCTGAATGTAAGAGAGGTTCAGATGTACCAAAGAAGCCATTGCTGTCCATTGTCTTAGATGATATCAATAGCGTGCCAACTGTTCATTACAAAGGTGAAGAGGTAACGCATAAAATGAGGCTGATGCTTGACTGGAAGACTGACAATGATCTAGGCGTGTATCCAACGTATATTCTCATTGAACATCATGATACTGGTATTAATACTAAAACCATACAACATAATGATCCGTTCGGTAGCCATGTCTGAATACAAGACAGAAGCACAGAAGAAGAAGTTCTATCGTACCAGTGACTGGAACAAGCTAAGGCAGCAGGCATTGGAGAGGGACAATTATGAGTGCCAACAGTGTAAGCGAGAGGGCAAGGTACATGTGGACTCAATCAAGGTACAAGGTGAACGTAAGAGTGTAGAGCTCAACGTTCATCATAAGTATGAGATAGAACACTATCCAAAGTTAGCATTAGTATTAGATAACCTTGAAACCTTATGTCTTCAATGTCATAACAAGATGCATGATCGAGTGTTTGGTGCGACAAAGAAAAAGAAATGGGA
>NZ_JAGGQV010000017.1:66552-169491 GCF_018613135.1 Bacillus sp. ISL-57 | reverse complement strand
ATTGGCAGCCAAATGGCGATGACAGAGAAGTAGTTGCCCTTATACTGTTTTCCTTAAATGCTCTCTCAAATAAATTCAAGAACAGTATAAAGAAAACTCTTCGATTGGCGAAGCCGAAGGGATGTTCGTCAATTTGGAGTTTTCACTCTTGAATTGGGGTGTTTATTCGTCAATTTCGAGATTTCACTCATGAATTGGGATTTCCACTCGTGAATCGATACTTTTATTCGTGAATTTGAAGATTTTACTTAGGAATTGGAGTTTTACTCGTGAATTTCGGGCTTTTACTCGTGAGTTTTGCGTATTTACTCGTGAGTTTTGAGCTTTTACTCGTGAATTTGAAGGTTTTACTCGTGAATTTTTGCGTTCTCGTAAATTCGCAGCTTTCACTCGTTCATTTCTTTTGGGAGAAACAAGCAATATGAGTTGCCTTTATTTGTTTTTCTTTAATATTCCCCTTCCAGAAACAAAAAAAAGACGGGATTCCTTTTTACAAAAGGAATCCCGTCTTTTTAATTACAAATTATTTTGCAGCGCTGTAACGTTTTGCAACTTCATCCCAGTTTACAACATTCCAGAAAGAATTGATGTATTCAGGACGGCGGTTTTGGTAGTTTAAGTAGTAAGCATGCTCCCAAACGTCCAATCCAAGTAGCGGTGTTTTACCTTCTGATAATGGATTGTCTTGGTTAGGTGTACTTGTTACTTCCAACTCGCCATTGTTGACTGCAAGCCAAGCCCAGCCAGATCCGAAACGAGTAGTAGCAGCTTTAGCGAACTCTTCTTTAAAGCTGTCAAAGCTTCCGAATTTTGAAGTGATGGCATCCGCTAATTCACCAGTTGGTTGTCCGCCGCCGTTAGGTGAAAGGATTTCCCAGAATAAAGTGTGGTTAGCGTGTCCGCCACCATTGTTGCGTACAGCTGTACGAACAGCTTCAGGTACCGCGTCAAGGTTAGCGACGATTTCTTCTACGCTTTTGCTTAGAAGTTCTTGGTTGCCTTCAAGCGCATTGTTCAGGTTTGTCACATATGTGTTGTGATGTTTAGTGTGGTGAATGTTCATTGTTTCTTTGTCGATGTGTGGTTCTAATGCATCATATGCATACGGTAATTGTGGAAGTTCAAAAGCCATAATAAAATTCCTCCCTATGTAAGCTGTTTTTTTGAGGGCTTCAGTTCTCGAAAGATACCTAAAGCTCGCTAGCAATAGAGTATCAAATTTTTGTAACCGTTTCAAACCATATGCCTCAATTTTTCATTTTTCGATTAATTTTCCTATGAGAATACCACGAATATAAAATATCCTATCATCAGAAGCTGAATGATGCCTTTTGTGATTACGCTGCTTATAAAGCCTACAACGGAACCAAGGCCGATTTTGGAAGCAGTAACAGGGTCTTGTTTATGTACCAGGATCTCTGCCAGGAATGCCCCGATGAACGGACCTATCAGAATTCCTACGAATGGAATCACGAATGGCCCGACCAGGAGCCCAATCGTACTGCCCCATATCCCCGCTTTCGTGCCGCCATACTTTTTGACCCCGACCATGTTGGCAATATAATCGGCTGCAAATAAAAGGATGACGAATAAAATTTGGACCGTCCAGAAAAACCAGCCAAAAGGTTCAAAAGAATAAAAAAGTCCATATAACAATATTCCGCCAAAAATGAACAAAACACTTGGGATGATCGGAAAAATCAGACCGACAAATCCCATTATGAACATGAGGGTGATTATTATCCAAAATAGTGTGTCCATATCTCAAAATCCCCTTTGTCATTTAATTTATAAATTGGTTTATCTCTCCATAATTACCTCATTACTGTTGTTTGAAACCAATGAAGTTGAATACAGGTTGTTTTATTTTTCCCATATAGTTAAAATTGGTTAGAATCTTATATAGATAGGTGCTGAAAACATTGAACATATTCAAACAACTATGGGTTAGCATATTTTCCCCTAAAGATATTGCTTCCTTTCAAAACCAAGGTATCGGGAAAACGATTTTATACGTTTTCTTTATAAGTCTCATCGCCTTTCTCCCT
The DNA here is from genome assembly GCF_018613135.1 of Bacillus sp. ISL-57. NCBI lineage: Bacteria > Bacillati > Bacillota > Bacilli > Caryophanales > Bacillaceae > Bacillus > Bacillus sp. ISL-57. Next base: position 167,443 of record NZ_JAGGQV010000017.1, on the reverse strand, counting down.
TCAGCTTTTTATTTCGGTACAATGATAGTTGACGGGATAGATGCCATGCACGAAACAGTATCCGAAGACTTACCGGCATTTGAAATCAAAAATGGCACGTTGACGACTGAAGAAGATGAGCCATTTAGCCTGAATAAAAACGGATATCAAATTTTTGTGGATGGCACGGGAGCCTTGACCCCGGAAAAGGTAGCTGCAGAAGCTGATGAGGCTGTCGCACTTTTGAAGTCTGACCTGGTTTTCGTATCCGGAGGCAATGTGCAATCCTCTCCTTATTCAGTTTTGGAGGGAGATAATCAGGAAATATCCACTTGGCTTGATTCAGTTGAATCTGTGCTGCCGATCATTATTCCATTGCTTCTACTCATATTATACCTGTTTACTGCTAGCGGAATCTTCATTAAAGTGACAATCATTGCTGCATTTGGTCTTTTTTTCAAAAATGCTCTTAGCCGTCCACTTTCGTATAGGCATCTTTGGAGAATTAGTGCATACAGCATAACTCTTGCCACTGTATTCTTCACCATCATGGATGCTTTTCAAGCGATTGTACCATTCGCTTCCATTATTAGCTGGTTTGTTACATTAATGATGTTATATTTATCCATTAAAGAAACATCAGCCAATAAGATGGGAAATTGAGGTTAAATAAGATCCGGACCAACCTCGGTCCGGATCTTTTTGCTTTTGCACAAAACTGGGCAATCATTGCCATTACCTCATATGACTACAGTCATCATTTTTTATATCTACTTAATTCGACAAAATACTCACCAGGTTATTACTATACTTATGATTGAAATAGTATTTAAGAGGTGATAGACGTGAAGGAGAGTCATATTGATGTACAGTGGTTGTTACTCATATTGGAGGCAAAAAATAGTGGTCTGACACAAAAGGAAATTCGCTCCTTTCTCAGCAATCAATCAAATAATAAGGATGTTACTCAACTGAAATAGACAATTTGAATGGCCACTCTTACATTCCATTGAAAAATCGCCCATTTTTAGGCATATTTTTTGCCCACTCCAAGTATAGATGAATTAAAGACATGCTTGGGAGGATGGAAAATTGAAACGGCTTCTGATTTTTATCTCATTCTGTTTCACTTTATTTATTATTTATTTTGATTTGACTACGGGTACCCTGCCGGCTTCCCATCCACCTGCCTCTACAGGCGAACCGGCCGTGCCGGCCAGCCAGCCTGCATCCGCACCGTCTGCCGCTTATAAAGAAATCACCATGCAACCCGGGGATACCTTACTCTCCATCGTTGAAAAGGAAAAAGGCGAATCCAATCACCCAATTGAAACGATCATCACTGACTTTCAAAGTTTGAATGAAGGATTGAGGCCAGAAAATATGCAGATTGGCAAAACATATAAAATTCCCGTTTATAAATAACTTTCAAATGGGAATTTATGCCTTCACAAATACACTAAAGGGGATTTCCAACAACCAAATATATCCTGAAATAGGAAGTGTCACTTATTGAAAAAAGATTATGCGTCCTATTTCCTTGTCAAGCGGTAAGTACATTGATACAATATTTCAGAGAAACAAATTAAAAATCAAAACTGATTTTTTCCTAAAGGAGAGAATTCCACTTGAGTGAAATCATACATCGCACCAAAACGCGGCCAATTAAAGTCGGAAACTTAACGATTGGCGGCAATAATGAAGTTATAGTACAAAGCATGACAACGACAAAAACACATGATGTTGAAGCAACGGTTGCAGAAATCCTTCGTCTTGAAGAGGCGGGATGTCAAATCGTACGCGTCGCCTGTCCGGATGAAAGGGCAGCTGACGCAATCTCTGAGATAAAAAAACGGATAAACATCCCTCTTGTAGTCGATATTCATTTCGATTACAAACTTGCTTTGAAGGCAATCGAAGGCGGAGCGGATAAAATCAGGATAAACCCTGGTAATATCGGACGCCGTGAAAAGGTTGAAGCAGTCGTGAAAGCTGCTAAGGCCAAAGGAATACCAATCCGCATCGGCGTCAATGCTGGTTCTCTAGAGAAGAAAATCCTCGAGAAATATGGCTACCCGACTGCTGATGGAATGGTGGAAAGTGCTTTACACCATATCAAGATCCTAGAAGATCTGGATTTTCATGATATTATCGTTTCGATGAAAGCTTCCGATGTGAATTTAGCAATCGAGGCATATGAAAAAGCTTCAAAAGCATTCGATTATCCTTTACATCTTGGGATCACGGAATCAGGTACACTGTTCTCCGGAACCGTAAAAAGCGCTGCCGGACTAGGTGCCATCCTAAGTCAGGGTATCGGAAGCACGATTCGTGTTTCCTTAAGTGCCGATCCTGTCGAAGAGGTGAAGGTGGCAAGGGAGCTTCTAAAAGTATTCGGCCTTGCTTCCAACATGGCCACTTTAATTTCCTGCCCAACTTGCGGTCGAATCGAGATTGATTTGATTTCCATCGCCAATGAAGTTGAAGAGTACATCCAGACGGTTAAAGCGCCAATCAAGGTATCAGTGCTTGGTTGTGCGGTAAACGGCCCTGGAGAAGCCCGTGAGGCTGATATCGGCATAGCCGGCGCCCGCGGTGAAGGTTTACTGTTTAGAAAAGGTCAAATCGTACGTAAAGTGCCTGAAGAGACGATGGTCGAGGAACTGAAAAAGGAAATTGACAAAATCGCTGAAGAGTACTATGAAAAACAAAGAGCCGAAGCTGCTGCTGCAGCTTTACTAAATAAATAAAACAAAGAATCCCGAATTTTCATCATCGGGATTTTTTGTTTTTTTACCATTTGAAAAACCCTTTGATGTAATGACATCAAAGGGTTTAATGATGCTTAAAAGAACGGCGCGATAAATATGCCAACGATGATGGAAACAGCACCTATGCCGATGGCCCAAGTACCCAGGTTCGATCCCCGGCTTCTGGCCACTATTCCTACAATGATACCTACAATCCCTAAAAGGAAAGGCATCATGAATAACGATAAAATGGAGATGATCAATGCTATGACACCAATCGCTTTTCCTCTTGATGCCACTCCCCCTAAACCATTATCCTCTGCAGGCTCATCAGTTTCATATGACCTGATTCGCTGAGGCGGTGTGGAAATCTCGGCAGACGTTTCTTCCTGATACCGGTTATCCAAACTGGTTATGGTCCCACGGCTCTCATATCGTCTGTCATCTTCAGGTGTATCTTCATTATAATACCGCTCATGATGCTGATCATCCACAACGGATGGTTCACTGCCCTCTTTCGCCAATTGCATTTCATCGTCAATACTGGAGTATTGATCTTTTTCCATTCGTGCATCCCTCACTTTCGTTTGTGAAGCATTTATAGTGTATGTAAAAATCGCAGGAACCCATCGTGAAAATGGTTTCATGTCTTGGAAATAAATACGGGTTTTTACCAAAGCTATGATGGGATATGTTACACTATTACAAGTATTGAAAATGAGGAGAGATTCATCATGAAAAAACGTTTTGGCATCGATATAGACGGGACTGTCACAAGACCTGATTCCATGGTTCCCTTTTTAAATAAAGCATTTCAACTGAATTTAGCTTATGAAGACATAACCGAATATGACTTATTGCCTTTCGTGAATGTTCCTAAAGAGGATTTCACTAAATGGTTCATCGAGACCGAGCCGCTCATCTATTCCGAATCATTATTGGCTGAGGGTGCGAAAGATGTATTGGAAAAATGGACAGAACAAGCCAACCTTTATTTCATCAGTGCCAGGAGCTCCCGTTTATTGGATGTAACGAAGAATTGGTTCACGAACAATCAAGTCCTATATGATCATATAGAGCTTGTAGGCTCACACGATAAGATTGCTGCAGCCAAAAAATTCGAAGTCGATCTCTTTTTGGAGGACAAGCACGATAATGCAGTGGCGATTTCAGAAGAGTGTAAAATACCCGTGATTTTATTTAATACCCCTTACAACCAAGATCCCGTGCCTGAAAGGGTGATTCGGGTCAACAATTGGCAAGAAGCCTCTGCCTGGGTGAATCAATGGCTGTCAGGGGAACCGGCAACTGTAAAATGAGACAAGAAAAAACCATTGACTTGAGGTCAATGGTTTTTATGCTTCCAAAGATACGCTACATGCAGGACAGCGTCCGTAAATTTCAAATTTATGCCCCGAAACATCGTAGTCCTTCAAGCTTTCCTGAAGTTCCTGCATCGGGCACAATTCAATTTCTTTCGTTTTTCCACAGTTCAAACAGATGAAGTGGTGATGGTGGGAAGAATGACCGCATGTAAAACGAAATCGCTTTTCCCCTTCCAACTCGGTCGCTTCAAAGATGCCCAGTTCGACAAATAATGAAAGATTTCTGTAAATCGTATCGAAGCTTAAACCTGGATAATCCTGTTTCATATTCTCCAATACATCTTTGGCCGTTAAATATTTATCGCTGGAAGAGAAAAGCTGAAGCATTTCTTCCCTCTTTCCTGTATGCTTAAAGCCTTTATCTTTTAAAAGTTGCATGGCAGTAGTTACGTTCAAAATACATCACCCCATCTATCGATTTTTCCACTTATCAAACAAAATTGACAAGATGAGAATTAGTACAGCTATTATTACAATGGTCCCACCGGGAGCGAGGTCAAGGTTGTATGATAAGAATAATCCGCCTATGACGGAAACCTCACCGAATAATACTGAATAACCAATCATCTGCTTAAAGCCCTTAGCAAAGCGGAGACTGGCTGCTACCGGGAGCGTCATGAGCGAAGAAACAAGTAATATGCCAATGATTTTCATGGAAGCGGCAATAACCAATGCGACCATGACGATAAAAATGAAATGAATCGCTTTATAAGGGATTCCAGACGCTTTGGCATGCTCTTCATCAAATGATAACAGAAATAATTCTTTATACAATAAAGTGAGCATCAAGGCTACGACTAGCCCCACTGCCAAAATGACGTACATGTCCGCCCGGCTGACGGCACTGACACTGCCGAATAAATAACCATATAAATCGGTATTGAAACCATCAGCAATGGATATGAAGATGACACTAAGACCCATGCCTCCGGACATAATGATCGGGATTGCAAGCTCTTGGTAATGCTTGTACACCCCTCTTAATTTTTCAATGAATAATGAACCACCTACAGAAAACGCCATTCCAATATAAAGTGGATTCAATCCTGCTAAAGATAGAAAGCTCTTCTGCAGCAATAAACTGAACGCTATACCAGCAAGCGCTACATGACTGAGCGCATCGGAAATCATCGACATCCGCCTTACCACGACAAAAACGCCCACTAATGGCGCAATCGCTCCGATGATTATTCCGGTCAAGAATGCGTTCTGCAAAAATTCAAATTGCAATATCCCAGATATCATTGGGCTATCCTCCAAAACTTATTAATGATCATGATTTAAAAATTGGACTCCATGTCCATAAATGGACGAGAGTTCACCTTCATCCAACTCATTATATTCACAGGCATCCCCATGAAAATGAAGCTTTTTATTCAAGCAGGCGACATGTGTGACTTTATCGGTCACAGTACCAACATCATGGGTTACTAAAATCAGGGTTATTCCTAATTTTTTATTCAACATCTCAAGCATTTCATAAAATTGGTGGACGTTTTTTGAATCAACGCCAACAGTGGGCTCATCCAATATCATCAATTCCGGCTCGCTGACCAGTGAACGGGCAATGAATACCCTCTGCTGCTGGCCTCCGGACAATTCCCCGATATTGCGGTTTTGATATTCCAGCATGTCCACTGATTCCAGAGCCTTCTTAACCCTTTGCTTATCCTCTTTGCCAGCGAACTTAAATAAGCCTATTTTTTTGGTCAAACCGCTCTGAACCACCTCAAATACAGTGGCAGGGAATCCTGAGTTGAAAGAATTCGCCTTTTGGGAAACGAACCCGACCTTTTGCCAATCTTTAAAGCGCCGAATGTCTTCCCCGAATAATTCAATTTTCCCCTTTTGGAGCTTGAACAGACCAAGCAGCAACTTCAAGAGCGTTGATTTACCGGATCCATTCGGCCCGACGATAGCTAGGAATGCCCCTCTGGGAATCTCAAGCGAAACATGTTCCAGCACCAGATCTTTTGTATATTTGTAAGATATATCTTCAAATTTAACTATGGGGTTTACTACATTATCCAAAGAGATCACCTTTTTTTTAAGAATCATTACGATTAACAATCGTTAGTATAAATCAAAGAAGTCCAGATGTAAAGAATCCGGTTCTCCGAACAAGTGCCTTGGATCACAAAAAAAATAGTATCTGAACCAATTTCGTAATCAAACAAAGTTTCATGTTCACATACGTCCACTTCCTTCATATGTTTTAACAAAGGAGGAGATCGTTTGAAATTATTTGAAATGATGGTCAATCATAAAATCAACAGTATACGCCCAGATGAACTGCTTTCACTTGCTAAACAGCATAAGGTTGCACTCACCCAAAAACAAGCACAGGATATTACTGCACTTCTAGCCGGTAAAAATATTAACATTTTTGATATACGTCAAAGACAGAACGTACTTGGTCAAATTACAAAAGTTGCCGGAGCAAGCACGGCCAGGGAAATAGAATCCCTCTTCAACAACCTTACATCCAATTTTTAAAGATTCTAAGCCTTCTGGCGACAGTCTTTATTTGAGCATACTTAATCCAAATGCAAAATGAAAGGACGATTCATCTTCATATCGATGAATCGTCCCTTTCTATTTGTGATTATTGGAATTTGATCTTTTCCAATAAATCTTCTTCAAATTGTTTATTCTTGAACATATCAATTTCGAATTTATATGGGGCCTTTTTATCTTTTTTGTCTTCCCCTACATAAGGTGTTTCCAGGATTTTAGGAACAGAGCTTAATTGCGGATGGTGGACAATATCATTCAAAGCCTTAAAACCAATATGACCGAAACCAATGTTTTCATGGCGGTCCTTACGCGTGCCGCGTTCGTTTTTGCTATCGTTTATGTGAAGCACCTTGATTCGGTCAACACCGACCACTTTATCAAATTCATTCAGTACTCCATCAAAATCCTCGATGATATTATATCCGGCATCGTGAGTATGGCAAGTATCGAAGCAAACCGATAATTTTTCATTATGGGTCACACCATCAATGATCATCGCAAGCTCTTCGAAAGACCTGCCACATTCGGAACCCTTACCCGCCATCGTTTCAAGGGCAATCTGAACTTTATCGTCGGCAGTCAGCACTTCATTCAAACCTTCGATGATTCTTTTGATTCCCAGTTCGCTGCCAGCACCAACATGCGCACCTGGATGAAGTACGATCTGCCTTGCGCCAATCGCTTCGGTCCGATCGATTTCGCTGCGTAAGAAGTTGACTCCAAGTTCGTATGTGGCTGGATTCGTGGTATTTCCTATATTTATGATATACGGAGCATGGACGACGATATCACTGATTCCGTTTTCCTCCATATGCAATCTTCCGGCTTCGATATTTAAATCCTCGATTTTTTTACGTCTTGTGTTTTGAGGGGCCCCTGTATAGATCATGAATGTATTGGAGCCATACGAAGCCGCTTCCTGACTCGCAGCAAGAAGCATACCTTTCCCGCTCATTGAAACATGCGATCCAATCTTCAGCATCTGATTTCTCCCCTATTTCTTTCTCTGTATGCGACGTTCGCGTTTTTTAAAGTTTTCCACATCTCGTTGAATTTTCTTCTTGTATCCTGGCTTGACTTTAGTTGGCTTCTTAATGTGCCTGCTCGCTTTAACATCGATATCAGATTTTTGTTTTTTACGGTTTTTCCGTTTATTACGCTCGTCGATATCAACCCAATCACCGTTTTGGATATCGGCATCACGGAACTCGATGCCCATTTTTTCAAGGCGGTTCAATGCATCTTCATCAGAAGTATCGTAAATGGTAGTGGCAATGCCTGAATATCCTGCACGAGCCGTCCTTCCCGTCCTATGGATATAAAAATCCAAATCTGAAGGCAATTCATAGTTAATGATATGACTTACACCTTCAATATCGATTCCACGGGAAGCCAGATCAGTCGCAACGATGAATTGATACTCCAAATCATTTATTTGCTTCATCATTTTTTTACGCTCACGAGGCGTTAAATCCCCATGAATACGGCCGACATTCAACCCTTTTTCGATCAGGGAATTAGCCACATGGTCCGCCATTTTCTTTGTGTTCGTGAAAATAATCGCCAAATATGGATTATAACGAACGATGATGTCATGAAGTAACTGCTCTTTGTTCCGGTGGCGAAGCGGTACGAGAACATGTTCGATTTTCGAAGCGGTCGCCTGCTTGGGATTCACCTGAACATACTTTGGATTCTCCATATATTTATTCAAAAACGGCTTCAATTTTTCTGGGATGGTTGCCGAAAAGACAAGCATTTGAATTTTTTCAGCCATACGTGATGCAAATAAATCGACATCTTCTATGAATCCCATGTCTAGCATAAGATCCGCTTCATCGACCACAAGCATTTTTGCTGTATACACCTGTAATGCCTGGGCTTCAACCAAGTCCTTGATCCGGCCCGGCGTACCAATTACCAATTGCGGCTGTGTCTTCAATTTATCGATCATTCGCTGCTTATCAGTACCACCGATGAAACAACGGACTTGAATCTGCTCATCCTCAGGGAAATGGTCAGCAATTTTCAAAGCTTCTTTGTAGATTTGGTTCGCTAACTCACGGGTTGGTGCGGAAATAATCGCTTGTACCTCATTTTTGCCAGCATCAAGCCTGTTCATGATCGGCAGCAAATAGGAATGTGTCTTTCCTGTACCTGTCTGCGACTGTCCAATTAAGCTACTTCCCTTTAAAAGCGACGGAAGCACGCGCTCTTGAATTTCCGTCGGCTTATCGAACCCTAAAGTACGAACCGCATCTAGAATGTAGCTTTTCAAATTAAATCGTTCAAATTGATTTTGTTTCATCAAAAAACCCCTTTATCCTGTCAGTCATAAGACATGTCCTGTTATTATAATAAATTTTACACAAAAAGCGCAAGCGCCTGGGTTGCTCGTGAAGAAAATAGGGATTGTCCCATAAGGCGCTTTTTGCCTTGTGAGGGCAATCCTCTTTTTCACATCGAGCTAGGCGCTTGAAGCTGGATTACACAAAAAGCGCAAGCGCCTGGGCTGCTCGTGAAGAAAATAGGGATTGTCCCATAATGGGCATGACACCCACCTTTTTCGATGTGTCCCATTTACTTAAATATCACTAAAGCGCATGCGCTGAGGTTAGTTCTCTTAAAATGGACTCTTGCAAATGAAAAGCCCCTGTCCTGGTCATAGCGTATCCCCCGCAGACATGGAGCTAAAAGACTACCGTTACCATCTTACCTTCTTTCCGGTTACTTCACAACTGCCCAGTCACTCTTTCCTCAAACCTTTTTTGTCGAGTTGCATAATTTATATAGAAGATTACACCAGCATATAATATTCTTAGGAGGTGAAACCTATGTTCCCAAATAGAAATCGTCAACCCGGACCCGGTTTTCCGCCACCCAATGGTCTAAGGAGGCAGCAGCCCCCTTCTCCATTCAGGCAGTCACCGCAAATTCCCCAACCTTATCAGCAGATGTATCACCCGATGATTCCAAACAGACCGCAGGTGCCACATGGACCTCAAGGTTTCCGCGGCCCTTTCAACCAACAGCAGCGGCAGGAAATGCCGCCAGCAAAGAAAGAAGGGTTATTGTCAAAAATACTCGGTAAGTCGAAACAAAAAGCAGGTTCTCCGAATTTGTTTGCGCCAGCGGGTTCCACTAACCAAAGTTCTTCAAGAAGCAGCGGAGGCGGTATCTTAGAAACATTAAAAAACCCCGAAACCCTTAATAATATGCTTTCCAACACGCAAAAAGTGTTGCAAGCGGCGGAACAATTCACGCCTATGGTGGAACAATACGGTCCAGTGATTAAAAACCTGCCTTCCATGTGGAAAGTTTTCCGAAGCATATCATCAGCCGATGAGACCAAGGACGACGGAGCTTCCGTTGAAAGCGGGCCCGCGGTTGGGGCACAAGAAAACAGTGAGGTAAAATCGGTTTCGAAGAAAAAAGAAAAAGCTATAGAAGGTAACCCCACTACCCCAGTTCGTCCCGAAACCAAAAGGAAACGAACCTCAGGTCCCAAGCTTTATATTTAAAGGCTACAAAAAATTTACCAATAACTGATTTTATGTAAATATGATGTTTTGTAATATCATCTATGGTCTTATATAATAGAAAGGTATAAAAAGTGAGAGTTTCTTGCCTTGAAGGAGGACACATAGATGAAAGTGATTAAAATTTCCCCGCGCGGCTATTGTTATGGCGTTGTCGATGCCATGGTCATCGCCCGAAATGCGGCTTTAGATAAAACCTTGCCACGTCCCATTTACATTTTAGGTATGATCGTGCATAACAAACATGTGACGGATGCGTTCGAAGAAGAAGGCATCATCACGTTGGACGGCAGCAACCGCAACGATATCATCGAACAGGTGGACAGCGGAACCGTCATCTTTACTGCTCACGGCGTTTCACCTGAGATCAGGAAGATCGCTGAGAAAAAAGGGCTTGTGACACTTGATGCAACATGTCCCGATGTTACCGCAACACATGACTTAATACGGGAAAAACAAGCGGAAGGCTATCAAATCATTTATATTGGCAAAAAAGGCCATCCGGAACCTGAGGGTGCTGTCGGAGTTGCTCCCGATGTCGTTCACCTGGTTCAAAAGGATGAAGATGTTGAAGCCTTGACTTTGAATAGTGAAAAGATCATCGTCACCAATCAAACAACGATGAGCCAATGGGATGTTTTGGATATCATGGATAAGGTCAAGGAAAAGTTTCCACATGCCGAAGTCCATAAGGAAATTTGCTTAGCGACACAGGTTCGCCAAGAAGCCGTTGCCGAGCAAGCTGGCGAAGCTGATGTTTTAATCGTTGTCGGAGATCCTAAGAGTAATAATTCAAACCGGCTTGCACAAGTGTCCCAAGAGATTGCCGGGACGAGAGCTTATCGAATCGCTGACATTTCCGAGCTGAACCTTGAATGGCTAAAAGATGCAGAAACGGTTGCCGTCACTTCCGGGGCTTCTACACCAACTCCGATCACGAAGGAAGTTATCGCATTTCTAGAACAATATGAAGCAAATGATGAATCCACTTGGAATACCGAAAAGAAAACGCCATTGCATAAAATTTTACCTAAGATTAAGGTGAAGAAATGATTGCACAAATACAAAGGCAGCCACTAAGGCTGCCTTTTTCGTGTTATCAAATGAAGCGGAATGGGTCTGTATTCAGCCTGGATGGAATGAATTCCACACCGTAATTCTTTTCGCGGCACGTTTTTTCAAGGAATCGTGCCACCCCTTTTTTCATCACCTTTTCAACATTATGGCCGGGATCGACGATATTCAGTCCAATCATCATCGCGTCATGGGCTGTATGGTAATACATATCACCTGTAACGTAAACATCGGCACCCTTGAATTTTGCTGTCGTAAAGTATTTATTGCCGTCTCCGCCCAAAACGGCCACTTTTTTTATCGGGCTTTGCAGATCTCCAACGACACGCACCTTTTCAACATCGAGTGTCCGCTTCACATGTTCGGAAAATTGTTCAAGCGTCATTTCTTCGGCAAGTACACCAATTTTTCCTAAGCCAAGTGACTCCCCTTTATTCTCCAGTTTATATATATCGTGAGCAACCTCTTCATATGGATGGGCTTTAATCATCGCAGCTAGCACTTTCTTCTCGATATTTTCCGGGAATATCGTTTCAATCCGCATTTCAGCTACTTCTTCAAGCCTTCCTTCAGAGCCGATAACCGGTTCACTGCCTTCACCTGGCAAGAAGCGTCCGGTACCTTCCCCCGAAAACGAACAATTGCTGTAGTTCCCGATCGCTCCGGCCCCCGCCTTGCCCAGGGCTTCCCTCACCTTTTGTTCGTCGGTCTTTGGAACATATACGACCAATTTCTTAAGAGCTGTCTCATAGGTTGGAATCAATACCTCTGTGTCCTGCAATTGAAGCGCTTCGGCAAGTAAATCATTCACTCCGCCCTTAGCAACATCCAAATTGGTATGTGCAGCGTACACAGCGATATCATGTTTGATCAGCTTTTCGATGATGCGGCCTCCAGCAGTGGTTGTATCGATCCTTTTCAATGGTCTGTAAATTAACGGATGGTGGGCAATGATCAATTCCACGCCATGTTCGATCGCTTCGTCTACAACCTCTTCCAGCACATCAAGGGCAATCAGCACTTTAGTAACCGGCTTATTTAGCTGCCCGACATGAAGCCCGATTGGATCTCCCTCCATTGCATAATGCTTTGGGGAGAATTGTTCAAACATCTCAATGATTTTGTGACCATTCACTGTCTTCAACCTTTAAGCACCTCCTCAATTACCAAAATTTGGGATTTTAATTCATTGCGCTTCGTTTCCAGTCCGCTTCTTCCGCTTTCATCCAATTGTTCGATGATTCTCTCCAAATGTTTTTTCTCAAGCTGCCATTTTTTTATGAAAATATCACTGAATTGCTCTCTTAAGAATGGACCGAAAGTGAGGCCCGTTTGCTTGTTTACACCATAAGGGCGGAGCGGGTCTCCTTTTTTGGCAATTAAGATCTCATAGATCTTCCCATCTTCCTCAAGGATCTCCTCTCCACAAAGTTCCCAGCCGTTTTCGATTAGCCAGATGCGAACATTCGCTGCACCGACATTAGGCTGAAGGATTAGCCTTTCTGCCTTGCCGAGTTTCGCTTTTCCGCTTTCCAATATACTTGATATTAAAGTCCCTCCCATGCCTGCAATCGTAATGCATGTCGCTTCATCGGGATTCAATACTTCAAGCCCATCTCCTTTACGGACCTCTATCTTGTCTCCAAGACCCGTCATTGCCACTTGCTTGCGTGCAGACTGATAGGGTCCTTCTACAACCTCACCTGCTATGGCGCTGGCACACAAGCCGTTAGTCACCGCATAGCACGGCAAGTAAGCATGGTCTGATCCTATGTCTGCCAGGATGCTTCCTTTTGGTATATGTATGGCAACACGTTCTAATCTCATCGATAGTTTTTCATGATTCACATTTATCAACTCTCTTAATTCAAATAATGTCTTGCTATAATTACTTTCCCATTCGATTATACCAAGTTCAATCGAAAAATTACAGAAAGGAGAAATAGGGTTCTTCTTATCATGGGCAAAAGAAAAACCGCCATCTGGATTCTTCCTTTTCTGAATAAATGAAAAACTGACTCAAAAAGTTCGCTTTTCAACGATTTCTTGAGTCAGTTTCATGAATTATTTCAGTCCATGAATATATTCGGCCATGGCGTCAATGTTCTGTTCTTCGACTAAACCTGATGGCATTGCACCTCGTCCATTAGTGATCACGTCTTTAACCTCGTCCACCGAAAGGCGATCGCCAACTCCTTTTAGAGCAGGCCCGACACCGCCTTGATAGGCGTCACCATGACAAGAGATACAGTTTTGCTTATAAATGTCCTCAGGTGATGCTGAGGCACTTTCTGTTTCTTCTGTCTTTTCGCCGCCCTCTTTTTCCTTAGCAAGATCCTTGGCATCACCCAAACCTTTAAACGAAAGTAAAAACATAAGTCCAATACCAAAAACCATGATAATAATAAAAGGCATTACTGGATTGCGATTCATAGTATTTCCTCCCCTATGTAGAACCTAAACTTACCATATTTAATATTATATACAAACAGCTATATATTATTTTACTTGAAAAGAGTTTCAAGTAAAAGCCCAAAAATAGAAGATATTATATAATTTCTTAAAATTGTCAAAAACTTATGTATATTTCCAAACAATTTTACTTTTTCTTACATATGTTTCATAATACCCAAAAATCATTATTTAAAACCGCTGGAATGTCCTTGAATTATATTATTAAAAAGTAAAGAGTGACCAGTGCTCCAAGGCTTCCCGCTATGGAAAAATGGAGCAGCTTCAGCTTATTGCCCAATAAAATCCAGATTCCGCAATTAATGAATAAGAAAATATAAAGGATACCCGCTTTTCCGGGTGCCATGAATTCCGCCAAACTGACAGTTAATAAAAGCAATGATAGTACCATCCCCATCAACGCCATCTGAAAAATGATTTTCCTGCCTTTTAAGCGGCGGACCGCCAGCCCAAAGACAAGTATTGAAATTGTTGTCAGAAGCATTTGCATTCTTATGGTTATTTCAGTAAAATAATTCAAAAATACAATAAATGCAAAAAAGGTTCCAATCAACACCCCGAAAAAGATGCCGTTTTTTTTGCTCGCGGTTTCATTCGATTTTGATGGCGGAAGTTCGCCTTGACCGTATAATGCAAGCAGGTAATTACAATATTGCTCCGGAAGCATACGACTTTCCTTCCAGGAGTTTATTTCTTGAATGATGATCTTCTTTCTCATTTCATCCATGATCTCACATCCTCATGATGATCTTCTTTTTAGCGGCTTAGCGTTTAAATTTATTTCTGTTATATGGAAAAATGGATAACTATTGTTCTTATTAGGATATTTTTACACCGAAATTGAAAAAAAAGAGCCGCTCCCGAACGCTGGGCATTCAAAGAGGGCTCTGTTAAGGGCATATATTCTATTCAAGGAAATCTTTCAAGCGTTTGCTGCGGCTTGGATGTCTCAGTTTACGCAGCGCCTTCGCTTCGATTTGACGGATACGCTCGCGGGTGACCCCAAACACTTTTCCTACCTCTTCAAGAGTACGGGTGCGGCCATCATCAAGTCCAAAGCGGAGTCTCAAGACGTTCTCTTCACGGTCAGTAAGAGTATCCAATACGTCTTCAAGCTGTTCTTTCAATAGTTCATATGCTGCATGCTCCGATGGGGAAGTCGCATCCTGATCTTCAATGAAATCACCTAAATGTGAATCATCTTCTTCACCTATTGGCGTTTCCAACGAAACAGGCTCCTGAGCTATTTTCAAGATTTCACGAACTTTTTCGGGAGTCAGGTCCATATCCTCCGCAATTTCTTCCGGTGAAGGTTCACGTCCTAAATCCTGAAGAAGCTGTCTTTGGACACGAATCAATTTATTGATGGTTTCCACCATATGCACCGGTATCCGGATCGTTCTTGCTTGGTCGGCAATGGCACGGGTTATCGCTTGGCGAATCCACCATGTTGCATACGTACTGAATTTGAATCCCTTGCGGTAATCAAATTTTTCCACAGCTTTGATAAGTCCCATATTACCTTCCTGAATCAAATCAAGGAAAAGCATTCCCCGTCCGACATAGCGCTTGGCGATACTGACAACAAGACGGAGGTTAGCTTCTGCCAAACGGCGTTTCGCTTCTTCATCTCCATCTTCAATTCTCGTCGCCAGAGAGATTTCCTCTTCTGCCGATAAAAGGTCGA
Source organism: Bacillus sp. ISL-57 (assembly GCF_018613135.1). Classification (NCBI taxonomy): domain Bacteria; kingdom Bacillati; phylum Bacillota; class Bacilli; order Caryophanales; family Bacillaceae; genus Bacillus; species Bacillus sp. ISL-57. The sequence continues at coordinate 152,040 of NZ_JAGGQV010000017.1, read as the reverse complement.
CCCGACCAATTTCCTTTAAATACATGCGTACTGGGTCATTAATTTTTACGCCAGGAGGAACACTTAAATCATTTAAGTCAAATTCTTCTTCTTTTGCAAGTTTCTTCTCATCTGGATCATCTTCATCTTCGTCTTCCTCACCATCAGTGAGTATTTCGACGCCGTTTTCTGCTAACACCTCGTAGAACTCATCCATTTGATCGGAATCCAACTCAAAACCGCCAATCATTTCAGCGATTTTTTCTAAAGTCAAAGAGCCTCGTTTTTTACCTAGCTCTAGTAATTTTTCTTTCACCTGTTCAAGGCTAAATTCATTATCAACTTGTTTGGAACGTGCTGGTTTTTCAGCCATTAGTTCCCCTCCTTCCAGGACTTACACCTAAACGACTACAACATTTTACGCAATTTAATGATTTCCATGGCAATTTGTGCAGCAGTGACATAATCACTTCGTCTAACTGCATCTTTTTCTTCAACTTGTTTTTCTTTTATCTTTAACAACTTTTCATATTTCAACACTTGATTTATACAATCGGTCAGTTCTTTATCGGTAACTTCCTCATTCACTGACATCATTTCTATTTCCGAAACGATCCTTCTCAAGTTTGGATCCGGTAAATAAGTAAGGAAAAAGCTTGTATCCGGTTCGTGTCCATCTTCATAGAACGCATATAAATAGGTGATGATTGCCTGATGTTCATCTACATGAAAGACCGTTTGCCCAAGCATCTGCTGAATTTTGAAAGTCATATCCCTGCTTTTCAGCATATGGGCAATCAGCTTCATTTCAGCATTATGGTGAGCAGGCTTTAACTTATGCTCATATTGCAGGGCCATTTTCTTTTGGGCTGCTGGCTGCGGCAATGTCCCCTTCTTGCGTTCCGTAAAGAACACCTGACGCTGCTGCTGTTCCAGCGCATCCAATGAAAGGGAAAATTCAGAGGATAGCTGCCTGAGATAATGATCCCTCTCCACTGCATTGGGCAATCGCGAAATTTCTTTAAGGACTTCTTCGATATATTGAATTCGATCTCCTTCATTATTTACATTTTTCCCTCGACGTAAATAATGCATTTTAAATGCCATGTAGGTTAAACTGGCCCCTATTACTTCAGAAACAAAGCTTTTTTCACCGAATTCCTTTATGTAGTCATCGGGGTCCAGGTTATCAGGCATGAGAGCGACTTTCACGGAAAACTCATGGTCCTGTAGCATATTAACTGCACGATTGGCAGCGTTCAATCCCGCTGAATCCGAATCGTAGCAAATAAGTATCTGGTCAGTATTTCTTTTTAAAAGCTGGATATGCTGGTCCGTCAGGGCAGTGCCCATTGTAGCGACCGCATTCTCCACACCTGCGCCAACTGCTGAAATGCAATCGGCAAAGCCTTCAAAAATGACTGCTTGCTCTTTCTTTCGTATGTGTGGTCTTGCATGATGGAAATTATATAAAGTTTTACTTTTATTAAAGATTGGAGTTTCAGGACTATTCAAATATTTGGGCTCATCGTCCCCCATCGCTCTTCCTGAAAACGCAATCGTATTTCCTTGATGATCCATAATTGGAAACATGACTCTATTTCTGAAACGGTCAAAATATGACTCGTCTTTTTCCCTGAAAATAATAAGCCCTGCCTGCTCCATGTATTCCGCTGGGAACCCGCGTTTTAAAAGAAACTTGGACACGAAGTCCCATGAATCCAAAGAGTAGCCAATTTGGAACTTTTCTATCGTCTCTTCAGTAAACCCTCGTTTAAGTAAATATTCGAGAGCATCCTGCCCCTCTTTCGTATTAACGAGGAGATGATGATAAAACTTCCTCAGCAGGTCATGGGCTTCAACCATTTGCTGAGCGCCTGCCGGCATGTTGGAACGCTTGGAATCCTTATTGATTTCAACTTCCAAAGGAACATTCCCTTTTTCAGCTAAAACTTTTGCAGATTCCACAAAGCTGTAGCCTTCTATATCCATCAAGAAGGTAAAAATATTTCCGCCTGCCCCGCAACCGAAACAGTGAAAGATTTGCTTTTCCGTTGAAACGGAAAACGAGGGCGAGTTTTCACCATGAAAAGGACATAGGCCAAAGTAATTGCGCCCCTGCTTCTTCAGCTGGACATACTCCCCAATTAAATCAACAATGTCAACAGCTTCACGAATTTGATTAATTTTCTCATCTTCTATACGGCCATTTATCATTTTTCCACCTTGCAATATTGGTGATAGTTTCTTATTCGATACTGTTTCCTAATTCCCTGCAAAGTTCGACAATGTTTTCATAAGTTTATTTGTAAAACATGCACGATCTTCCTTTGTGAATGCTTTCGGCCCTTTCGTATGCTTCCCCTGCCTGCGGAGTTTCGCCGACTGATAACGCATATCCAAGAGCATGAAAATATTCTCTTCCGTGTATTCTTTTCCCCTTGGCGAAAGGACATAAACGTTTTTAGGAAGAAGCGTCCCAGCCAAACCAATATCTGCAGTAACGACAATATCACCCTTTTTTACTGAGTTTACTATATAAAGATCTGCCGCTTCTTTGTCTGCATCGACATATACCCATTTACCTTCAGGGTTATTCATCATATTTTTATATGATGCAACAAAACATACGTCAATTTCATGCAAGCTTGCACAATGAAGGATTTCGTCTTTCACCGGGCATGCATCGGCATCGACGTGTATCGTAGGTTTATTATTCATACCTTCTAATTCTACATCTTTCTGCATAATCCTTTTTCTCCCCTAAACTTTATGAAGTTATGGTGAATTTCCAGCATTGATTCAGAGCGTTCCCTCTAAAAGTGCAAACATTATCCTTCAAAGAATACCTTTTTATTCAAGTGAAAGCACCTCATTTGCCTTGAAAAAGACCAGCCCCTCCTGAATTATACGGAACATGTCGAATTATTTTTATGATAAAAACCTTGACATCTCATTAACCTTTAGTTTATTCCTTATTAATTAAGTCTAAACCTTAAGATTACTTTTTTCTCACAATTTTTTATTATAGTCTATTTGATTAGAAGATGCCAACATTTAAATTCCAAATGTTTTTTCATGCAAATCAATGGATTTGCATGCGGAAACTAAGAGGAATTTTATGTAATTATTTTGAATTTATTCTTATTAATCCCTTAATTGACCTTGGCATTAAAATGTGAGCTGACACAAGAGTGTCTAGCTCACATTTTGATTTGCCTTAATTTAAGGATCAACGGTTTTTGTTTTGAAGGATATTGATGATTAAATTGGCTGTTTCTTCAACAGCTTTATTGGTTACATCAATGATAGGACAATTCAGCCTTGATATGATTTTATCAAAGTATGTCAATTCTTCTTTTATGCGCTCCACATTTGCGTAAATGGCATGATCATTGAGCCCAAGTGACTTTAATCGTTCTTTACGAATATGGTTCAGCTTTTCCGGGCTGATCTTTAAACCAATGCATTTTTCAGGAGGTACCAGGAACAGCTCTTCTGGCGGTTCCACTTCAGGCACTAAAGGTACGTTCGCCACTTTATAGCGTTTGTGGGCTAAATATTGTGATAATGGCGTTTTGGAAGTGCGTGAAACACCCACAAGCACGATATCTGCACGTAAAATGCCGCGAGGGTCACGTCCATCATCATATTTTACAGCAAATTCAATGGCTTCCACACGCTTGAAATAGTCATCATCCAGCTTTCTTACCAGACCAGGTTCATTAAGCGGCCCTTTTGGAGCCCTTTCCTGAAGGATGTCCATGAGCGGCCCTAAAATGTCATAAGCAGCCAGGTTTTCTTTCTCTACCTGTGCTTTCATATACGCTCTAATAGCTGGCTTCACCAGAGTATAAGCAATGATCGCCCCATCCAACTTAGCCAGTGATATCACTTCATCCACGTTTTGTTCATCTTCAATATACGGAATTCTCTTTATGGAAAAAGCAGATCCCGAGAACTGGCTTGCAGCGGCTTTTGTGACCAATTCCGCTGTTTCCCCTACTGAATCCGATACAACATATATAATAGAACCGTTCATATTCTCCGTCATTCCTTTTGCAAGCCCCCTAATAGCCTTCATCAGCCAAAGCTACGAATGCTTTCGTAATATTGGTTTTTGTAATCCTTCCAATTACTTCATAGCCCTTTTCTGTGTCTTTGACGACCGGTAATGAGTCGATTTGTTTATCAATCAGTTTTTTTGCAACATCAATCAAAAGGTCTTCTTTTGAACACATTGTAATATTGGGCATCCTAGTCATGATGATATTGACTGGAATGGAGTTAAGCTCTTGTTTCCCAATACTCGCACGCAATAAGTCTTTCCTTGATAAGACACCGACAAGCAATGCATGCTTATCGACGACGAACATTGTTCCGACATCTTCTAAAAACATCATGACGATTGCATCATATACGGAAATGCCCTCGTCAACGACGACAGGTATCGATTGGTAGTCCCGTACATAAAGATGGTTAAGGCTATCTGTCAAAAGCTGTGTCCCTGACCTGCCTGTATAGAAATACCCCACTCTCGGCCGGGCATCAAGAAAACCTGCCATCGTTAAAATCGCTAAATCCGGGCGAAGTGTCGCCCTGGTAAGGTTCAATCTATCCGCAATATGTTCTCCAGTAATCGGTCCGTTTTCTTTTACAATTTGTAAAATTTGTTCCTGACGCTTATTCAATTGGATTATAATCACCACCCCACTGCTTTCGCAGAGTAAAGTAACAAAAGTTATTCATTTAATAATTATATACTAAATAATTTAATTAGGGCATTTTTGTCCCATTTATTGATCATTTATCTTTTTAAGAAATCGGAAACCCATATTCAAAGGGTTTCCGATTACATACATCCTTTCGATCATGTAAGGATGATTTTATTCATGGCAGCAAAACCTGCAACCAAATCGCTGATTTCCTTCATTAAGGATAAACGGTTGTTGCGGATTGCTTCATCCTCTGCCATGACCATTGTATTCTCGAAATATGACTCTATTTCCGATTGAAGCGAAACAAGCTCTTCAAACCGCTCATTCTCATCTTTAGATTCCATATAACGCATTGCCACTTTTTGATATTTTACATATAACGCATTTTCTTGATCATTTTCAAAGGCAGCAGGGTCGACTGTCACCTGATTGTCACATTTTACGGCAATGTTCATGATCCGGCTTAAGGCTTCCAGGCTTTCCTTAAAGCCTGCTTCTTCTTTTTTCGCATCCAATACATGTGCACGTTCCACGATTGAGTGGATATAACCGATTTCATTGAACAAAACTGCGTCAATCAAATCGTAACGGATTTGCTGTTCTTGAAGCATGTGTTTGACACGTGCTTTAAAGAATGTGAACATATCCGCTTTAACTTCTTCAAGATCACGTTTTAAGATACCTTTTGATTCCGGTCCTTTAAGACCTAAAACAATAAGCTCCTCTAATGAAATATTCCATTTCTTCTCAGCTAGAATTTGGACGACACCGCTCGCCTGCCTTCTTAATGCGTAAGGATCCTGGGAACCTGTCGGAATGACGCCAATAGCGAAGAACGAAGACAAAGTATCAATTTTTTCAGCCAGACTCACGACCGCGCCAATGACTGAAGGCGGTACATCATCATCCGCATGCCTTGGCATATAATGTTCATTGATAGCCGCGGCCACTTCTTTGGCTTCCCCTTTTAAGAGAGCATATTTTTCACCCATATACCCTTGCAATTCAGGGAATTCATAAACCATATTACTGACCAAATCGAACTTGGCAATTGCCGCTGTACGAAGCGCCATTTCTTTTTCCGCCTTTAAATTCAAAGCATCCGCAAGAGCACCGGTCACTTCAGTTACCCGGGCAGTTTTCTCGGCCAATGTACCGATTTCTTCATGATAAACGATGCTGTCAAGCTTTTTCAAAGCATCCGAAATCTCTTTTTTCTGATCTTCTTTATAGAAAAATGCTGCATCCGATAAGCGGGCACGCAATACTTTTTCATTTCCTTTAGAAACCTTATCCAAATGGCGGTCATCGCCGTTGCGCACGGTTACAAAGTAAGCAAGCAGGTTCCCTTCCTGATCTTTAACAGGGAAATAACGTTGGTGCTCCTTCATTGATGTGATAAGTACCTCAGCAGGAAGCTCAAGGAATTCTTCTTCAAAATGTCCAAATAACACTGTTGGATATTCTACCAAATTATTTACCTCTTCAAGCAGATCTTCATCGACAGGAATGATCCAGCCTTTCTCCTGCTCAAGCTCTTTAATCTGATCCAATATAACTTTCCGGCGTTTATCTGGATCTGCCATTACAAATTGTTCTTTCAGCGTATCTTCGTACCGTTCCGGCTGCTCGATGATGGCGCTATTGCCTAAGAAACGATGTCCTTTCGTTTCACGGCCCGTTTCCACATCAGCAATGCTGAATGGCACTATTTCATTGCCAAATAAGGCAATCAGCCATTTAATCGGACGGACGAAGCGGAGCTCCTGATTGGCCCAGCGCATATTTTTCGGGAACGTCATGCCGCTGATGATTTCAGCAAGCTCAGATAAAAGCTGAACGGTCTGCTGTCCTTTTATGAATTTATTCACATGGACATATTCCACACCCTTGAGTTCTTTAAAATAAATGTCCTCTGAAGTCATGCCTTGACCCCTGACGAATCCCAATGCTGCTTTAGACCAGTTGCCTTCGCTGTCCAACGCGATTTTTTTGGCCGGACCTTTTGCCTCTTCTTCGATATCCTTTTGGGATTCTTCCACGTCCTTCACCAATACGGCCAAACGTCTTGGTGTGGAAAAAGCTTCAACCGTCCCGAATTCTATCGCTTTTTCCGTAAGCCATTGCTGCACTTTATCTGACAACTGTTTCATTGATGCTGTCACAAAACGGGCAGGCAGCTCTTCCAATCCAATTTCCAATAACAAATCACGCTTGCTCATTTGTATTCTCCCCTTTCACTTTCAGGATCGGGAAGCCTAATTTTTCCCGCTCTTCATAGAAGGTTTTGGCAACCTTACGCGCTAAGTTACGGCACCGGGCAATATAACCCGTTCTTTCCGTCACCGAGATGGCACCTTTGGCATCCAAAAGGTTAAATGTATGGGAACATTTCAAAACATAATCATATGCAGGATGTACAAGTCCTTCTTCCATTTGTCGATGCGCTTCCTTTTCATACATCGTGAAAAGCTGAAACAGCATATCAAGGTCGGAGGTTTCGAACGTATATTTCGAATGTTCGTATTCCGGCTGACCAAATATATCGCGGACAGTGAATCCATCTGTCCATTCTAGGTCAAATACGTTTTCCTTATCTTGAATGTAAGAGGCGAGACGTTCGATCCCGTATGTAATTTCCACGGAAACCGGTTTACACTCAAGGCCGCCCACTTGTTGGAAATATGTAAATTGCGTGATTTCCATTCCATCAAGCCAAACTTCCCAACCGAGTCCGGCACACCCTAGAGATGGATTTTCCCAATTGTCCTCCACAAAGCGGATATCATGCTCGAGCGGATTTATCCCTAAAGCCCTTAATGAATCCAAATACAACTCTTGGATATTGTCAGGCGACGGCTTCATGATCACTTGGAACTGATGATGCTGATACAGTCGATTAGGGTTCTCACCATAACGACCGTCAGCAGGACGGCGGGAAGGCTCTACGTAAGCCACGCTCCAAGGCTCCGGTCCAATGGCTCTCAGGAACGTGTATGGGCTCATCGTTCCTGCCCCTTTCTCGACATCATAAGCATTCATCAATATGCAGCCTTGTTCAGACCAATGCTTTTGTAACGTTAAAATCATATTTTGAATATTCATCGTACACCTCCAGGTTATTTAAACGGCTTTTTAAGATTAAAGGTCGGAAACCCATTACATTTTGGCAAACAAAAAACTCCCGTCCCTATGCGAAATGCATAGGGACGAGAGTATACCCGCGGTTCCACCCTAATTGCCGTTTACAAAACGGCCTCTTTTCAAAGCAACATGCTCCGGAAACGCCCTTCCCTGTAAATCCATATCCCGGCTTCCACCGTCCCGGGTTCGCTTTTTATGGAGAATGACAGATACTCTTTTCCTTCAACGCAATCTTCTTATTTTGATGATTAGAATTTTATACAAACTAGCATGGAATGTCAATAGGTCAGAGCCTAAAACATATCTTTCATCGTATCAATCTGTTTCAGGAACTTTTTTGATTTCAAAAGCAGACCGGAATATTCCTCATAATATGCATCGATGATCTTCCGCAGTTCTTTTTTCGTTTCAGGCTTGACGGAAATGTTTCCGAGCCTTGATAAATCTAAATAATAAAAAATCCTAAGCAATTTAACTGCTGCAGGTGAAATTTTAAAATGATAAGGGTCTTTCCCCAGACAGCGGTGACAGATAAAGCCCGCTTCCCGAAGCGAGAAGGAGAATTCCCCTTCCGTTTCACCACATACAGCACACTGATTCAGCACTGGGTTAATCCCATTGACGGGCAGCATCTTCATTTCAAAAATGAATGTCAAAACCTCCGCGTCATATTCCTCGTTTATGTAATGCAAGGTTTGCGAAAGCAATTCATACAAATATGGATTCGGCTTCTTATCCTCGACGCTTTTATCAAGCAATTCAACAATATATGAAGCATAAGCGGTGGCAAAAAGATCCTCCCTTATGAAACGGAGTGAATCGACCATTTCGCCTTGCTGAAGACTGCCGAGTCCGGTTGATGTGGTTACAAGAAAATACCCGGAGCAAAAAAGCTGTGTGACGGCAGAAAGCCTGCTGTTAGGTTTACTGGCCCCTCTCGCCATGACGCCAATTTTCCCTAGCTCTCGGGTATATATAGTAATGATTTTGTTATTTTCTCCATATGCAGTTCGCCTTATGACAATGCCCTCACATTTTTGGAGCATACCAAGACACCACCCATGCTCGCCAAGGCTAACCTATGAAACAGGAAAATCAATTTCTGCTAGCTCATCATTCAATCCCAAGTGTCTTTCCTGTCTCTCGACTTCTATCTCCTTAAACAGCAAATAGGTGTCCACATTACCTGTTTCAGTAAATAATTCCCAGGTAAAATCCAACATATAAAGCCCACCTTTCATTTTTAACTAGCAATATGAATATCCGACCATATGATTAGCTTGACCGTTTTCCTAACTTTCATGATGCGTAAATTTTGTTAATTAATACTCGCTTTCATTGAAGCCGTAATCGCGAAGCTGGCTTGCTTTGTTACGCCAATCCTTCTGTACCTTCACCCACAGTTCCAAGAAGACTTTAGAACCCAATAGGTTTTCGATATCCACCCTGGCACGGCTGCCGACTTCTTTAAGCATTTTCCCTTGCTTTCCGATGACAATGCCTTTTTGTGAATCCCGTTCGACAACGATAGTCGCCATGACATTGATGGTGTCGCTATTGTCCATCTTTTTGATTGAATCAATGACAACAGCCACTGAATGTGGAATTTCTTCCCGTGTCAGGTGCAGCACCTTCTCGCGGACCAATTCCGAAATGATAAAACGTTCCGGATGGTCGGTCACTTGGTCAGCTGGATAGAACTGGGGACCTTCAGGCAGATGCTCTTTGATTTGTTCAAGCAGTGTATCCACATTATTTCCTTCAAGCGCAGAAATCGGGACAACTGCCGCAAAAGGGTAAAGCTGTTGGTATTTTTCAATGATCGGAAGTAAATCATCTGGATGCATCGCATCGATTTTGTTTACGACCAGGAAAACAGGCGTTTTTACGGATTGAAGTTTTTCGATGATAAACTCGTCCCCGCGACCGTACCCTTCAGTCGCATTGATCATGAAGAGAATCAAATCGACTTCTTTCAATGTATTCGTTGCCACTTTCATCATGAAGTCGCCAAGCTTATGCTTTGGTTTATGAATGCCGGGTGTATCGATGAAAATCATTTGTGAATCGTTTTGCGTAAGTACACCCTGGACCTTATTTCTTGTAGTTTGCGGTTTATCACTCATAATGGCAATCTTTTGGCCGATGACCCGATTCAGAAATGTACTTTTTCCAACATTAGGTCGTCCAATTATTGAAATGAAACCTGATTTGTAACCTTTTACTTGTGTATCGTCAAATAGTTTATCCATTTAAATCCTCCGGTGAAAAAGCTCCTGGAAGCAATTCCTGTACTGTTAGTTCTTTTATATCCCCATGTAAGTTGGTCAAAACGACCGGCATATCCTTTTCGCACAGTTCTGAAATAACCTGCCTGCATGCCCCGCATGGAGCGACGGGACCATCGGTATCCGCCACGACTGCAAGTTTGGTGAATTTTTTATCGTCATGGGCATAAGCGCTGAATAAAGCTGTCCTTTCGGCGCAATTACACATGCTGTATGCAGCATTTTCTATATTACAACCATGATAGACCTTTCCATCAGCTGTTAAAAGAGCTGCCCCCACCTTAAACTTAGAGTAAGGCACATAAGCTTTATCCCTTGCTTTTTTAGCTTCCTCAATCAATTCTTTTGTATTCAATTCACATCTTCCTTTCAAATTGAGTACCATCTCGGCAACCTACAGGCCAACCTTAGGCAAAAAGATAATCAATCCAACTATTATAGAAAATATAGCATATATGAATACAGCTCCGGCTGCAATATCTTTTGCCTGCTTGGCAAGCGGATGGATTTGGTCCGTTACCAGGTCCACTACCCTTTCAATCGCGGAATTAACGAGCTCCAACGTAATCGTACCGGCTATAGCCGCCAAAATGAAAAGCCACTCTATCCCATTCAATGAGAAGTGCCAACCAAAGAATACGACGATTGCCGTTAACGCGAAATGAATCTTGATATTGCGTTCAGTCCGAACAGCCTCCAAAATTCCCTGACAGGCGAAAGAGAAACTTTTTAATAAAGGATACTTTTTTTTATCCTTCTCTTGAAAGTCCATATTCTTCCAAGATCTCCTTTTGTTTTGTGAACATCACTTTTTCATCTTCTTCATTCATGTGGTCGAATCCCAATAAATGAAGAAAACCATGCAGTGCTAAAAATCCAAGTTCCCTGTCAAATGAATGACCATATTCTTCAGCTTGTTCTTTCGTGCGTTCAATGGAAATGATGATATCCCCTAACATGCGGGGCATTTCCGCTCCGACAATTTCCACTTCATCTTCCCCCATTTCTTCAAGCGCAAAAGAAATGACATCTGTAGCTGAATCTTTATGACGATATTCTTTATTGATTTCCCGAATCCTATCATTGTCTACAAATGTAACAGACAGCTCGGTGTCTTTTTCAATGTTTTCTTTTCTTGCCGCAAATTGAAGAATGCTTTCAACAAGCTGCTGAGCTTCCTCCGTTACTTCATTCGTTTCATCCATTAAATCGATAGCTAAAATCATTCTTTCACCTTCTGTCCTAATTTATCCGGCTCCGGATATTCAATCCTGGAGTGGAAGATACCATTCAGCGATTCACATAAGGAATGCTTCACGATACTTAATTCTCTCATAGTAATATCACATTCATCAAATTGACCATCAGAAATCCTGTCCTGAATGATGAAACTTACCAGCTCTTCAATCTTCTCCGGAGTTGGGTGCTTCATCGATCTCACTGCAGCTTCCACACTGTCGGCTATGCCGATGACGGCCACTTCCTTCATTATCGCCCTCGGCCCGGGATATCGGTAGGCCGCCTCGAGTGTGGACTCATCCTGTTTTTTTGCCTTATGATAGAAAAATTTCAATAATGTGGTCCCATGATGCTGCTCTGCAATATCCACAATCTCTTTCGGGAATTTGTGACTGCGCAGCATCTCTCCGCCATCTACGGCATGGGCAATGATGACATCCCTGCTCGTTTCCGGCTGCAGCCGATCATGCGGGTTCTCTTCACTCATCTGATTTTCGATGAAGAAGTGCGGCCGCTTCGTTTTACCGATATCATGATAATAACTGCCGACCCTTGCCAGCAAGCCATTCGAGCCGATGGCTTCACAAGCCGATTCCGCCAAATTGGCGACCATTACACTATGATGATATGTCCCCGGAGCCTCAATCAAGATCTTCCGCAATAACGGATGATTGGGATTCGCGAGTTCGATAAGCTTAATCGATGATAAAATCCCGAAACCAGCCTCGAAAAACGGTAACAGGCCCATTGTCAAAACGGCTGCACCCACTCCAGAACCTATGGCAGCAGAAGCATAATACAAGTACTCCATTCTAGTATAATGGCTGTCCATAATAAAGATGAGCGAAAAAACAAACGCCATATTGATTAAAGACAATAGCAGCCCCGCTACCAGCACCTTTGATTTGAAATTGGGCCTGGATAGGATGATGATTGCCGTCAATCCCCCGAAAATGATATATAGCCCCATCGAGAAATCCAGATTTCCAGGTGTATCACCATTAAATATAATCGTACCATACGAACCTAACAATATGATCATTGCTACCGCTAACCTATCATTCAATAATATCTTGATGAGCATCGCCGCCATGGCACCGGGAAAAATGTATTCCAAGTTCGAGTTTTTCAGGTCTGCCAGAATGCTGACCGTTTTCATGGTAGCCATTGAAAGGATAAAGACAAGACTGAAGATCAATAACTGATTGTACTTGTTATCCTTTTTGGAAATGGAAAAGTAGAAATAGTAATAAAAAGCCGCAAAAGTCAGGAATATGAATAACAGCAGGCCGATATACGGGTAAATGGTGGACTCCGTATTTAAAAAGCCTGCCAGTTCAAGCTGCCTATATACATCCCTGTCCACTAACTGATTTTCTTCAACGATGATCTGACCTTGAAGGATCCTGATCGGCTCCACGCTTTCAACCGCTTTCCTTCGCTGTTCCTCGGTTTTGTCCTTATCGAAAAATACATTCTGAATGATTGCCGTACGCGCAAGGGAAGTGGAGGCTTTTTTCATATCGCCACTAATGCTCATATAACCTAATTCCTCAACAACCTTTTTCTTGGCATTTTCGACGTCACTTGCAGCGATTCGGGAGCTCATTACATTATTCACTGCCGTAATGGTCGAATCCTTCGCTATTTTCAACTCATCTTCATCCGCCTGCACTAATGCTAGGAAAACGGATTCCTCGATATTTTTATTCACTTCATCAGTCAATTTTTCTTTTAATATCGAAACTTTTTGAGCATCCGTCTTTACGGTCTCTTTTTTATCCTCATCTTCTTTATGATCTTCATCAGGGTTCGTTTCTTTATTCACCTCAATCGCTGAATCGAAAATGGATGAAATCAGATCGACTTTATTTTTGGCATATTCTTTTTTTAAAGAATAAACATCCGCCACCTGTTTTGAAATCTCTTCTTTTTCCTGTTCCGTCTTATAGGTATCTTCCACAGTCTTGGTTGATCGGATCGTTTGTTCCGCAGGCTTAAAAAGCTCTACCTGAACCCTTTCCGGCTTCACATTGGAGAACATTAAACCATACGCAAACAAACCAAGTATGATGAACAAAAGCACTTGAAAAAAACGATGGACCAACAGCCCTTTTATTTGAGTGAAAAATTTCTGGATACGATTCAAGGAAGGTCCTCCTAAAAAAAATGATGTTTATTATTCTAGATATGTAAAATCATAACAGTTTTCATATGAATTTTCACCTTCGTATTGATAAATGTAAAGTTTCTGTCATTTTATATCCACTTTTTCACCATAAAGTTTGTCAGGCACATCACGAAAAATCCGCCGATTGAAATGGCGGATTTTTTCTTATGACTTCGCCTGCTCGTAAGCAGTAATGATTTTAGCGACAAGCGGATGCCTTACTACATCACTTTGTTCAAAATAAACAAAGGAAAGGCCTTTAACATTCTTCAATATCTCTTCGACTCGGACAAGACCTGACTTCATGCCTTTTGGAAGGTCAATCTGCGTCCGGTCTCCCGTAATGACCATTTTCGATCCGAAACCAAGCCTGGTCAAGAACATCTTCATTTGGGCTTCCGTCGTATTCTGGGCTTCATCCAATATGACAAAGGCATCTTCAAGCGTACGCCCCCTCATATAAGCCAGGGGAGCTATTTCGATCGTTCCGCGCTCTATCATCCTTTGCGTCTGTTCCATCCCTAGGAGGTCATGGAGAGCGTCATACAGCGGCCTTAGATAAGGATCTACCTTTTCCTTCAGATCACCAGGCAGAAAACCAAGGCTCTCCCCTGCTTCTACGGCAGGCCGTGTCAGGATGATCCGTTTAACATGTCCATTTTTCAAAGCATTGATGGCCATCACTACAGCAAGATAGGTCTTCCCGGTTCCAGCAGGCCCAATTCCAAATACAAGATCCTGTTTCTTTATTGCCTGGATATAGTATCTCTGCCCGATTGTTTTGACTTTAATGGATTTCCCCTTAGCCGTTTTTGCGATTTCCTCATCATATAATTCACCGAAATACTCCAATGTGCCTTTTCTTGCCAATTCAATTGCATAAAGCACATCTCTGGAACTGATTGCAATTCCTTTTCTGACTACAGTCAACAATGCCTTGAGGATTTCTTCCCCCATCGTTACCCGCTCGATATCCCCGGCAACACTCACCGCTTCACCTCGGGTTATGACGGAAATGCCAAGTTCCTCTTCGAGCACTTTTACATTTGAATCTCCATTGCCCAATAACGCGACCGCTTCATTGGGTGATTCGATTTCGAGCTTAATTACTTTCACATCATCTGCCATTCGTTAGTCTCCTTGAATGATTGGCTGTCCAATCGCTATATCTTCAATAACTTGGTAATGTATAGACAATTTAACTTTACCATTCTCCATGCTTTCGTGCAAAATTTTTTCTTCTACGATTTCATCTGCCTCGTCTAAATGTTTTTTCAATTCCGCTTTAGCCATTTTCCGGCCTTCCTCCACCGCTTCTTTCTCCGTATAGCTTCGGACAATATCTTCCTTGCTCCTTAAGGTCACTTGTTTATAAGAAATCGGCATTTCCCATTGAAGAAAGTGAAAAGGCCTCACCGTCGTTTCCTTTTCCTGTTTTTCATATCCCGGATCCTTGAAGCCCCATACCGGAAGGGAAAAGCCCCCCATTTTCAAAAAGTGCTTGCTCGTTTCATCTCCGTTAAAAACAGAAAACTTGGTTTTTAACGGCACTTCCACTTTCGCTTTATACCACGTTTTCCCTTTTATTACTCCCTTTGCGGATACAATTTCCTGTTTATCCTCTTTTCCAATCAATCCTGAAACAAGAAGTTGTCCTTTTCCTACATAATCATTCACATTAACAATAGATTGTCCTTTTTCAACGAACATATCAGTGATGATCGCTTTTTTTGATGCTACCAAATTCTGTGGAGATGTTTTCTCGACCTCTTTAGGCTGCCGTTTTTCCACAACCCGAAAATGATATGTCGTTCCCCTTAGCTCGACCCCCACCCATGTCAATGCACCCACCCGGTCCGACAGCTTACGCTGAATCGTATCAACATCATCAACAAAGAATTGCACTTTACCGATTTTCACGCCCATCTTGTCCAATTCTTTCCGAATGGCATGCTCGGTTGCCGGTTTGGCATCTTGAACCTCGATGCCCCATACCATATTGGAAAGTACAAATATACATAGCAGGAAAGCGATCATCCCCGCTAAAAACCCGCTGTTTTTCATGACTCTCTTCATCAGGAAAGGGAAACCCTTTCCCTGCATGAACTTTACTTTACAATCACTCTTACGCATGACCTGACGGAGTTTGGGAATATCCCTGATATCCATATGGAAAATCAAGGCTTCACTTCCGACACGCTTCACTTCCCAGATATGAAGCCCCCTTCTCGTCAGCATATTAATCAAACGTTCTGCACCTTTTCCATAAGCCTTCACCTTTACATAGCCTGTATAATAGTTTGTCCATTGGTTTTTCATGGAGACCTCCCGGGATCATTCATTGATAAAATAAACCTTGTCAATTTTGCCTTCGAGCATGATTTCTTCCGGCAAAATCGTCTTTATGACAAAGGCATTTCCCTTTATCAGCAGCTGCCCATTTTTCAGCATCAATCGTACTTCGCTGTCTGTAAAAGCCAATAAGCCACGATGGTTTTCAATATAAATATGTAATTGTCCGATCATTGTAATTCGCGGCAGGTCCATCATGACATCTTGCGGAAGGTCCATTGTTTTGGTCATGAGCTGTTTCACTTTTTTTCCCCAATTGCGTGCCATAAAAAAGAACCCCCTTTCATCTCAATGTATGAAATGAAAGAGGGTTCTAGCACAAAATTATAAGTGAATGAAAGTCTATTTTTTCATGCCCATTTTAAGGACGGTCTAAAAAAGCCCGGGGCTCCGAATCACCTTCTGGACCTCTGGAGACTTCTCTTCGCCCTTGGCGGTCCCAGCACCTCTGACATGATGATGCCATCAATCAGCTGTTTTTTGCCAAAAGACGGTCCTTTGCGATAAACCGGACTGTTATTATCAGAAATCGCTGATGTAAGTTGATCTGCCTTCGCTTTTTGATACAAACGCTGTTGATCATACTTCTGCTGTAGCCGTCTAAGCTCCGCAACCCTTTTGTTCGCTTCGTTCGTCGTCTCATCGATCACTTCTGCAGCCTGCGCTGCCTGCGGTTCAACTTTCCTTACGGGGGCAGGTGCAGGTCTTTGCTGCTGTTTCCCTTGCTGCATTTCACCTTGAAGCTCCTGCATGACCTCCTGCCATTTCTTTTTCGGAGGGGTGTTAGGATCTTTAGGCTGTTTTTTCTTTCCTAACATGGACGTTAAAATACCGATCAAGACAATGATAAGGAATGGGTTCTCGAGAAAGAAATCAATAAAATCTCCCATTTAAAGACCTTCCTTCCCTGACCTAATTATTATTATGGTTATTGTTGTTATCTTTTGGATTTTCGGATATTTTACTGATGGAACCGCGCATATCCGTATCGGCCGTGATATTTTGGATATTCATATAATCCATCACCCCAAGGTTCCCGCTTTTCAGTGCATCGGCCATGGCCAGCGGAACTTCCGCTTCGGATTGAACAACCTTCGCTCTCATTTCCTGAACACGGGCAACCATTTCCTGTTCAAGTGCAACAGCCATTGCACGTCGTTCTTCGGCCTTTGCCTGGGCTATTTTCTTATCGGCTTCGGCTTGGTCCGTCTGTAATATGGCCCCGATATTTTTACCGATATCCACTTCAGCAATATCAATGGAAAGAATTTCGAATGCCGTCCCTGAATCCAACCCTTTCGATAAAACCGTTCTTGAAATCAAATCGGGATGTTCCAGTACATCCGTATGCATTTGCGAAGCACCGATCGTCGATACAATCCCTTCCCCTACACGGGCAATGATCGTCTCTTCACCAGCACCACCGACCAGGCGTTCAATATTGGCCCGGACCGTGATCCTTGCCTTCGCTTTCACTTCAATACCATTCATCGCGACACCTGAGATGAATGGAGTTTCGATCACTTTCGGGTTAACGCTCATTTGAACGGCTTGCAGTACATCACGACCGGCAAGGTCAATGGCGGCACCCCGTTCGAAAGGTAACGTGATATTGGCGCGTTCTGCAGCAATTAATGCATTCACCACTCGATCGACATTACCGCCTGCAAGGTAATGGCTCTCCAACTGATTCGTCGAAACATTGATTCCAGCCTTATGGGCCTTGATAAGGGGATTGACGACCCTGCTTGGTATAACACGGCGAAGCCTCATCCCAACTAATGTAAATATACTGATTTTGACTCCTGCCGCTAAAGCGGAAATCCATAACATGACTGGTACGAATGTGAAAAACACTGCCAATACGATGATAGCAGCAATCACTGCCAGTACAATAAATACCGTTCCTGAAGTTATCACTTAATGATTCATCCTTCCTGTATCCTTTAATTTTAATTTGAATCCGGAATTTCCCGGACGACTACCCTTGATCCTTCAACTTTAACGATAATGATTGTCGAACCTTTGGAAATAAAGCTTCCTTCGGTCACGACATCCACTCTTTCTTCTTTGACCAAAGCTGTTCCTGAAGGCCTCAAATCTGTAAGGGCCTTCCCTTCTACACCTAATAAATCCAAACGATTCGGATTGCTGACATATCCCTGTTCCGTTTTTGTTGCATCGGTTAATATCATTTTCCTGAAAAATTTCATCTGTTTTCCAAACACCTTTACAAGTAGGATGAATACCAAAATGGATACGGTGACCGCAATTAGCAAGGAGATCGTCATATGGACCGGATCACCTGTCGCAAGGAATAGACTCCCCACTACCGCTGTAAACCCGAGCAGCCCGATAATCCCCCCTGGGATAAAAAATTCAATTAGTACGAGAATGACCCCAATGATGAACATCGCTAACGATTCGTATCCGGTGATACCGGCGACAAGATGACCATAGAAGAATAAGACAAGACTGGTGATTCCAATTACGCCCGGAATTCCAAAACCGGGTGAAAACAATTCCATCACAATCCCGATTCCCGCTATCGTCAATAAAATGGGAACGACGATCGGGTTGGTCAAAAAGCGGGCTAGTTTCTCAGGAAAACTTTCTTCGATCGACCGAATATCAGCATCTTCAACTCCAAGTATACTATACAGCTCCGCTTTTCCAGAGACGGTGCCTTCGCTATACCCAGCCTTTTTTGCCTGCTCGGCTGTAAATGTCAGCAGCTTCCCTTTTTCCGCTCCATATTCGGGTAGATCGATGTCAACATCCGCCATCGCCTGGGCGTATATGGGATCACGTCCATTTTGTTCAGCAGCGGTCTTCATGGCAGCCAACCAATAAGATTGCGCTTTCTTACTTGCAGCGTTCCCCGTTGAATCAATCACAGCTGCAGAACCCATGGTGGCACTCGGAACCATATAGATTTCATCCGCACTTAGAGAAATGTATGCCCCTGCAGATAAAGCCCTGTTATTGACATAGGCAACTGTCTTTATTGGTGAATCCGCCAGTAACTTTGCAATTTCCCCTGCTGCATCCACAGCGCCTCCAGGGGTATTCACCTCGAAAACGACAAGATCTGCATCTGCTGCTTCAGCAGTGGTCAGTGCCCGTTCCAAAAAGGCCGAGAGTCCCTTTTCCACCGTTTCTTCAATTGGTACATGGTAAACGATCTTCTCGTTTGCAGATGCCGTCGCTCCACCAAAAGAAGACATGGTGAACATCAATCCAAATAGGAGTACAGATAAATAACGCCAAATTTTCAACGGAACGCCCCCTTTCCCGTATTAAACGTGGTAAGTGCCCCATTATCCAGGAACCTGCCAGTAAATTCAGCCCGCAACTAAAATTCGAATAAGGAGCAATTGAAGCAGCCCTTTACCCTGTTCTTTAGTTATTACGTATGTATATGAAAAAGGTTTCAAAAAAAGCAAATAAAATTAAAAGTGCCCTATTATCTTGGGCTTCGTTTCAATAATGTACGCATAAAATTCATGAAATACACAAAAACCACAGGCAATTTGCCTGCGGTTTGGTTTCGAGTTTTAAGTTTAGAGTTTAAGATAGATGTTGTTGTACTAATTTGTTAACTAGAGAACCATCCGCTTTACCTTTAACTTTAGGCATTAAAGCTCCCATAACTCGGCCCATATCTGCTTTGGATGTTGCATTGACTTCTAAAATCGTTTCGTTAACGATTTTAGAAATGTCTTCTTCTGAAAGTTGCTGAGGCATATATGCCTCTACGTATACTAGTTCGGTGCGGACTTTATCCACGAGATCTGAACGACCTGCGTTTTCAAACTCCTGGAGGGAGTCTTTGCGTTGTTTTAATTCGCGAGAGAGCACTGTCAATTCTTCATCATCTGTTAAATCTTGTCTCTGCTTCAAGGCTTCGTTTTGAATAGAAGCTTTCAGCATCCGAATAACAGATAGTTTGTCCTTTTCCTTGTTCTTCATCGCTTGTTTCATATCATTATTTAAACGCTCGAGAAGACTCATCTTTCCACCCTCTCTTAGAATTTACGTTTTCTTGCAGCTTCAGACTTTTTCTTACGTTTTACGCTTGGTTTTTCATAAAATTCACGCTTCCTAGCTTCCTGAAGCGATCCTGCTTTAGATACAGTACGTTTGAAACGACGAAGAGCATCTTCAAGCGATTCGTTTTTACGAACGACGGTTTTAGACATCTCTTTCCCTCCCTCCGAAAACAACACACTAACTCAAGTTGTCAACATGTTATACATGTACTAAACAATTATAATATATCATCTTTAGCAGGTCAACCAATAAAATCAAACTTATTTTGAATATAATCGTGTTATTATCATAATTTTTCACTAAGCGATGATTCAACTTGCATGAAATTCCAATTTATAGCATGTCCCCCGTTGATGGGCCATAAGCTTACTATGAGGTGACAGTCATGCATGAGATATTTTTATTCATTTTATTCATTGCGATATTTTTGGCAGGCATGTCAGTTTTACGAATCGGACTGTTCAATATGTCCGGTGCAGCATTAAAAACTTTTCTCTCAAAGGTTACGGATAAGCCATGGAAAGGCTTCTTGGCCGGAACCATCTTTACCGGGATCCTGCAGAGCAGCTCGGCGGTCATGGTCATGACGGTCGGCCTCGTTTCCGCAGGAAGCTTAACCTTCCCGCAAACAATCGGGATCATTCTTGGAACGAATATCGGATCCACCTTCACAGCAGAGTTCATGACTTTCTCTTTGGATCGCTGGATCATTCCCGGTGTCGTAAGCGGCGCTTTCCTTTGCTTCATGCCAAAAGCATTACCGAGAAGCCTAGGAATGTCCCTGATTGGAATCTCGGCCATCTTCACGGCGATGAGCGGTTTTAAAACGCTTTCGACACCGATAGCAGCCTATCCATCCATACAAACGCTTATCCATTACATAGAGGGCCATATGAGTTATGCCCTGATTGCCGGGATATTATTGACGGCACTCATTCACTCCAGTTCTGCAACCATCGGGATAGCCATGAGTTTTTTGCTGAATGGGGAGTTATCCGTGTCCTCGGCAATCATCATCATGCTCGGATCGAATATCGGCACTTGCATCACCGGGTACATGGCGAGCATCGGTTCTGGCAGACAAGCTGCCTTCACTGCTTATGCACATATTTGGCTGAACGTCATCGGGGTTGCCGCATTCCTGCCTTTTGTGGACATCCTGGAAAGTACGGCTGCCTATTTCACCGAAAACAAGGGGACACAGCTCGCCCATGCCAGTGTCATTTTCAATATCTTGACTTCTTTGGCCGTCTTGCCATTCGCACGGCAATTCTCCAACCTCATTCTTTTGGTGCATCGGCCACACTTAAAAAAATAAGGGCTGTCCAAAAGTCATTGGCAACTGACTATGGGACAGCCATAAATAAGATAGACATAACCTAAACGCATAAATATTAAGGGCGGTAAACGATTTCAGCTAATCTTTTATAATTAGTAGGTCAAACCACTCAATATAACAACAGCTACTATCAAAATCAGCAAACTTTCATTAGAGAATGATGTGAGATAAAAAACAGGTAATGCCATTATAAATAAAATGGTTATTGAAGTGTACACCATGCATTTACCATTCATCGTTAATGGTGTTAATGATAAAAGACCCGATTAAATTTAAGCATGTTTACTTCCTGTTTGATACCTTCTAATATCTATTAAATCCACAATAAACTTATTTTTGAATGTATGGCCTCCAAAAATGATGCAGGACCTCTTTTTTATGGACGAAATAGGCCAATGCACAAAGGCAAGGGAAATTGCCAGTTGAATTATTTTTGGAGTCAATGAAAAGCAGGCGGAGAAAAAATAATTCATTTTTCTCCGCCTGCTTTATTTTTAGGGAATATACGTTCCGTACAAAATCAATAATCGGAATCAGCCGTTAAGCCCTTCACGATGGAGACACCTGCACTCGCTCCAATTCTTGTTGCACCAGCTTCAATCACATTCTGGGCATCGCTCGTGTTGCGGACCCCGCCTGAAGCTTTAACACCGATATCCGGGCCAACCGTTTTTCTCATAAGCGCGATATCTTCAACTGTCGCTCCGCCGGTCGAAAAACCAGTTGATGTTTTCACATAATCCGCTCCGGCTTTTACGGCCAATTCACATGCACGGACTTTTTCTTCATCTGTCAACAAAGAAGTTTCAATGATCACTTTTGAAAGAGCCTTACCAGTGGATGCCGCTACCACAGCACGAATATCCCGCTCTACCAACTCATCATCCTTGTCCTTCAATGCGCCGATATTGATCACCATATCGACTTCGTGAGCACCATTGGCGATGGCATCTTTCGTTTCAAAAGCTTTGGTTTCCGGTGTGGTTGCACCTAGAGGGAAGCCGATAACCGTACAAACTTTCACTTCTGAGCCTTCCAAAAGTTCACTTGCATATTTCACCCAAGTTGGGTTTACGCATACGGAAGCAAAGTTATACTCTCTCGCTTCTTCGCATAATACCTTTATTTGCTCTTTGGTTGCATCTGCTTTTAATAACGTGTGGTCAATTAAACCTGCTACATTTTGTGACATTAATAAATCCTCCTCAAAAACAATCTATACCTAGTTGTACGTACCTCTCATGATACCATAGTTTATCCATTTTGACGATATATATAGTCTTTACCCGAAAGTGCCAAGAAAACACATCTGAAAAAGGATAATAAAAAAAAGACAGCGAAAACCGCTGTCTTAGATATTGGATGCTTGTTGCAACGGAAAATCCTTCACGACCGTCACGAACTGACCTTCACTAAATGGATAGCCAGATTTTGTGATTTTAACTTTGACGATTTCACCGACCATTTCTTCCGATGCCGGGAAGACGACTTTCATGTAATTATCCGAGTAGCCCTCATAAAGACCATTTTCCAACTTCGTTTCAGGAATGACTTCCAGAACTTCGCCATCGAATCGGGAGGCATACTCTTTTGCCAGCTGATCGGACAACGTAATAAGGCGGTGGACTCGTTCATTCTTGATATCTTCATCCACTTGATCTCCCATACGGGCAGCCGGAGTCCCTGTCCGTTTTGAATAAGGAAAAACATGAAGTTCGGAGAATTTATATTTTTCTATAAAGTTATATGTCTCCATGAATTCTTCTTCCGTTTCACCCGGGAAACCTACGATGACATCAGAGGTGACAGCAAGACCCGGAAGTGCAATTTTCAGCTTTTCGATTCGATCACCGAAGAAATCCATCGTATATTTACGTCTCATCCGTTTTAGAACGGTATCGGAACCCGATTGGATTGGTATATGCAAATGACGTACCACTTTTTTCGAATTCGTCAGCACTTCAATGATCTCATCTGTAATTTGGCTGGCTTCAATGGATGAAATACGGATACGCTTCAGCCCATCGACTTTTTCCAAGTCACGCAGCAGCATCGCCAAATTATAGTCTTTCAAATCGTCTCCGTAGCCGCCAGTATGAATTCCGGTAAGGACTAGCTCTTTATAGCCTGCCTCGACAAGCTGTTCAGCCTGGTGAACGACTTCTTTTGGATCGCGGGAACGCATCAAGCCACGTGCCCAAGGGATGATGCAGAAAGTGCAGAAATTATTGCAGCCTTCCTGAATCTTCAGTGAAGCGCGTGTACGGTCTGTGAAAGCAGGTACATCCAACTCTTCGTAGACACGGTTTTTCATGATATTTCCTACGGCATTGATTGGTTCACGCTCAACCTTGAATTGCTCAATGTAATCAAGCAGTTTAACCCTGTCTTGTGTTCCTACAACAATATCCACACCTGGTATGGCCATGATTTCTGCCGGCGATGTCTGTGCGTAACATCCCGTTACCGCTATGACGGCATTCGGATTCTTACGAATGGCACGACGGATGACCTGACGGCTTTTCTTATCGCCAGTGTTTGTCACCGTACATGTGTTGATGACATATACATCTGATGTATTTTCAAACTCAACACGATCATATCCCCCAGTTTTGAATAATTGCCATATAGCCTCTGTTTCATAATGATTCACTTTACAGCCTAATGTATGGAAAGCGACCGTTGCCATTTTTCATCACCTCAAAAGTTCTACATGATAAGAAACAGCGGAAAGTGCATATAAAGGTGCTGTTTCAGTTCTTAATATTCTTGGTCCAAGACCGCAAGCCATAAAACCGGCATCAGTCAGTTTTTCAATTTCCTTATCTGCCAAACCACCTTCAGGCCCAAAAACGAATAGGATGGATTGCCCAGCAGTAATATCTTTCAAGACAGAAGCGAGTACAGACGCTTCCCCCCGTTTTGCCTCTTCTTCAAAAGCGATTAATTTATGATCGAAACCATTTGCATACCCAGCAAGCTGATCTGCCGTCATCGGTTCCTTGATGGCAGGGATAACCGTGCGGTGAGATTGCTCAGCCGCCTCTTTTGAAATCTTCTGGAGCCTCTCCAATTTCTTGCCTACCTTTTTGTGGTCCCATTTTACCACCGAACGAGCAGCAATAAAAGGGATAAATTCAACGGCACCCAGTTCAGTGCCCTTTTGAACGATATATTCCAATTTATCCCCTTTAGGCAGACCGCTCGCAATCACAACCCTTACAGGAAGTTCCTTTTCTTCATTCTTCCATGCGGTTACCGTACCTATTACAGCATCATCAGTAATTTCCGAAATTTCCGCAATAGCTGTCATGCCATTACCTTTCACCGTGATGATCCGCTCACCTGGTCCCATTCTCATCACTCTGGCGATATGGTGAAAATCATCACCTGATATCGTCACCATGTTTCCATTGATATCTGCTTCGTTAAGAAAATACCGTTGCACACTGCCACCTACTTCGTCTAGTCTAAATAACTTACAGGCTAACAGTCAGGAATCCAGAATGCAAGCCGTGCAAAGATTCAAGCTAAAAAAAGGTACTCTGACTATCAAAAAAACCGATAATCAGAGTAACTTTTCCAATTAAGCATTTCTTTTTGCTATTATTGCCACCCAATCTTCCATCAAGATCGTTTCCTCAACGGTGAAACCAGATGCTATAATCGCATCCTTCACATCTTGTTTCTTAGTTTGAATGATTCCGGAAGCGATGAAATATCCGCCAGGTTTAACGACTTTCGCTACATCATCCGTAAAACGCATGATCACTTCGGCAAGAATATTAGCCACGACGATATCCGCTTGTTCATTTACACCATCCAGTAAGTTGCCTTGTGACACGGACACTTTATCCTGCACGTTATTAATTTCAACGTTTTGCCTAGCTGACTGTACTGCCACTTCATCCAAATCAAGCGACTGGATTCGTTTTGCATCCAATAATGCTGCTGCAATGCTTAGAACGCCAGAACCAGTTCCTACATCAACGACTAAATCCCCAGGCGTTACTGTACGTTCCAGCGCTTGGATGCACATGACCGTCGTCGGGTGTGTTCCCGTTCCAAAGGCCATGCCTGGATCAAGTTCAATGATCAATTCGTCACTGCTTACTGGAGTATAGTCTTCCCACGTTGGCACGATGGTAAAACGTTCGGATATCTTGACGGGATTATAATATTTTTTCCAAGCCGTCGCCCACTCTTCTTCATTCACTTCACTAATTGAAACAACATTTTTCCCAAGGTCAATATCAAAAAGAAGAAGGTTATTGATTGATTCCTTAATAGCATCAATGGTATCGCCAAGGAAGCTGTTAACGGGCAGATAAGCCTTAATGATTACACCTTCATCCGGATAATCATTGGGGTTTAAGTGGTAGATTTCGCCAAAAACATTTTCACGTTCCTTGACTAATTCTAGAGGATCCTCAATGACAACACCGCTCGCACCTGCCTCATGAAGAATATTCGAAACAGGTTCAACCGCTTCATTCGTTGTTTGGATTGCAAATTCAGACCACTTCATAATCTACCAACTCCCAATTTGTTCTTTTACTTTTATTCACCTATCTTTGAAAGCACGCTTCACTTTTGAGAAAAAGCCATCTTCTTGTTCATCTACACCTTGACCGCTGATATCACTGAATTCACGAAGCAAGTCCTTCTGTTTTTCCGTTAATTTTTTAGGCGTGACCACTAATACGACCACATGCTGATCTCCTTGGCCATATCCTCTGACATTCGGGACCCCTTTGCCTTTTAAACGGAAACGAGTGCTTGTTTGTGTACCAGCAGGAATCTTCAGCTTCACTTTTCCATGCAGCGTCGGAACTTCTATTTCATCGCCTAATGCTGCCTGCGCAAAAGTAACCGGCATTTCACAATAAATATCATCGCCATCCCGCTCAAAGAATTCATGGCTGCGCACATGAAAGACTACATACAGGTCTCCTGCCGGACCGCCATTGATTCCTGGCTCTCCTTGGCCGGTTACACGCAACTGCTGGCCATCATCAATACCTGCTGGCACCTTGACTTGGATCTTTTTACGTTTTTGGACTTTTCCGTCGCCGCCGCATGTTGAACATTTATTAGGAATGATTTTTCCTGTTCCTTGACAATGGTGACATGCTCTCCGGTTCACAATCCTTCCGAACGCTGTGTTTTGTTCAACATTCAATTGACCGGTTCCATGACAATGTGAACAGTTTTCCACTTTTGTACCTGGTTTGGCACCGGACCCCTTACATGTATCACAATTCTCTTCACGCGGAATTTCGATTTCAGTTTCTTTTCCGAATGCCGCCTCTTCAAACGAAAGCGTCATCGTATACTGTAAATCCGCCCCTTGACGCGGTGCATTAGGATCTCTCCTGCGACCGCCGCCACCAAAGAAGCTACTGAAAATATCTTCAAAACCGCCGAAACCGCCAAAGTCCTGACCGCCAAAGCCCTGATTGGGATCTGTATGTCCGAATTGGTCATAATGGGCCTTTTTCTGTTCGTCACTCAATACTTCGTAAGCTTCCTTGATTTCCTTGAATTTATCCGCAGCATCGTCCGCTTTATTAATATCAGGGTGATATTGTTTGGAGAGCTTTCGATACGCTTTTTTGATTTCATCCTTCGAAGCACTTTTCGAAAGGCCTAACACCTCATAATAATCGCGTTTACTCATATCTAAAATCCACTCCCGATTCGATTCACATAAAGGTAATATTATCACTGAACGAAGATAATAATCAACTAGAAAAGTACAAACGGCATTAACACATTTTTGCAAATGGCATTGCCCGCCCCAATTTGCACACATTTTTCTCTAAAATCCCACGATTCTCCATCAGTGATTGCAACAAGTTTCCATTCACTGTAAAAAAGCCAAAGTCAAGATAACCTGACTTTGACTTTTTTACAATGGAGGCAGAAATACTGCCCAATATATGTGTGTCCCGATTGGGGCACGTATTATTTTTTCTCTTCTTCGTTCACTTCAGTGTATTCAGCATCAACGACATTATCGTCTTGAGCAGGCTCGCCAGCACCAGCTTCGCCAGCTTGTTGAGCTTTTGCCGCTTCTTCATAAAGCTTCATTGTCAAAGCTTGAACGATTTCGTTAAGCGCATCTTTTTTCACGCGGATTTCCTCAAGCTCATTTTTCTCGATTGCAGCTTTCAGTTCATCCTTCGCTTCATTCGCTTTTGTCACTTCCGCTTCGTCCACTTTACCTTCTAGATCTTTAAGCGTTTTTTCCGTTTGGAAAACTAATTGATCGGCTTCGTTACGAAGTTCAACTTCTTCTTTACGTTGTTTATCGCTATCGGCATTTTCTTCCGCTTCACGTACCATGCGTTCGATCTCTTCATCAGAAAGGCCTGAAGATGATTTGATGGTGATTGCTTGTTCTTTGTTCGTACCAAGATCTTTCGCACGAACGTTCACGATACCGTTTTTATCGATATCGAATGTCACTTCAACTTGCGGAACTCCACGCGGTGCCGGTGGAATGTCACTCAATTGGAAACGACCAAGAGTTTTGTTATCCGCTGACATTGGACGCTCACCTTGAAGGACATGGATATCAACTGCCGTTTGATTATCAGCCGCTGTCGAGAATACTTGTGATTTACTTGTTGGAATCGTAGTATTGCGGTCAATCAGTTTCGTGAATACTCCGCCCATCGTTTCAATTCCAAGTGAAAGTGGGGTTACATCAAGAAGGACAACATCTTTAACATCACCTGTTAATACGCCACCTTGAATTGCAGCACCCATAGCCACCACTTCATCAGGGTTTACACCTTTGCTTGGTTCTTGACCGATTTCCTTTTTGATCGCTTCAACGACAGCAGGAATACGTGTAGATCCACCAACAAGGATTACTTTGTCGATTTCAGATGCTGAAAGACCGGCATCTTTCAATGCTTGACGAGTCGGTCCCATCGTACGTTCCACAAGACCTGTAGAAAGCTCATCGAATTTAGCTCTAGTCATCGTTACATCCAGGTGAAGCGGTCCAGCTTCTCCAGCAGTGATGAATGGTAAGGAAATTTGAGTTGACGTTACGCCGGAAAGATCTTTTTTCGCTTTTTCAGCTGCATCTTTCAAACGTTGAACCGCCATTTTATCTTTTGAAAGGTCGATGCCGTTTTCTTTCTTGAATGCTTCAACCAGATAATCGATGATGACT
Organism: Bacillus sp. ISL-57; assembly: GCF_018613135.1. Lineage (NCBI taxonomy): Bacteria > Bacillati > Bacillota > Bacilli > Caryophanales > Bacillaceae > Bacillus > Bacillus sp. ISL-57. The sequence goes on along the minus strand of NZ_JAGGQV010000017.1, from coordinate 123,569 downwards.
TGGTCGAAATCATCCCCACCTAGACGGTTGTCGCCGGCTGTGGACTTAACTTCGAAAACGCCGTCTCCAAGTTCCATGATCGACACGTCAAATGTACCGCCGCCAAGGTCGAATACAAGGATCGTTTGATCTTCTTCCGTTTTATCCAAACCATATGCAAGTGCTGCAGCGGTCGGTTCGTTGATGATACGTTCCACTTCAAGGCCGGCAATTTGACCAGCATCCTTGGTTGCTTGACGTTCTGCATCATTGAAGTAAGCAGGTACTGTGATAACCGCTTTAGTGACTTTTTCGCCAAGATACTCTTCAGCGTATGATTTCAAGTATTGAAGGATGATTGCAGAAACTTCTTGAGGTGAGTATTCTTTTCCTTCAATTACTTCTTTATGGTTGGTACCCATATGGCGTTTAATGGAAATGATCGTATTAGGGTTTGTAATCGCTTGGCGTTTTGCCACTTCCCCTACTTGCCTTTCTCCATTTTTGAATGCCACTACGGATGGTGTTGTACGGTTTCCTTCCGGATTCGGGATTACTTTTGGTTCCCCGCCTTCAAGTACAGATACACAAGAGTTTGTTGTACCTAAGTCAATACCAATAATCTTGCTCATAGTTTCACTACCTCCCAATTATTTATATGTAAAAATCCTATTCGTTCACTTTTACCATTGCAGGTCGAATCACACGGTCTTTAAGAAGGTATCCTTTTTGGAATTCCTCGACGACGATGTTCGAACCGAAGTTTTCATCTTGAACTTGCATGACCGCTTGATGCAAACGCGGATCGAACTCTTCGCCAACCGAACTGATCGGTTCGATGCCCTCTTTAGCCAATGCACCAGTAATCGCTTTATAGACCATTTCCATGCCGGATAGCAAGGATTTCGTCTGTTCATTTTCCGCTTCGATCTTTGTTGCTCTTTCAAAATTATCAAGAGCCTCAACTAAATCACTAGCAATACTTTGAACTCTATATTTTTGAGCCGCCTCCATATCAAGCTTGGCACGGCGTCTTGAATTATCAAAATCGGCCTGCAGACGAAGATAACGGTTATCCATTTCTTCGATTTTCGCCTCAAGTTCGGCAATTTTTTCTTGAGCCAATTGAAGTTCATCTTTTTCAACAGGACTATCGTTTTCTTCCGCTGCTGGAATTTCTTCTTCAGCGAAAACTGCTTCTGCAGCGCTTTCCTCGATTGTTTCATTTTCCAATGTTTGTTCTTCGTTTTTATTTTCTGTCACAATCTCACCTCCCTAAAAGGGTTATACAATTTATGCTAAAGTAATATGCCAGGCCGCGGAATATACTCCTCCGCCACCTTAACAATATTACCTTTGCTACTATTTTTGATACAGTTTTGTCATCAGGGCCGTTAAATCTTTCGAGAAAAACGAAAGCAAACTGATCACTCTCGAATATTCCATTCTCGTGGGACCCAATATGGCCAATGTGCCAACTTGCTCCTGCCCGATTGAGTAGGTTGCCGTAATCAAACTGCAGTCATCGAGCACTGTGTTTTGATTTTCACGGCCGATCTTGACGTGGATGCCCGATGGATTTTGTGTAATTAGTTCATAAAATCCCTGTTCCTGTTCAATCATCGATAATAGCGTGCTTACTTTCGCAATATCATGGAACTCCGGCTGCCTCAGCATATTCGTTTTCCCGCCGAAAAATATTTTTTCGGGCTTTGTGTCCGTCAGGGTCTCCGCAAGGATCGAGACCATCGATCCATAGTTATGAATGTGGCGGCTCAATAGAACGGCAACTTCCTTATAGATCTTATCCTTTAGATCAACTAGCGGAACATCGACCAAACGGGAATTCAATATGTTCACCATCTTTTCAATTTCGTTTATATCAAAAGAAGGCGGTAAGGAAATCATTCGATTTTCCACATGACCTGTATCCGTAATAATGATGGCTATTGCCGTTTCAGGACTTAAGGGAATGATCTGGATTTTTTTCAGCTTATGCTCATTCACTTTTGGTCCGAGTACAATCGCCGTATAATTCGTCAGTTCCGAAAGTATTTTCGCTGACTTCTGAACGATTTTTTCCAATTCATAAATTCGTTCTACAAAAACGGATTTTAATATCTTCACTTCATTCTTTTTCGGAGCTTGAGGAGAAAGTAAATGATCCACATAATATCTATACCCTTTTTCAGAAGGGATCCTACCGGAAGAAGTATGGGTTTTTTCTATAAATCCCATTTCTTCAAGGTCAGACATTTCGTTGCGAATTGTGGCAGAGCTGAACGTGATTTCATCTTTCTTCGACAAGCTTCGTGACCCGACTGGCTGGGCAGAATGGATGAAATCCTCGATTATCACTTGTAGAATCAATAATTGACGATCAGTTAGCATGTATGATCACCTCTGTTAGCACTCTGTCTCATCGAGTGCTAATATACTAATAAATTATCAAATGCAGCTTATGATGTCAACAATGAAAACCGCTAATTCATCGTTAAAATAACATGGATTTCCTTCAGTCGGAATCAATAACGCCTAAAAATGTTTGGAACACTTCATTTCCTAGCAGTTTGCCCCGCTCAGTCAAGCGCACGAACCCGCCTTCCACCTTAAGCAACCCCTTTGCCGATCCTTCTTCGAGCGGTTTCCTGAAAATCTCCGTCATTTCTACAAAAAATTTATTCTTGAATATTTCCAATGAAACCCCTTGCGTTTTCCGGAGACCCAAAAACATCTCCTCTTCCATCCGTTCATGAAGCGGTACTGGGTGTTCTTCCAACACAGGCAGCTCGTTCGAAAGCAATGGAGTGATATATTTCTTCACAGGCCCATGATTGGCCACCCTTTTACCTCCAGTATAGCCATGTGCACCAGCACCAATCCCATAATACTCCACATTATCCCAATATGTCAGGTTGTGCCTGCTTTCAAACCCAGCTCGGGCAAAATTACTGATTTCATATTGATGCAGGCCATGCTTCTCCATCTCTTCCATCAGCCTCTCATACATCGAAGCCTCGAGCTCCTGCGGCGGCAGGATTAATTTACCTCTTCGCATCTGATTATAAAAAACCGTCTTCGGCTCAACGATCAATGAGTAGCTTGAGTAGTGCGGCAATTGAAGGGCGATCGCTTTATCCAGCGTATCCTTGTAATCTTCCATCGTTTGGCCCGGCAATCCATAAATCAAGTCGATGCTTATATTCGTAAAGCCAACTTCTTGAGCCAAATGGATCGTTTCATATACTTCTGAAGCCCGGTGAGTCCTGCCAATTCGTTTTAATAATTCATCATTGAAGCTTTGCACTCCAAAGCTAAGTCTATTGACCCCTGAATCATAAAGTATTTTGAGTTTTTCCCTTGAAAGATCCCCGGGATTGGCTTCAAAAGTATATTCAGCCTTCTTAGGGTCAAAGGGCAGGGTTTCATTGATTGCTTCACATAAGAATGCAAGCTGCTTTTCATCCAGTGAGGTCGGTGTCCCTCCACCGACGAAAACAGTATCCAAACCTGCAGTCGGGTATTTAAAAAGCTGCATCACCATTTCCCTTTTCATCATCTGTAAATATTCGTCGACCGGCTGTCCCTGCAAAAATACTTTATTGAAATCACAATAGTGACAAATATGTTCACAAAATGGTATATGGAGGTAGGCGCTTTTGATCATTGTGTTCACAACCTTTTAATCGAATGAGTCGATAGAAAAAGAGGCTAGATCTCCTCTACCCTCTTTTTTCTAACTATCGTTTATTTTATTTATTTTTTGGGTGTCGTATCATCCATTTTCAAAACAGCCATGAAAGCTTCCTGCGGAACTTCAACGGAACCTACTTGTTTCATCCGCTTTTTACCTTCTTTCTGTTTTTCGAGCAACTTACGTTTACGGGAAATATCGCCGCCGTAACATTTAGCCAATACGTTTTTGCGCATTGCACTAATCGAAGAACGGGCGATGATTTTTTGCCCGATTGCCGCTTGGATCGGCACTTCGAATTGTTGTCTTGGAATCAATTTCTTCAATTTTTCAACAATGACTTTACCGCGTTCATAAGCAAAGTCCTTATGAACGATGAAACTTAAAGCATCGACAGTTTCAGCATTCAGTAAAATATCCATCTTCACAAGCTTGGACGGTTTGTAGCCGATCAGCTCATAATCGAATGAAGCATAGCCTCTTGTATTGGATTTCAATTGATCGAAGAAGTCATACACGATTTCCGATAATGGAATTTCATAATGAATGCTCACACGAGTCTCATCGATATATTCCATATCAATGAAGTTACCGCGTTTATTTTGACAGATTTCCATGATCGCCCCGACAAACTCCGTCGGTGCCATCATCGTTGCTTTGACATATGGCTCCTCGACACGTTCGATCTTTTGAGCATCAGGCATGTTGGACGGGTTATCCACTTTCAGGACCGTTCCGTCCGTTTGCACCACATCATAAATAACACTCGGCGCAGTGGTGATCAGATCGATTTTGAATTCACGTTCAATCCGTTCCTGGATGATTTCCATATGAAGGAGTCCAAGGAATCCGCAACGGAAACCGAAGCCCAATGCTTGCGATGATTCCGCTTCGAACTGCAGCGCTGAATCGTTCAATTCCAATTTCTCCAATGCATCCCGTAAATCATTGAATTTCGATGCGTCAATTGGGTATAAACCGCAATATACCATCGGATTCATCTTCCTGTAACCCGGCAATGGTTCTGTCGCACTATTCACGGCACTCGTGATCGTATCACCGACAGTCGTGTCACCAACGTTTTTAATCGATGCCGTCAGGAAACCTACATCACCGACGTTCAGTTCATCCAAAAGCTGTGTTTTAGGGTTGAAAACGCCCAATTCGGTAACATCGAATTCCTTGCCAGTGGACATCATTTTGATTTTGTCGCCCACTTTAATGGAACCCTCAACAACACGGATATAGGCAACTACACCGCGGTACGCATCAAACAGTGAATCGAAAATAAGCGCCTTGAAAGGAGCATCCGGATCACCTTGCGGGGCTGGAACCAATTCAACGACCTGTTCCAAAATCTCCTCGATTCCGATTCCGGCTTTAGCCGAAGCCAAAACTGCATCGGAAGCATCCAATCCGATCACTTCCTCGATTTCTCCGCGCACCCGTTCCGGATCTGCACTCGGCAAATCAATTTTATTGATTACCGGAATGATTTCAAGGTTGTTGTCCAAAGCTAAATACACATTCGCAAGCGTTTGGGCCTCAATTCCCTGTGCCGCATCGACAACAAGGACAGCACCTTCACAAGCGGCAAGGCTTCGTGACACTTCATACGTAAAATCGACATGTCCCGGTGTATCAATAAGATGGAAGATGTATTCTTCTCCATCTTTCGCGTTATATTTCAATTGAATCGCATTCAATTTGATCGTAATTCCACGCTCACGCTCTAAATCCATGGAATCCAACAGCTGACTCTTCATTTCACGCTGAGTCATGGCGTTCGTTTTTTCAATGATACGATCCGCCAATGTAGATTTACCATGATCGATATGAGCGATGATGGAAAAGTTACGAATTTTTGATTGTCTTTTTAATTTTTCTTCTCTATTCATGACGTTCACTCCCACTAGTCGACACAATACACTATTTTTTATTATATCAATAGAAAATGCAAGATTCAACAGAATAGTTACAAAAGAAGCATCATTGCAGGACAAAGCATAAAAAAAGGCTGCATCCCGGATTCGGATGCAGCCTTTTGGCAGGGCTCAATCAACTTATTTCCTACCTAAATCATATTAATAAGGGCTTGAAAGGCACTTGATATGGTTTCTCCAAGCGTTTTGCCGATCGATGAGAAAAAGTTGAAAGCTTTCATTTCTTCAAGCTTTTCTTTTTTCGTCTCCAAATCATGACTCGTCACTTTTTCGCCAAGGATATCCGCTTCCATCTCCCCTTGGTCCGATTGGTTAATGATGAATGCACTATTCAAAGAGGGATCTTCATACCCCTTCATTTTTTTCATCCCGTCGTTCGCTTGCTGCATCCCGATTAGAACACCTAAAAATAATACGAGCACAATCCCTGTACATTTCAACCAAAATCGAACCATGATAAGAGAACTCCTTTCAAATTACCTCGCTTCCGAATCCCCGGTCTGGTTATCCACTGCTTTGGCATCCCAGTAAAATTCACTGAAAACCTCGGTAAAGGCATCAACGGTCAAGTACATTTCTTCGAAAGTATTATCAACACCGCCAACTTCAATAAGCATGGCATTGCCTGATAAATCCTGATTATATATACCATTATGGCTAGATCCGCCCTGTTTCATAACCCCTCGGGAAATACCTGGGTATTTTTTCTCCAATGCTTTATGAAGCTTATTGGCAAGCGCGGCATTTTTTTCATAGTTCGGGTTATTCCCCCCGATCACGAAGGCGATCTTGGCATACTCTTTACCTTTGATTGTAATTGTCGTATGTTTCTTCCGCTTTGAATCGCGGTGGATATCAATCAAATATTCTAAATCTTTGTTATTGGCCAATGCCGTCTGGACGGATTTTCGTGATTCTTGATACGATTTAGCATAATTCAATCCTTTATTATTCAGATTTCCCATGATATCCGTCTTATCGAGCGAGGAGCCGATTCCCTTATCAGCCAAATCTTCAACCATCCGTTCCCCGAGTTTCGTAATATTGATTTTAGAATGGTAGGCAAGGTCGGGATTGGTCACTCCTTTTAAATATGGAAGATATGACTCCCGGTTATGGCTATGGTATATCTCGACCACTTTCCGGCCATTGGTCGTTTGATTCGGCTCATTGGTCACTCCTTTATCCGGTTCTTCAATCTCATCCAGGTTTTGCAGGGATGCATCCCTCTCTTCATTCAGGACATCTACTGGCGGGGAGGATTCATAAGGCATATTGGTATAATTCGTTCCTTCCCCAGCAACGAGTATCTCATTATCAAAAATCGAAAAGCCAGGAAGTTCCCTTCCCAGTAAACTTCGCGGGTCCTCGAGTGAAATGTTGGTCGAGACTTTTATCAATTGATTCGTGATGATCGATTCCTGCTTACCTTCCGGCAGGGCATTAAACAGATAATGATTTTCATTGGCCAGCATCGAGAACAGCATTTTCCCCGAGAATTGATTGGCTACAGTATGTACGGAATTCGAAGATATCCGATACTCGGGTCTTAGGGAAGTCATGACCCCACTGACTGAAAAAACAAAAAGAAGCAAGGCGAGAATACCTAGAAAAGTTTTTATTATTGTTGATCCGTGAATGGCTGTTATGATTCCTGGGGAATTTCTTCTTTTCATCTTTCCACCCTCTCTATAGCTTGTCTATTAATACCTATGACTTTGCTAGAAAGGGTAGAACACCATTTTTGGGCACTGAATATGATTTAACGGGTGTAGTAGCCGGCATTATCTTGATTTATTGAATGATGCAGGGCTGCATTTAATCCATTAGCTATCAAATTGGCCATATCCTCGATGAAAACATCTACTTCCTTTGGTGTAACCATTAAATTATGACCAAGTGGCGAAAGCACCTCATAAATCAATTTCCTCTTCTCTTCATCAGGGAGCACACCTATCATTCCTAAAAAGGTTTGGCGTTCCTTTTCACCCGGCATATCTTCTTCGGTCAGCTTTGTCCGTTTTCCAAAACTGAATCCAGCAGGTGCCAATGAACGAGATGGTCTGTCCCCTTCATTCATTTCCTTGCCAAAATGCTTCAAAATATAATCAATCGTATCGCTTGCAATCGATACGGCATCCACGACGGTAGGTATTCCAATTGCAATAACTGGAACTCCCAGTGTAGCCTGACTCAATTCTTTACGTTTATTTCCCACACCAGACCCTGGATGGATACCTGTATCCGTAATTTGAATCGTTGCATTCACACGATCGATCGAACGGGCAGCCAATGCATCAACGACGATCAGGAAATCAGGGTTACTTTTTTCGATGACGCCTTTTATGATGTCACTCGTCTCGATTCCGGTAATCCCCATAACACCGGGGGAAATCGCACTGACCGGCCGATAGCCTTCCTTGACGGATTCAGGCTGCAATTCGAACAAATGTCTTGTGACTACAAGGTTCTCAACGACTGCAGGTCCCAGAGCATCGGGGGTAACATTCCAATTACCAAGGCCGACAACTAAACAACTGCTTTCCTTGTTGATTTTATTCCGTTTCAAGAAGTAAGCCAGTTCGTTGGCGAACACCTTTTCCACCCGTTGCTGTGTTTCCGTATCCTGCTGACGGATTCCCTGGACCTCGATGGTCAAATAGCTGCCCTGTTTTTTTCCGATTTCTTTTTCCCCCTCAGCCGTGACCTCGACTAAGGATACCTTCAAATCATCCACATCTTTTTCCTTAATTATGACCCCTTCAATATGGGAAACATCCACTTCCTCTACAACACCTTTATGTTCAAGGGCAATTTCCTTTGCCTCAATCGCCAAATCTGTCCGAATTCCGTATTCACTAAGGTCCAATTTATTTTCCATAACGGCCTCCTGATGTTTGAATTGTATCTAATCTAGTATTTTCAATAGTCTCTCTTAAACATTCTGTCGTTTTTGCTTTTTTATTATTCATTTTTTTGGTACAATGAATGATGACGAGATGAATTTATTACTGAAATTATAATTCCTTTTATAATTCCTTTTCGATTCTCAATCTGAAGTATTGCATATTTATGAGCAGTCTGATAGAATATCACTTGTGCTATTTGATATGGATTTGAAAAGTCGAGTTCATATAATCTCGATTTCTTTGTAGGAGGTGAACGGAATGCCAAACATTAAATCTGCTATTAAACGTGTAAAAATCAACGACAAAAAACGCGTTCATAACATTACTGTTAGATCAACTATGCGTACTACAGTGAAAAACGCTGAAGTTGCATTAGCTGGTGAAAACGTTGAAGCTGCTAAAGAAGCTCTTTTAACAGCTGCTGTGAAATTAGACAAAGCTGCATCTAAAGGATTAATCCATAAAAATGCGGCAGCCCGTAAAAAATCTCGTTTAGCGAAAAGACTTAACGCTCTTAACGCATAATGACAAAAAATTAAACGATCCAATCGGATCGTTTTTTTTGTGCCGTTTTTTTGCATAAAAAAGGTGACAGGATATCTGCCACCTTTTTTATCATCTGATTTTTAAAAGCAGCAGCTCAAGCGTGATTGCCTTATCTGCTTGTCCGGTCTTCATTTTATAATCCGCTTCCGCTAAGTCGTTCATGATGCTCAACAACTCGCGTTCCTGGAATTCCCCCGTCTTTTCAAGTGCCAGCTTTACCCTGTAAGGGTGCACCTTCAGTTGACCCGCAATTTTTTGCTGGCTATAGCCCTGACGGGAAAGCTCCTTCACTTGATACATGAGCCTGACCTGACCTGCCATGACACTCAAGATCTTGATCGGCTCTTCATTCTGCCTGAGAAGATCATGCAGTATCGTCATGGCACTCTCCATTTTTCTTTGTAACACATGATCAACGAGTGTGAAGATATTCTGTTCAAGGGATTTAGCGACCAGCTTTTCCACTACCTCGACAGTAATGTGCTTATCAGCTTCCGTATAAAGCACCATTTTATCCAGTTCATTCGTCAGCATCATCAGATTCGTTCCTGCAAGTTCAAGTAAAAGCTCCGTAGCCTGCTCATCTATTCGGACTGAAGAAGCTTCGACCCTCTCCTTCACCCACCCTTTTAACTCATGATCACCAAGCTTCTTCGCTTCAACAAGAACCGCCTTACGCTTCAGTTCCTTGGTGATTTTTTTCCGTTCATCCAGTTTCTCATAAGGTGCGGTCAATACGACAATAGAATATGGAACCGGGTCAGCCAAATACGCTTCCAGTCTTTTCACATTATGCTCAACTCTTGACTTCGTTTTTTCAGCTGTCAAAAAAAATGGGTTTTGCATGAAGACAAGGCGCCTTTCCCCGATAAACGGGAGGGTTTCGACATCTTCAAGCGCAGTTTCAACAGACGTCTCTTCTAAATCAAATTGAGAAAAGTTAAAATCCATCTCATCTTCGTGAAGGACATTCTCGATCAATAACTGCTTCGTTTCATTAATTAGATAGGCTTCCGTCCCATATAACAAGTATACTGGCGCGAATTGCCCTTTTTTTATACTTTTCCAAACGTCTAATACCAATAGAATCCGCCTCTTTACTATGTATTCTTCTCTAATGGTATAGGTGGATGGACCATTTGACAAGCTATAAAGGGAACTAGCCCTTAAAAGGGCTAGTTCCGGATCTATATGAACACTTTCAAGAAAGGCCCGGGTAATCTCCCTTGAAAGCGGGTAGAGTATTCATGTAGAACAAATGAGCTTTTCTTTTCGCTTGCTTTGTTTGTACTTTTATTTTGACCTCAAAATCCCAAACTATTTGTGACAACTCTTGTCAGTAAAGGAAATGAAGGAATGAAGCCTGTAGATTTTTTTTTGGTAATGTTTTATACTATTAGCAGAAATAGGAGGGGTAAATAATGAACGAATTCGAAAAGAATGTTCAATCAAAGACAGATGACGTCGCTGATTCCGCTATAGGATTCATCGGTTCTTTTGTATTTTTCGCTGCCATGTTCACCATAGCTGTCGTCATTAAAGCTGTCGGATCCTGATTTCATTCATTACATGCACTTATTTTTCCTGATGGAGGCTGCTGCTGCAGTCTCTTTCTTTTTGATTTTCTATATACTATGGGAGAGTCTTCCGAAAGGTTCCACTGCTTTTGTAATACTTGTAAATAATAGAACCATCCTTGTCCGTCCTGAAAACCTTTATGCCATTCCCCTCCAGATTCCCTATTACGTCTCCATGAGGGTGCCCGTAGCGGTTATCTTTTCCAACTGAAATAAGCGCCGCTTTCGGCTGCAGCTGTTCAAGGAAGGGCGTGGAAGAAGAAGTTTTACTGCCATGGTGACCGACCTTCAAGATATCCGCCTGCAACTGCGGGAATGTTCTCATAAGTTCCCTTTCCCCTTCCTCTCCCATATCGCCGGTCAATAACCATGACACTCCCCCAAGCTCCGTGAATAAAACGATGGATGAATCATTCTTATTTTCTTCTTGCTTAAATGGACTTAGCACAGCAAACCGCGCTCCGCCCGCCACCCATTGGTCCCCCCTTTTCAGGACGGTCATTTTCATTTTTTTCTCCCTCGCCACGGTTATTAGATCCATATCCCAGTATTGCTCTTCACTCCAGCCTCCAATGATGATCTCAGCAACTTTAAAATTATCTATCAATTCTTTTGCACTTCCCATATGATCTGCATCCGGATGGGTTAAAATCAGTTTGTCCAATTGGTGGATTCCTTTACTTTTCAATAATGGAATAATGATATCATCCGCCGTGTTGAACTTCTTTCTCTTTATCGCCCATTTATCGATTGGAAATGTAATTTGACCGCCCGTATCAATCAAATAATTGCCGCGGTTGAAAGGCAGGATAATTAAAATGGAGTCGCCTTGTCCAACGTCGATGATTTGCACTTCACCAAAAGGTGAGAACCTTTGTAAGTTATATTGCAAAAGTAAAAGGACGATTATCATTCCGCACCAGATTTTACTTTTTTCAAAGGATACTTCCCAAGTCAGGCATAACCCTATAAGGGAAATAACAAGTAGTAACATCATGAGGAAAGGCGGCTTTCCAAACGGAATGGAGGCGAGCGGCAATTCCGATGCTGCATCTGCGGCTTTATTGCAGAGTACGAAGGTGAAATTCAATAATGATATGAGAGGTTGACCAAAGGAAGGCAGTAATAAATGAATGAGGAGGGAAATCAGTGAAAATGGCAGCAATATGATGGAATAAAGCGGAACATACAATACGTTCAGAAACACGCCAAGGAAAGATACTTCAAAAAAGTGAAAAAGCAAAATCGGAAGGGCAGCCAGTTGGCAGATGGAACTGAGGATGAATAGCTGCATCGATTTCTTCGGGTATTGCAAGAAGATGCTTGAAGACATGATAATGGAGAATGTGACCGCGAATGAAAGCTGAAAACCTATATCATAGAGCATATTAGGCCGAAAAAACAAAAGTGCCATATAAGTCGATCCGATTGCAGCACCCGCCGAAATCCGCTTCTTGAATAGCAGGAGTAGAAAAAAAAGCATAGCCATTGAACAGGATCTCAACACTGATGGACTGGCTCCTGAAAGTAACATGTAACCCGGAAGGAAGAGTAGGATGGCCATCATCATTCTTTCCCGTGTAATCCCAACCCTGATGCCGATGTAAAATAACATCCCCGTTAAAAAACTGACGTGAAGACCGGAAATCGCCAGTAAATGAACCAAACCCAACCGCTGATAATTAGTAAGGTCCCCTTCATCTATATATCTCTGGTCACCGAATATGAGAGCAGTGACAAAACCGCTTGATTCTTCTGGAAAGTGTTCTCTAATATATGCAATCCCCTTCAGGCGCAAATTACGAATCGAAACCAGGATCGAGTTTCCACCCTCTTTGCATTCTTGAAATGAAATGGAATCCGCTTTCAATATCCAATGGGTGCCTTGGCGGAAAAGATAACGCTGGTAATCGAAACTGTTTTCATTCCTGTTTTTCTCGGGAATTTGCAATGTCCCTTCTGCCGGACATGATAAACCGATTCGCAGAAACCGACTCAGCTTTTCCTGTTCCAATTCGGTCGTGATTTTATAACGAAGCATTAGTCGTTCGCCTTTCTCACTGCCAATGAATCCTTTTAATGAATTTCCATCTATATTCGGTTGGTCTGTAAATGTGATGATAAATTGGCTTTCCGTTCCATGATAGGCAGTTTTGTTTCGGTGATCGGAGAAAGAGGCGGCACCTAAAAATATTCCCATGATCACCAAATGAAAACTAAGGGCCTTCACACTTAACCCCACCGAAAAATAAAGGAAACAGAGAAAAATAAGGATAACGATCAGCAGCTTTACATTTAAAAGAGAATGGGCCATAACACCAAATGTGGCTGAAACGGCCAGTAAGATAAGATGTCTGGCCATGCCTGCCCCCCGTCCTATTTAATTTCGAATATCAGATTGGCCTCTTTTTCCAGTTCCAATAAATCTTCTTTTCCCAGACCGTTTTGTTCAAGTTGTGCTAGCAATGAGAATACAAAGTCCTTTTTTTGTTTTCCATTAACATCGATGGCCCCTTTTGCTTCAACCTTCTCGGTCTTGACATCCGCCTGTTTGAATAATTCGAGGGCATATGGATGATTTTTGTAATCCTCGGCATAATATACAGCCTTTATGCCAGCTTGGATGAGTGATTTACAGCACTGAAGACACGGAAAATGCGTCACATATATTTCCGCCCCATCAGTCGGCACCCCAAATTTCGCACATTGTAAAAGTGCATTCATTTCTGCATGTATCGTTCTGACACAATGATTATCAATTACATAACAGCCGTCATCAATACAATGCGTCCCTCCCGCAATGGACCCATTATATCCACCCGCAATGATTCGGTTGTCCCTGACGATGGTAGCCCCTACAGTAAGGCGTGTACATGTGCTTCTTAAAGCTAATAAATGGCTTTGTGCCATGAAATATTGATCCCAACTAATTCTGTTCATGTTGTATCCCCTTACCTCTTGAATGATTTTCTTCAATTTTACCCTCTTCCTGTCCATTTGTGTAGCATATTCAATCATTCATTTCACCGAAATGGAATCCTGTAACCTTTCAAACGTTTTATCACCGATTCCCGTAACCTGCTTCAATTCATCGATCTCCTTGAATTTCCCTACCGTCTCCCTGTATTCCAGGATCGCATTCGCTTTGGATGGTCCAATTCCCGTCAAGGTTTGCAAATCTTCCTGTGTAGCAGTATTCAAGTTCACCAGCCCTCCTGACGTACCCTTAGTGACGGCATTACCAGACGTCCCGACTTGTATATTCTCCAAGTTCCCTTTGTCTTCTTCACCTATTTCCGGAACATAAATGACCATTTGATCTTCGATGATTTGGGCAAAATTCACTTTATCCGTGTCGGCCTTTTCCGTAAAACTGCCCGCAGCGGAAATCAAATCAATCACCCGGTCACCGGCCTGTGCAGTAAATATGCCCGGGGACTTGACCGCTCCTTTAACATCCACTTTAATGATCTCAGGTTCGGCAGCCGATTCATTTACACTTTGTTCCATCTCAGCTTCTTTTGCAGTAACGGAAAATATATCTTCCGTATCAGCCGGATCCTCCCCTTGTTGAGAAAAAAAGTAAATGCCCCCTGCCACAAATGCCGCGGCAACGGTAATCATCGTCATTTTCCTTTTTAAAATCCCTTCCATTTCTTTACCTCCTTATTGGATTTCGCACGATACATTGTCATAGGACAGATTAAAAATACATAGTGTTTTTAGGAGAATCAATCGCATAAGTGAGAGGAGTTGATCGGAATTGAAGAAAATCGGTGTTATCGGAACCGGAAATATGGGTACCATTTTAATCGAGGCATGGCTGGAGGCAAAAATATTGAATCCGGCAAATCTAATCATTACAAATCGCACACTTTCCAAAGCATTGGTGCTGAAAGAGAAACACCCGGGTATCAAAGTTGCGGAAAGCGCAGCCGAAATCGTCGAACAAGCGGACTTTATCTTTCTCTGTGTAAAACCATTGCAAATTAACAGCCTATTACAAGGCATCAAACAGCATATAAAAAGGGATCAGCTGGTTATTTCCATCACAAGCCCGCTTTCCGTCTCCCAGCTCGAATCGGCAGTGAATGCACCCTGTGCCCGTTTTATCCCGAGTATAACGAACCGTGTGGGTTCAGGCGTATCGTTACTGAGTTTCAGCGAGAGCTGCAGTAAGGAGAAAGTGTCAGCTTTATTTGATTTGGCCTCCGCCATATCGGCACCGGTCATCATTGAAAATGATATCACCCGGGTAGCTTCCGATATTGTCAGCTGCGGCCCTGCCTTCTTCAGCTATTTAGCTCAAGCTTTCATTGACGCGGCTTGCCAAACGACGAAGATTGATAAAGAAACGGCTACGACATTGACTGAGAATATGCTGGTTGGATTAGGGGAATTGCTCGGTAAAGGGGTTTATACATTGCCGACCTTACAGGAAAAGGTTTGTGTAAAAGGTGGAATAACAGGTGAGGGAATCAAGGTTTTAGAAGCTGAAACCGGGGAAATGTTCCATCATCTTTTTCAAGCGACACATGAAAAGTTTGCAGAGGATCTTCACGAAGTTGAAAAACAGTTCGGCCATCCTTATTAATATTCGTAATCAAGATCTCAATTCCTTCTAAAAAGTATAAAAAAGAAGAGGTCAGACCTCCACTCGTACTTGTACGAACGGGGATCTTGACCTCTTTATCATTTACTGGCCACAAACAAGATTCTTTCGGTTTCCGTTACAAGCGGTGCTTCTTCAAGATCCGCCAGAATTTCAGAAACCGTGAAACCTGCTTGCTCCAACCACGTTTTATATTGTTCAACCCGATAGGTCCGTTGATAATGCAACTCATCAAAACGGTCATAAAGGCCGCTTTCATCATGCCTTACAAAAAAACTTAAATCATGTTCCACACTGTAAGGTTCTTCACCCGGGAAGCAATCCCATATATAGGATACTTCTTCACCATTGACAGCAAACGTATGATCACGAAAAATTTCTTCCATTTTATAAACGGAATGGATATCAAACATGAATAATCCGCCATCCTTCAAATGCTCATGAACCCGGCTGAACGTCTTGACTATATCCTCTTCGTCGCGAAGGTAGTTCAGCGAATCACAGAAAATCGTGACACAATCAAATTGGCCAAGTCCTTCGAGTTCAGCCATATTCTGCTGGAAAAGCGGAATCGATAATCCAAGCTTAACCGCTTTTTCATTAGCAACAAGAAGCATTTCATCAGATAAATCCACGCCGGTGACTTCGAATCCGTGCTGCGCCAATTCAACGGTCATTTCCCCGGTTCCACACGCCAAATCCAGGACTTTCCTTCCACCAATTCCATACTGTTCCAGCTTCGCCGTAAGGATCATCAGCCATTTTTCATAAGGTGCGTCCTTCATCAATTCATCGTATACATAGGCAAAGCGTTCGTAAGTCATGAAGTCAGTTCACTCTCTAGATCTTCAAAAGGTGCATCTCCCCATAGACGTTCAAGGTTATAATAGTTTCTTTCATCTTTATGGAATATGTGGGCCACTACATCGCCAAGATCCACAAGCACCCATTTCGCCTCGTCAAAACCTTCAAGACGCTTTACATTGATTCCTGATTCATCAGCTTTGCTCTTCATTTCACGAGCTATTGCTTGTACTTGTTTTTCAGAATTACCGTGGCAGATCAAAAAGTAATCCGCTACAAGAGAAATACCTTGCATATTCAATGCCACGATATCCTCCGCTCTTTTATCATCCGCCGCTTTTGCTGCAATTACAAGAAGTTCACGTTCAGTCATTACATCTTCTCCTTCAAATTCATGATCAAATCATTATATGTCTTAAATGTGTCAGGGTAAATCGCCTGATTTCTTTTCATTAAAAAAACAACTGTATTCCTTAAAGCCTGGATGACAGCATGATCCAAATTTTGCTTTGCTGTCTGCCTTACTTCGTCGACACCGGGAAAAGAACGTCCCGGCTCGATATAATCAGCAAGGTATACGACTTTATCCAAAAGGCTCATGCCAACCCTGCCAGACGTGTGATAGGCAATCGCATCCAAGATTTCAGCGTCCTGAATGCCTGCTTCCTTATTCACCAGATAAGCCCCGACAGGAGCGTGCCATAGCTCCATATTGTATTCAAGTAACGCCGGGTCCATTTTTTCAGCGATTATTATTTGCTCCATTTCTTCTTTAGGTCGAAATTTTGCATAATCATGGAAAATGGCTGCAAGCTCGGCTTTTTTGACGTCGGCACCATACCGTTCAGCAAGTTCAATCGCTGACTCGACTACACCCAAGGTATGAATGTACCTGCGCTCGGTGATTTGTTCTTTGACCAGCGCCAATGCTTTCTCACGATTCATATAAACCATTCCCTTTAATATACTTCACCACTGGATCTGCTATTAAATATTTCACGGTTTTCCCTGTTCTTAACTTCCTTCGTATCATGGAAGACGAAATGAACATCTGCGGGACTTTCACCATCGTGATCGGGTATAAGGTATTCTCATTATATCCAGGACGCTTCACCCCGACGAAATTGACCATATGCACCAGCTCGTCGATACGATGCCAATTCGGTAAGTACTCAATCATATCTGCGCCAATGATGAAATAGAACTCATTGGCTGGCTCAAGCTCTTTAAGCAATTTTATCGTGTCATACGTATAAGATGTGCCTTTTCTTTCTATTTCAATACCCTCAATATAAAAAGATGGGTTTCCGGCTATCGCGTTTTCCAACATGGCCAGCCTGTCCATATCGGTTACTTCCTCCGATTTTTCCTTATGTGGAGGAACGTGATTTGGCATGAACCTGATTTCATCTAGCTCAAGGGCATCCAGCACTTCATTGGCTATAATTAAATGCCCGATATGCGGAGGATTGAATGTACCGCCAAGAATTCCAATTTTTTTCATAGATAGGTTCCTTAAGGTAATTTAAGTTGTTTGTTTTCTTTTGATTCTTTATACAGCACAATTGTGTTGCCGATAATCTGAACCAATTCCGCCCGTGCACCTTTTGATAAAGTAAGCCCCACATCATTGCGGTCCTCTTCACAGTTTTGCAGGATGCTGACCTTGATCAATTCACGTACTTCAAGCGCCTCACCAATTTGCTTGATGAGATTATCATTGACTCCGCCTTTACCAACTTGAAAAATTGGATTGAGGTGATGGGCCTTTGATCGTAAAAATCTTTTTTGTTTTCCTGTTAACATGTGTTACCTCCTAGTTTGTTCAAGACAATATCTGTCATTCTTGCTGTATCCGGCATAATGCCTGTCCATATCTCAAATGCAAGTGCGGCCTGGTTGATGAACATTCCCAGACCATTTTGCGTTTCCGCCCCTTTTTCCCTAGCTTCACGCAGCAGCTTGGTTTGCAGAGGGTTATAGATGATATCACTGACAATTGCACCGGTTTTAAGCTGATCGACCTTTAACGGCGAATGATCCAGTTCAGGACTCATTCCAGAAGAAGTCGTTTGGATGATTAAATCATATTGTGATAAGCTTTCTTCCGCTTCGATAATCGAGAGTGCCTTCGATACTTTATCATATGGGCAATCAGAAACAAGCTGGGCCGCTCTTTCCTTTGTCCGGTTTGCAATATCAACTTGCTTTACCCCTTCTTTCACGAGGGTAAAATAAATCGCACGCGCAGCACCGCCCGCTCCGATCACTAACGTTTTTTTAGCCTTGATGTCACCTGATATTTCATCGCATAAAGATTTAAAAAATCCTTTTCCGTCTGTATTATACCCTATAAACCGACCATTTTTGTTAACAACCGTATTTACAGCCCCGATTGCCAGGGCCAGTTCATCCACTTCATCAAGGAAAGGGATGATTGAAGTCTTATGTGGGATCGTGATGTTAAACCCTTCTATACCAAGGGCTTTCATGCCTTTCACGGCATCGTTCAAACCTTCTTTCGTCACATGAAAATGGTGATAAACCGCTTCTATATTTTCTTTTTCAAATGCATCATTATGAATGTCCGGTGACATCGAATGTGCAATTGGATCTCCCATTACCCCATATATCTTTTTCATAGACTAGACGACCCCTATATTTAGATTAATGATTTGCGAACGATCACATTGACGCCCTTTGGAACATGTGCAACGATTTTCGCCCCTGGCTCATTGACCGTCACCCAGCCAAGACCAGAAAACACAATATCCATTTTACCATCTTTCAAGGAAAATTCATGTGGAATCAGCTTCGGAAACTCCTCGATTTGTTCCGGCCTTGGGGGAGTCAGTAATTCCCCGGCATGGTTTTTATACAATTCATCGGCATTTTCCAGTTTCGTACGGTGAATATTCAATTCGTTCGAAAGGTAGCAAGTCAATGAACGCCTTCCGCCTGAGACATAGTCCAACCTGGCCAACCCTCCAAAAAATAGCGTCTGCCCTTCATTCAGTTGGTACACTCTCGGCTTGATTTCCTTTTTCGGCATAATCACCTTGAAGTCCCGTTTGTCCACATAGTGAGCCATTTGATGGTGATTAATGATTCCAGGTGTATCGATCAATGCCTGTTCATCATCCAAAGGAATTTCAATCATATCCAAGGTAGTCCCAGGGAAGTGGGAAGTCGTGATGATATCACTTTCACCGCTCACTTCTTTTATAAGACGGTTGATGAAAGTCGATTTTCCTACATTCGTACAGCCCACCACATAGACATCTTTGCCTCTGCGATACCGCTCGATCGCATCAGCAGCTTCAAGTATGTGCTTTCCCTTTTCCGCACTGACAAGCAGGACATCGATCGGGTTAAGACCCAATTCCTTGGACGATTGCTTCATCCAATTGATCAACTTGTTCGGTTTTACCGATTTAGGCAATAAATCGACCTTATTTCCGATCAGAAGAACATCATTTCTTCCTACAAATCGATGAAGGCCAGGCAGCCAGCTTCCATTGAAATCAAAAATATCGACGATTTTGACGATTAAAGAGTCGGTTTCGCCTACTTTATTCAAGATTTTCAAGAAGTCATCGTCTGTTAATGATACATCCTGAACTTCGTTATAATGTTTCAATTTAAAGCAGCGCTGACAAACGATGCTCTCTTTTTCCAGAGCCGATTTAGGGGCAAAGCCCAACTCCTTCGGATCTTCAGTCTGGACCTTCACACCGCAGCCGATGCACACTAATTCTTGATGATTGTTCAATTGTGATCCTCCCATTCTAGCATTCCTTTTCGTTTAAAAAACGCCATGATCTTTCTTTCAAAATAACGATTGATCCTTGTTCTGAATTCGTCGGTTTGTGCGACAGGGACCACCAAGATCGTATGAAACCCGCCTCTGTTCCCTCCCAATACATCCGTCAATAACTGATCGCCGATTACCACCGTTTCTTCTAATTTCAATCCCATTGTCTTACGGGCTTTATGGAAAGCCCTTGCCATCGGTTTTCTGGCCTGGAAAATAAACGGAATGTGAAGCGGATCGGAAAAAGCCCGAACCCGATTTTCATTATTATTGGACACAATCGTCACTAAAATCCCATGATCCCGCATATTGTCGAACCATTTGATTAAATCGGGGGTGGCAGTCGGCCTATCCCATTCAACGAGAGTATTATCCAAATCGGTAATGACGCCCTTAATCCCTCTTTTTTTCAATTCTTGAGGATCTATATTAAAAATGCTTTTAACATGTTCACTCGGCAAAAATAATTTAAGCATATTGGCACCTCTATATTTTCATTAAAATTTACCGTTTCCATCATATCGAATTTTCAGCCCACTTTCAAAAAAAATTAGGAAAGAATGGCTAACGGTAAAGAAACATCATAATGTATGTTTTCTGATATGGAAAGGCATTTTTCATTAAATAATGGGAAATTTGCAGGCAGACCAGAACCAAAGAACTAATTAGTCATAAAAGATTTCGACAAAAATTTCATTTATTCAACCTGTGGATAACTTTACTAACATTTTCCATACTGATGGACACCATTTCGTTCACTTTGTAAACAACTTAACCACAGGTTATCCACTTTTATCTGTGGATAACAGAACGATTGTTCTCCACGTTTATTTCTGATACAGTAGGGGTACATCAAGGAAGACTTATCAATATATGCAAGTAAACACCAAATTATTCCTCGCAATTCCTACTGGAGGTGAGCAGCCCTTAAGTGGCGTTCTGATGCAAAAACTATCTGATGACCTGTTGCTTGAATCCTATTTTAAAGCACAGAATTTAAAGTTGAGTACCGATTTCATCCGCCTCATAGAAACGGAAATTCATCGAAGGTCCCTAACACATAAAATCCGATCCATATTTTAATATGAAATACATAGGCTGACATCAAATGTCAGCCTCTTATTTTCATTTGAAGTTAGACCGCTCTCATGTATCCAATTGTTTCACCTACACGGACATCTGCGGGAATGGATATATTTTCTTCAAGTTCAAAACTTCCTTTTTCAAAAAGAAGCACAACTGTGGACCCAAAGCTGAAATAAGAAAACTCCTGCCCTTTTTCCAATTCATCCGCATCATCAGTAATGACGATCGAATTTATGAACATGGCACCGACTTTCACCATTGCCAGATTCCCCGCCTCATTTTGAAGTTCAGTTATTGTCCGGTAATTTTTTGATAAAGGCTCTTTTCCATATTTCATCCCCCATTTATTAACGGGGTATGATTTCCTTCCAAGCGTCCATCGTTTGACCACGGAACCCTTGATTGGCGCATGGATCCTATGGTAATGACTCGGGCTTAAGTATAACACGAGATATTTGCCGCCTAAGTACTTTTCCAATAGAAGCTCATCCCCGAGCATTTCCTCCATTGAATATACCTTTCCCTTAACGACGATCTTTTTATCAGCGCGTATCTCCCCTGAGTCCTCAAGTACACCGTCCACGGGACAAGCTACCGCAGATGGAACTGCCGTAATTGGCCTCGCGTCAGCCTTTAACTGCCTTGTAAATAGCTCGTGCAAATTGGTATATGCTTTTAACTCCTTACCAAATTCCTGTTGATTAAGGTTGAATGTTTTTACATAAAGTAAAATCAAGGGCCTGCTCCAACGAGATTGGCTAAAGTGCTTTAATAAACCTGATGAATACTGACCATTCGTCAGTTCAATAAGAACGCGATACAAAGACTGAAACAAAATATAACCACTCCAAATTGTTAAATTGTAAAATTATTCTAAAATCCCCTTGCATAAATTGTATTAAATAAAATATTATTATATAATAAATACTTATGTTTACTATATTTTGTTTTAATTTGTTTCATTTGAAAGGAGTGAAAAGATGTTTTTATTACACGCCCTAGATCAAACCATTAAAAAAGTGAAAGCACAAACAGCAAATATACTTACCCTAATTAATTTATCCCTTGGTGGATTTGCGATAATTGCCGTGATGCACGGTCAATTGAATTTAAGCTTGCTTTTAATCTTCCTGGCAGCCCTTGCAGATCGCTTTGACGGTATGGTTGCACGGAAATTCAACATTGAATCGGAATTGGGTAAGCAACTTGATTCCATGTGTGACATCATATCCTTTGGCGTCGCACCGGCTCTATTATTATACCAAGGAATATTGATAGAATTCGGAGCACCTGGCACACTCTTCACGGTTTTCTATATTGGCTGTGGCGCGTTTCGTCTCGCCCGCTTCAATATAAGTGAAAGCAATGGATATTTTACAGGAGTGCCCATTACGGTTGCGGGCTGCATCGCCACTTTAAGTTATCTAGTCATCCCGTATTTCCATCCGGTCTTTTTCTTATCCCTCATGATTATATTATCATTACTTATGGTCAGTCCATTTAAACTGAAGAAAGTTTAATAAGAAAGCGGATGTCCTAACCGGACATCCGCTTTTTTTGTTCCTATTCCAGCCTAAACCCATCTTATGCTTTTCGGACTAATGGGTCGGTCAAACGCATGAATTCTTCTACATCCACCATACAGGCATTGACCGCTTCTTCCCAAAAATCGCGGGTCTTTAAATCGACGCCTAAATGCTTCTCCGCCAAATCCTCGACATTCATGGAACCGGTATCCTTTAATAGCGCGATATATTTTTCTTCGAATCCTTCAGGTTCTTTCAGGGCATTCGCGTATATGCCTAATGAGAATAAGTAACCGAATGTGTACGGGAAATTATAAAATGGTACACCAGTAATATAAAAATGGAGCTTTGAAGCCCAGAAAGTTGGATTATAATCACTTAAAGCATTGCCATAAGCTTCTTTTTGTGCATCGACCATCAGTTCATTCAATCGTTCAGCACTGACATATCCTTGCTTTCTCTCGTCATAAAACCTAGTTTCGAATAAGTAGCGGGCATGGATATTCATCAATAATGCCACTGAACGCTGAATTTTATCTTCTAAAAGCACCAGCTTTTCTTCCTCACTGGCTGCTTCCTTCACAGCTGCATCCGCTACGACCATTTCAGCAAAAGTGGAGGCGGTTTCCGCCACATTCATTGCATATGACCGATTCAATGGATGGATATCCCTCATCGCATAAGAATGGAATGCATGTCCCAATTCATGAGCCAATGTCGATACATTGGACGGTGTGCCCGAATACGTCATGAAAATTCTTGACTGCTTATTTAATGGAAAGCCGGTGCAAAAACCGCCTGGTCTCTTACCTGGTCTGTCTTCAGCTTCAATCCAGCTGTCTTCAAAAGCTTTTCGGGTGAAGTTCGCTAATTGAGAGCCGAACTTAGAGAATTGCTGGATGATGAAGTCTGCACCTTCTTGATAATCCATTACTTTGGATTCTGCGGTAACAGCGAGCGGTGCATCCAAATCCGCCCAACTTAATTCATCCAAATCCAGTAACTCCGCTTTCCTTTTTAAAAACCTCACAAGCGGCTCTTTATGATCGGCAATTACATTCCACATGCTTTCGAGGGTTTCTTTTTTCATCCTTCCTATTTCAAGAGGCTCTTTCAAAATATCATCCCAGCCCCTTTTTTCATTCACACTGAGACGGAAGCCAGCCAAGTGGTTCAAAGTCCGGGCAAACAGGTCACTTTTTTCCTCCCAAGCCTGTTCCCACGAAGTAAATAATTCTTTCCGGGCCCTTTCATCAGGATCAGAAAATTTATTCGCCGCTTGGCCTACAGAAAGCTTTTCACCTTTATAAGGGATGGTCATTGAACCGACGATCGTATCATACATTTGGCTCCAACCTTCGAAACCGTCCATGGCCAATTGGGTGATTAATGATTCTTCCTTCACGGAAAGCTTTTCCTTTGCCTTTTCCCGACGTTCATTCAATACGAATTTCAATTCATTCAATGGTTCTTTTTCGAGGATTTTCTTAAAAAATGCATCATCAAGCTGTATCAACTTCTCATCCAGCTTGCTTAACACCATATTTAGTGAAGCGACTATCTTCATTTGTTTGATCCGCAGCTGACCAGCCTTTTTATCCTGCGCATTTTGAGCTTCCAGGCATCCAATGAAGGCACCTGCCTGTGAAGATTTCATATTTGTATTTTTAAAAAGATCAAATGCGTGTATTAAACTGATTTCATCATTTCCTACCGGATTGATATTGCTTACAAGCCTGTCTAATTCTTTTACCTCTTCGTTGAATTCATCTAAAAAAATCAGGAACTCCTTGGAAGAGCTTCCCCCTTTAAAAAAGATATCCAAATCCCATGTCATAGAATATCCCATACTAAATTGCCCCCTTTTTATCACTAACCCCATTATAGAGGTTCATTCATTATTTTTCTAATTAAAAGGAATTTTCAGTATCTTTCAGAACATTTTTCTATATCCCAGATTAAAAGCATGTTATGATGAATATATTCTTGGGAAAGGGGTGGTTGATTCATATGAAATTCTTTATTCACATGTCTGCCATCATCCTGCTCCTTTGGACACTGCCCATACAGTTCCACCATCATGCACAGCAGCTAACCATTGAAGAACATACCGATGTCCACCATTGGGATAAGGCTGACAAGAAACAGCCTTTCGTGCCGTCCTTTAGTTCATGGCAGTCACTTATCGTAATACTCATTTTCGAATTTTCCATTTTGGGCTTTCTTTATTTTCACTCGAATCTTCTACGGCGATATCTCAGTCCCGTTTTTTATCAGGCGAATTACGTAGCCTCACGCTCTGACATTTTATAAAAAATAAAATGGAGGAGTGATTCATATGTGGTTTCGACTAATTATGGTAGGGGTCTTTTCTTTAACCGCTTCACGTCTGTTCCTTTTTCAGGGAATCGAAATTTATCATGCATTTACAGATTTGATCAGAAATAAATATTAAAAAAAGAGTGCGGGGAAATTCCCTCGCACTCTCTTTGTTTACCATTCCTATCCTTTAGCTTTCTTTTCCTTCTCTTTTTCTGCCCTGTAAAATTCATGGAACATCTTCATCAAAGCACGTTTTTCGATCCTTGATACATAACTGCGGGAAATCCCAAGCTCTTTTGCGATTTCCCTCTGGGTTTTCTCCTTTTTCAAATCCAGGCCAAACCTGCCTACAATGACTTCCTTTTCGCGTTCATCCAAAATATCAATATACTTTTTCACCTTTTCAATTTCCATATTAAGCTGAATCGTATCGATGACATCCTCCGATTCCGATTTCAGCACATCGATTAAACTGATTTCATTACCTTCCTTATCCTGACCGATCGGATCATGCAGGGAAATATCTTTCTTCGTTTTCTTTGTCGCACGTAAATGCATCAAGATCTCATTCTCAATGCATCGCGCCGCATATGTGGCAAGCTTCGTACCCTTACCATCCGAATAACTCTCAATGGCCTTTATCAACCCAATTGTCCCAATCGAAATCAAATCCTCTGTATCTTCGCCCGTATTCTCGAATTTCTTGACGATATGGGCAACAAGCCTGAGATTATGTTCAATCAGGATGTTGCGGGCATCACCGTCCCCTTCACTCATAAGCTTCAGATATCTCTTTTCATCCTGAGATGACAAGGGCTGGGGAAAAGCATTGTTTTTCACATAGGAAACAAATAAGTAAAATTCTTTGATAATATAGCCGACAACTGTAAGTATTCCGGGCATTGGCTTCATCCCCCGTTTCTTTGGTTTCCCTATTCATACCTATGCAACAGTGGGCTTGTTCGTGTCTGTCCCACAAAAAGAAATCACGAAAGTATTAAATGTTCAAACCAGCCTGGATGAATTCACAAACGAACGAAGGCAAATGTTCATATAATGATAGGGAATTTTTTAGGGAAAGGGGGTTTTACGATGGGATATAACTATGGACCATACGGATGCAGCTATGGTTATCCGGCTCCTGCGCCTTGTTATGCAGGGTCCGGTTCCGGCTTTGGTTATGGCCTGTTTATTGTCCTCCTGGTTTTATTGCTCATTTTCGGGTTTTGGTGGTTGCCGGGATGTGGATTTGGTTATGGAGGATCAGGTCCGTGCTGCTGATTCAGGCAAAGAAAAAAACTCGGCCCGAGGGCCGAGTTTTCCCATTTTACCTATTCATATCTAACGTTGCCGTTTCGAGTAGATCAGCGTCATGACCATCTTGATCAACATCTCTTCAATTTATCATGTTTCCAATGGCATTTTCCGCTGTTCATATACATACAAACCATGACAATGCTGGCCATGCACCGGGAAATCCGTTAGCCGGTATCCTTCTCCTGCCAATAGCAACGCTTCTCTCCTTTTACGTAAAACAAGTTCAACATATTAACCTCCACCTTTCTTTAATTTTTTTATGAACGGAATACCTACCTCATATGTTTTTAGAAAAAAGGACGATGCTTCATCGCTTTATCTAGATGTTCTTCTCGAATCTTGTGGATTCTCTCCTGTTGCAAACATTCCTCGGCAGTCATTTTTTTCATTTTAATCGTGATTGTGAAAAAAAGCATATTCAGTGTCATAATATCACCTCCTTTAAGGGAGCGGCCCAACAAAAAGGCATAAAAAGGCCGCAGAAAGTTACGTCCTCCTGCGGGCTTTTTTAGAGAATATAAAAAGACCGCAGGATAAAACACTTCTCCCTGCGGCCGCTATGTCTGAATGATTAATAAAGCCAAATTGCTTTAGAAATATTCCGCTTGGCACAGGTCGAATGTTATGTGATTGTCATTTGAAACGGACCGGCTGATTGCGACGACTCCATGTAGATACAATGTCATTTTCTTCGACCTCCTTTGGAATATTTTTTATTACTTGGTAAGTATATCCACAAATTCGATATTTGTAAACGGCTTTTGCCTATTTATTTGAAAATTTCGATCTTTTTACCCATTTTCAATAGTCATTATTGCCTTAAGAAGGTAAATCGTATGATAAATCTGCCCCTTAATGGGCTACAACCATTGGAATAATAAAAAAACCTGATTCTTTAAAAGAATCAGGACAGACTGTAGATAAACTCGAGTTTGTCTACAGATTTAATGAGGGTTTGTAAAATCTCGAACGTCGATTTCCTCTTCAGGCACTCGCTTTCCGCGAGCGGTCCGGGAGCCTCCTCGGCGCTTTTGCGCCTGCGGGGTCTCCCCTCGACGCGCTTTCCCCGCAGGAGTCTCGTACCTTCCGTTCCAATCGACTTAGTTTATTACCCTTTGTCTAAACTAAGGTTGCTTCTATTGTTGTAAAGTGTCCTGGTCATCCATTTCGGCCAAGATCTTCTTATATTTTTTTGATAATGAGAAAAATACTATGGATATGCCCAGGAACATGATTGTCGCTCCCATATAGACATATGTGCCAATCATCGCTTTGTCGTCAGTGGGAAGGATGGTTCCTATATAGAAGAACGAACCAACACATAACAAAGTGATCGCAAATTGTTTAAAATCGACCATTTTCGAACGCAGCATTGCCGCCGTTTGTTTTTTGCGGTTTTTCATGCCATTCCACCTTCTTTCAAGCTAATAAGATATCGATATCTCATTCTACCATATTTATTCCAAATGACAGGGTGTAAATAATGGCAGTCAGCTATGAAGCGGTCCCTAAACGATTATCCTTGCAGCGCTTGTTCCAAGTCTTCCAATAAGTCTTCAACATCTTCCAGACCTACTGAAATACGAATCAACCCATCAGTTATCCCAAGTTCTGCACGACGCTCAGCCGGAATGGAAGCATGTGTCATCAAGGCCGGAATGGAAATCAAGCTCTCCACTGCCCCCAGACTTTCCGCAAGTGTAAAGTATCTCACTTTGTTCAAAACGGACTCGGCCTTTTCCGCACTGCCGACATCAAATGAAACCATACCGCCGAATCCACGCGATTGTTTTTTGGCAATATCATGATTTGGGTGGTTTTCAAGACCTGGGTAATAGATTTTCGAAACGCCTTCATGACCGGATAGGAAACGAACGATTTGAGATGTATTTTTTTCATGTTCTTCCATCCTGATTCCCAGCGTTTTAATGCCTCGCATCAGCAACCATGAATCCTGGGGCCCTAGCACGCCTCCTGTAGAGTTTTGGATGAAATGAAGGTCATTGCCAAGCTTTTCATCATTCACCACGACAAGACCCGCTACAACATCACTGTGTCCCCCCAGATACTTGGTTGCGCTATGAAGCACGATATCGGCTCCAAGTGAAAGCGGATTTTGCCAGTATGGCGTACTGAAGGTATTATCCACAATGGTGAGGATGCCGTTTTTTTTGGCTATTTTTGATACTTCTTCCAAATCGGTGATTTTCAATAATGGATTCGTCGGAGTTTCAATGAACAGTGCTTTCGTATTGTCCCTTATCTCTTTTTCGATCGAGTGTATGTCACTCGTATTGATGAACGTAGCTTCCACCCCGAAGCGGTTAAGCACTTTAGTGATGACCCGGAAAGACCCTCCATAAACATCATCTGTCATCAATACATGATCACCATGACTGAACAGCATCATAACCGCAGTCATCGCTGCCATTCCTGATCCGAAGGCGAAACCTCTTTTTCCTTCCTCGAGATCCTTGATCAATTCTTCGAGGGCATAGCGGGTCGGGTTGCCTGTACGGGAATATTCGTAGCCCCGATGATTCCCAGGACCATCCTGTTTATATGTGCTCACTTGATAAATCGGCACCGAAACCGCCCCTGTTTGTTCATCACCAAAAATGCCGCCATGGATCAATTGTGTTTTTTTTCTCATTTTACATTCCTCCCTGATAAATTTTTTTACTTAAGTAACGTTCACTTGAATCCGGAAATATGACGACGATATTCGCCCCCCGGGAAGCCTTGGCCGCTTCTTTCATGGCCGCTGCAAATGCCGCACCGGAAGAACTGCCGACAAGAAGGCCTTCTTTAATCGCCAATTCCTTCACCATAGCGAAAGCGTCACGATCGCTTATCGTATGGATTCGGTCAAAATACGTTTCATCCATATAGGCTGGTAGAAATTCCATCCCGATCCCCTCTGTTTTATGGGGTCCTGCTTTTCCGCCGTTTAAAATCGATCCTTCTGGTTCGACAATGACGGTTTTGACAGCAGTGTTCTTTTCTTTCAAATATCGCGATGTTCCCATGAATGTCCCGCCCGTCCCGGCACCGGCAACAAACACATCCACATCGCCTTCCATCTGTTCCCATATTTCAGGTCCCAGCGTTTTATAATAGGCATCAGGATTGGATGGGTTGGCGAACTGCTGGGGACAATATGATCCCGGAATTTCAGCCAGCAGCGCCTTAGCCTTGGCGATTGCTCCTGTCATCCCTTCCTCTGTCGGGGTTTGGATCACATTCGCTCCAAGGGCACGCATCAATTCCTGTTTCTCGGTGCTGAATTTCTCCGGAACGCAAAATATCACGTCCACCCCACTGTTTATCGCAGCCAACGCCAAGCCAATCCCGGTATTCCCGGCAGTCGGTTCGATGATCGTCCCGCCCTTTTTCACCTTCCCTGTCTCCAGCGCTTTGGCTAACAGCTCTTGACCAAGCCGATCCTTCACACTGCCTCCCGGATTGAAGTATTCCAGTTTGGCAAAGATACGGACTCCATCCGGAAGCGGGAAATGGGTGATTTCCATCATCGGCGTTTCCCCTATCAACTCATGAATGTTTTTAAAGACTTTCATATTCGGACATCCTTTCGTAGTTATCCTACCAATTTAATGAGGATTATGCAATAAAGAATGATCAGCAGAAAAGCTTCCGCTGACCACTTACCATTCATTTCATTTTTTCAACCATTTTCAAAATCAGCGCCGCTGAATGAAGAGCCGCAGTTTCCAGGAATTTATCAAAGGAAATATTGGACTCCTTACCTGCAATATCCGAAAGGGAACGAATGATGACAAACGGTGTTTTGAATTGGAAGGCTACCTGTGCAATGGCTGCCGCTTCCATTTCCACCGCGTATAAATCAGAGAATTTCCCTCTGACGAACTCAACCCTGTCAGGATCATTCATGAAAGAATCCCCCGTCACGATCAACCCTTTCGCCACTTGTATATCCTCGATTTCTTTTGCTGCTTCTTCTGCGATTGCAAAAAGCTTTTCATCCGGTGTGAAAGCTGCAGGCAACTGAGGGACTTGACCGTATTCATATCCAAAAATCGTCACATCGACATCATGGTGCCGCACTTCCGTGGATATGACCACATCCCCTACATTCAGTTCTGGGTGATAACCGCCGGCAGAGCCAGTATTGATGACCGCATCCGGTTTGAATTTTTCTAACAGGATTGCAGTGGACATTGCCGCATTCACTTTACCGATACCCGATTTAAGTAAAATGACCTCGATACCATTCAGTGTGCCTGTATTGAACTCGGAACCGGCAATGGTCACCTGCTCCAACCCTTCCAATTTATCACGTAAAATCGTAACTTCTTCTTCCATTGCTCCGATTATGGCTACCTTCATTAGTAAAAACCTCTTCCTATAATTTTTCCGCCTCCATGATCCAGACAAATTGATTGCAGCGCTCGAAGTTCACTTTATATCCATTTGCTTCAAGCACATTTTCCAAAAAAGGAATCGTAGTATAATATTCCGTTTGCAAATCGTTCGCCAAATTATGAAAGCCTGCCTGCCTTGCATCTTGAATCGCTCGTTCATGCGCTTCCTTTGATTGATACATTGTGTCAGCAAACACTATTTTACCACCAGTATTCAGTAACTTTCCATAGTTGGCTATCGCTTTTTCTTTTTCTTCATCGTTTAAATGATGAAACGCGTACGTACTCACGATCGAATCAACCTGTTCCGGCTTCGGAAAAACGATAAAATCACCATCTACAATTTCCGTTTTACCGCTCAGCTTGCTTTCCGCTATTTCCCTCATAGCAGGTGAAGGTTCTATTCCCGATACCTTTAGGCCCTTCTCCAAAAGTCTTTCCGTCAAATTCCCGGTACCCACCCCGAACTCCAGCACATGACCAAAAGCCCGATCGGTGACGCTGTCCAATATGCCATCATAATGTTTAAAAACCTCTTGATATTCAATATCGTGTCCACCAACCGTATCATCATACGATTTCGACCATTCTTCAAATAAACCTATAAATTCTCTGCCCATTTTTAATCACCTTTTATAATAAGATAATAAAACCTATAAGCATAATATGAAATAAAAAGAGAAACAGTTCTTGTTTTTAGGCAAATTCATTAAGTTCAGAATCGGGACAAATGGTGGTAAACTAACAGTATCTGAATTTTGGAGGGGAACAGTCATGAGTTTTCAACTCGACTTAAACTTATTCGAAGATAAAATAGAATTTTTCGAGGCAGAGAGCATCAAGAATCTTGAAGAAAAAATCCAATCGCAAATTGAAATCAATAAAGCGATCATGCTTCAGGTGGAATCCGTGTCACACCAAATGTATGTAAGTGAAGAAGGCAGACGTTTTTATAGTGCAGTCGTCCACTTTAAAGCTAAAAAATGATCATCATGAAAAACCCCCGAAAAGCGGAATTCCTTTCGGGGGTTTTTCGTTTATCCATTTTTTCTGGACATTATCTCTTATCGTTTGTCTTCAGCTCTTCGACTTTTACAGGTTTCCAACCTGATCCGTCCACCCATTCAATGTAAACCCGGAAGGTTTTAGGGTTGTCTCCTTCAGAAACCGTACCGATTGCCGTGGTCGGCGAACCGCCGTTTTGCAGCCACCATAGCTTCATGCTGCCTTCATCGATTCCAGCTCCGCTTGCTATCGCTTTACTCATTTCATTCCAATCGACCGAGTTCTTTTCGAAGCTGGTAGTGTGCTCTCCGGATTGCTCCGTTCCTACTGGTTTCCAGCCCTCACTTGTATATGTAGCCGCAACATTGCCATCGCCGCTGCCTTCCACTTCCACAAGTTCGGCATCTCCTGCTTTTTCTGAATCTGCATCATCTTCAGTCTTCTCTTCTGCATCTTCCTTTTTTGCTTTACTATCTTCTTTTTCGGCATCTTCTTCTGTTGCTTCACTATCACCTACTGCGTCTTCCTTCTCCGAATCCGTTTCTTCCTCTTTGCCAGCAGGTTTGTCCACTACTTTCCCCTTTTCTGTCTCGGCGACTTGCTTTGGTTCAGTGGTGGCTTTTTTTGAATCGGTGCCATCATCACTTAAGAAAATCGAGACTGCGACAATGACGATTAAAATGGAAACGATGGTGATTGCAATATTATATATTTTATTTACTTTTCTTTTTTGATCTCTCTGATTGAAACGTGAGCCCAAGGTCCATTCCTCCCCTTACCATTTCTTACTGCCTCATTTTAACATGATTTAGCCAGAGATAGAAGGGAATGGTTTCCTACACTTTTCGTCAATTCTCGTTTTTGTCCTGGTCCTTCGAGTACAGGACTTTTACAATATCTGAAAAAAGAGGCGTCATGCTGGAACTGTTTTCCTTCGTTTCAAAACTTACGGTGACAAGAGCATATTTGGGATCTTTATAGGGAAAGTAGCCTGCAAACCATTTATTGAGCTCCCCTTTTTCGATATTGGTCTGAGCTGTCCCGGACTTGCCGGCGACCTCCACAGGCAAATCTCTCAAGGAAGCGCCCGTCCCTTTCTCTTCCGTCACGACCTTCCTAAGTAGATGCTGCATCTTCATCGTTGTATATGGAGACAGTGTCTCCCCGCCAATACTTTGATTGGGAAAATCGACGACCGTCGTACTATTGTTAAATTCGACCTTGGAAACGGCTTTGACCTGTTCCTTCTTGCCGCCGCGGGCAATCGTTGCCATCATATTCGCGATCGCGAGCGGCGTCGTTTGGACATCCTGCTGGCCAATTGCCGTTTTGGCAACCATTCTGGGATCTTTTTTTAAATTGTCATCATGCCAGACCTTTCCTGTTTGCTCATGATGCAGCTGAGTGACTTCCGTGTGATATACGTCCCCTTGCCAGCCCGTTTCACCAACCAGCCCTAACTTTTTTGCATATTTGTCCAAAAAGTCCGGATCCTTCTCCGCTATTTCCTGTGACAATTCGGCAAACGTCCTATTGCAGCTTTGGGCAAAGCTATTTTCAAAGTTAAGTACGCCCAGTTCCCTCTGTTTATCCGTTTTGCCGTCTATCGTCAAATTACAGTTAAATGTCCGGGTGGGACTGGCCGCTTCATAATCGATGGCTGCTGCTGCCGTGACCGTTTTAAAGACGGAACCCGGCGTTTTTTGAGTCAGCATCATATTGACGGCCCCTTCGCCATTCGGATCTTTTATATTAAGCGCCGGACGCGATACCATGGCGACGATTTCACTTTTTTCGATATCGATCAGGACGAGACCGCCTTTTTTTATCCCGCGTTCATCGACTAGCTTCTCCGCTTTCTCCTGAATTTCTTTATCGATCGTCGTCATGACCTTCACCGGGTAAAGCGGATTTGCAGGTTCCACATATTTAACATCGACACCGAACATCGGTCCTCCGCTGGCGTCCACGTGAAAAACGAGCTTCGATTCCCCAGCGGAAAGCAAGAACTCATCAAAGGTCCTTTGCAGTCCCGTATTGCCTATTTTCGTTTCAGGAGATAAATTCATGTCCGGATAACGTTTTTTCTTTTCCGCATCAGATATGTTCGTCGTTCCGATCAATTGTGCTGCAGGCGTTTGATCATGATATAATTTCTCATTCACGGCAAAGACCCCTGGAATCTTCAATTCATTGATTGCCTTAGATTGGCTGGACGTCAACTCTATCGGTTCATCCCCGCCAAATACGAATGGTTCATCCGCTTCTTCTATCGCGCGTTTTAACTCCGCTTCCGATTTTCCTATTATCGAGGCCACTTCATCTATGGGCCATGTCATTTTTTTTAGAAAGGGAAAAAGGACGAGCGTCGGGATTTCTTCATGTGCTAGCGGTTCTCCATTTCTGTCATAGAACTTTCCGCGTCCATCATCAATCTTTAATATTTGTGAACGCTGATTCACGCTTGCTTCCAACAGGTTCACATCATGCTTTGAAAAAGATTCTGTCGATACAAGTTGGATGTAGGCAAGCCTGCCTATGAGCATCAGCATGAAAGTGGTCAAAAAAAGAGCCAGCAACTTCATTCGTTTCTTTTTCATAAAATACACCTCGGTAACCATTGTTGACGAGGTGCGAATTTTTAAACAATTATGAACAAATTTAACGCGGCACTTTTCCGATAAAAAAGAGGATGCCCCGATGGACATCCCCTTTTGCATTTTATTTAGTCGATGGATACAATCTTGACGCTCATTTCGCCGCCAGGTGTCATGATCGATACCTTGTCGCCGACCCTTTTCCCTATCAGGCTTTTCGCGATCGGGGAATCATTGGAGATTTTTCCTTCGAATGGGTCCGCTTCAACGCTTCCTACGATGGAATATGTTTCTTCGTCACCATTTGGAAGTTCCACGAAGGTTACCGATTTTCCAAGTGAAACTGTATCTGTATTCGAATCATTGCCTTCAATGATTTTTGCATTGCGGATCATGTTTTCGATTGTTGTAATACGTCCTTCAACGAAAGCCTGCTCCTCTTTTGCGGAATCGTATTCTGAGTTCTCGGAAAGGTCCCCAAAACTGCGGGCGATTTTGATTCTTTCCACCACTTCTTTACGTTTAACCGTTTTTAACTGTTCCAGTTCCTGTTCAAGTTTTAACTTACCTTCTTTAGTCATTGGATATTCTTTTTCAATTGCCAAAACCCTTCACTCCTTCAAATTCTTTACAGCAAGCATTCGCTGTGACAAGTTTATGTACTATATAGTGCTTAACCCTAAATCGAGTCAAAATATATAATTGCGCGACTTAAAAAGTCGCGCTTCGATACTAAGAAACAATCCGTTCCTTAGTATATAAACCGACTGCGGTGAGCAGCCGGTTCGTTCTGTATCAAGAATAGAGTATTGCGTTTTCCAACATTTGTCCAGTCTTTCCCATTAAATAAATGGTATTTTTAAATAAACGGAGGAAAATGGCACCTATCATTATTTATGCTATGTTATTACAAAAAAGACTTTTGTTCAAGGATTGTTTGAATTTTTGTCACCATAAGGTCAATCGCCACATGGTTTTGGCCGCCTTCTGGTATGATGATGTCGGCATAACGCTTCGTCGGTTCTATGAACTGATTATGCATCGGACGGACGACACTGATGTATTGTTCGATGACGGAATCTATGGACCGGCCGCGTTCTTTAATATCACGGGTCATCCGGCGAAGGATCCGCAGGTCTGCGTCCGTATCGACATATAGCTTCATATCCATCAGGTCTCGTAGGCGCTCATCCTCCAGTACAAGAATCCCTTCAAGGATGATGACATCCTGTGGCTCAACCGTGATGACTTCTTCCGACCGCGTATGGATCGAATAATCATAAACCGGTTTTTCTATCGTTTCATAGCGCAGCAAAGCGTTAATGTGATCGATTAGCAAATCATTATCAAATGCAAGTGGATGATCATAATTCGTTTTCAAGCGTTCTTCAAAAGGCAGATGACTTTGATCTTTATAATAATAATCTTGTTCGATCATCAAAATGGAATGTCCTTGGAAGAATTCAAAAATGGAACGGGTAACACTTGTTTTACCTGATCCCGAACCTCCGGTAACTCCAATGACCACTGGTTTCTTTCTTGTCATATCAATTCTCCTTCCGCATCATATTGTTCACATAAACTCTATTATCTACTTGAATGCGGACAATTTGAAGCGGATGGCGGGCTGCCTCCAGCTCCTTACCTGACTCATCCCAGATCGTACCGATTTTTTGAGTGAAGTTTTCGATTTCCGGTCCAAAAAACTCCACTTCATCCCCAGGCTTGAAGAAATTACGTTGCTGCATGGTGACGATTTTAGTTTCCTCGTTGTAATCAAGCACCAATCCTGCGAAGTCGAAGCGAGTCTTTACGGTATGATTCCCGAACATTTGCTGTTTATACCCAGGAATTTCCCCTTCCATGAACGATGATGCCGTCTCACGGTTCGCACACTTATCAAGCTCTTCCAGCCATTCTTG
Organism: Bacillus sp. ISL-57; assembly: GCF_018613135.1. Taxonomy (NCBI): domain Bacteria; kingdom Bacillati; phylum Bacillota; class Bacilli; order Caryophanales; family Bacillaceae; genus Bacillus; species Bacillus sp. ISL-57. The sequence continues at coordinate 87,513 of NZ_JAGGQV010000017.1, read as the reverse complement.
TTTAATCTTGAAATTGTCGGGATCGGCACAATATGCATCAATCACTTTACGATACACGCTGACAACCGTTGCAATATAATGAATCGATTTCATTCTTCCTTCGACTTTTAAGCTGTCTATGCCAATTTCAATCATGCCAGGCAGTGATTCAATCAGCTTCAAGTCTTTTGGACTCATTGCGAATGGAGCATCTTCTTTATCGAATAAAGCCTTTTCCCCATCTTGATCCAACTCATATAAATCATAATCCCAACGGCAAGACTGACAGCAGCCGCCGCGGTTCGAATCACGCGCCGTCATATGGTTCGAAAGGGTGCAGCGTCCGGAATAGGCAATGCACATGGCCCCATGAACGAAAGCCTCGATTTCGATATCGACCTTCTCCTTCATTTCACGGATTTCATCAGCACTCGTCTCACGTGCCAAAACAACACGCTCCAAGCCTTCCTCTTTCCAATACTGAACAGCCTTCCAGTTCGATAGCGATTGCTGTGTGCTTAAATGGATCTCGACTTTCGGAGCGACCCTTTTACAGGTTTCGATGATTAATGGATCGGCGACGATGATACCATGAACCCCTGCCTCCTGAAGACCTTCCAGGTATTCATCAAGACCATCGATATTTTCATTATGTGCGAAGATATTTGTAGTTACATATACTTTTGCACCATACTTATTGGCGAATTCGACGCCTTCCTTCATTTCCTCAAACGTGAAGTTACCGGCATTGGAACGAAGGCCATACTCCTGACCGCCAATGAACACGGCATCCGCGCCGTAATGGACGGCAATTTTTAATTTTTCAAGGTTGCCGGCCGGAGCCAGCAATTCCGGTTTTTTTACAATGACTCTCTTTCCATCAACGATCTTGGAAATTTTATCAGCAATAGCATTCAAGGCTATTCCTCCTCTTTCTCTTACCCTTTTCTTTAATAAACCGATTCTTTAAAGAAGAACCCGGTATCCAACTCACGGTTATCCGGCTGAACCGCTTTGACTTTTTCAAAAAGTTCCGATTTGATATCCTCATAGCGGTCAGGGTCTTCAGAGCATACGTCAATCGCTTCCCGATATAACTTTGTCATTTCAATGACATATTCCGGTGTTTGCAGTAACCCTTCGATTTTCAGAGAATCGATTTCCGCTTCAATCAATTCCTGAAGTTCATCAATCATGCACATATCATTCGGACTCATGATATGTGTACCATTTTCATCTTCATAAATCGGGTATTTATTTTCGCGTTCCTTATCATGCAAGAACATATTTCTATGTTCCTTCCGATTTTCCACTTCCAATGCCTTGCCTTGGTATTCAAAGTAATTACCTAGGAGCGTACGCTTCGATTGGAACATGCATGTCATGCCATGCACTTGCACTTCAATCTCCACTTCGGCATTTTCCTTCATTTCCACGATCTCGTCCAGACTTATCTCACGCGCAGCAACGGCACGGACGGCACCGCGTTTTCCCCAGTAATTACATGTGTACCAGTTCGTTACCGTCATCTCCGTATTCCAGTGCAGGGGCATATCAGGTGCCACGGCACGGACAGCCATCAAGACTGCGGGATCACCGAAAATGATCCGGTCGGCACCAGCCTCTTTAAGGAATGTAACATACCCTTCAAGCTCGTCCACTTTTTCATTATGAAAAATGGCGTTCATGGATACGTACACTTTCTTGCCCGCAGCATGTGCAAGTTCAATTGCCTCCTCTACATCTTCACGATTGAACTCACCTGCCAGCCTTAGCGCATAACGTTGTTCGCCAATGACGAAGGCGTCAGCGCCAGCATCGATGAGTTCCGTTATATGATCGACACTTGTCGGAGTCACGAGTAATTCAGGCTTTTTCATTTTTGTCACCTCTATGTTTACTAATGGCCACACCATCACCTATCGGCAAAATTACAGTATCGAAATGGGGATGGTCATGTAACCAGATGTTAAAGTCTCTGATTTTTTTGATTAGAGCTCGCTTTCTTCTCGTCATTTCCATTTCTTCAATGTTTTCGGCAACCAAGCCTTTGAATAAAACATTGTCAGTAATGATGATGCCAGCATCAGCAAGGAATGGTTCAAACAGTTCAAAGAATCGCTTGTACTGTCCTTTAGCTGCATCAACGAAGATGATATCGAACGGGCCATGCTCCATCACTTTCGGTCCCGCTTCAAGGGCATCCCCTTCAATGAGGGTGATCCTTTCCGACAGTCCCGCCTTCTTGAAGTTAGCCCTTGCCTGCTCAATACGGGCTTCATTCCGTTCAAGTGTGACGATTTCTGCTTCCGGAAGGGTCTCAGCCATCCTTATGGCCGAATAGCCAATTGCCGAACCTACTTCCAATATCGCCTTTGGCTGATGAAGCCTTAAAATCTGAAGCAGCACTTCAATTCCTTCGGGCTCCATGATCGGCACATTATTTTCCATCGCAAAATCTTCCAACTCCTTAAGCAAACCCGTACGCTCCGGAATTAAGGAATGGAGATATTGTTCTATTTTTCCGTTCAAAACGTTTCCTCCATTTATAAGGAAAACAAAAGCGCTTGGCCAGTAACATGAAAAAATTGATTGAACAATTTCTTCACAAGGAGCTGAAACAAGTATGCTTGACGATCTACATTTCCTTATCTTCAAAATAAAACCCGGCATTCGCCGAGTTACGTCACCGATAAAAATCGGATCAAAAATTCACTTGTACTATTCTATCATAAAAACGAGGGGAAAGTAATATCTCTCCCCCCTCAGTAGCCTTGCATTTTTTTCTTTATTTATTGGAAATATGCTCTGCCTTTTTGTTATTGTGGTCATCCAAGGTCTTGGAGTAAAGGACTTCGCCTTCAGGTGTTGCCAAAAAGTACAGGTAATCCGTTTTCTCAGGTTTCAATACCGCATCGATCGATGTCGTTCCGGCATTTGCAATCGGCCCTGGCGGCAGCCCCTTGTTCTTATACGTATTATAAGGGGATTTCACCTCAAGGTCTTTATAATACACCCTGCTCTTATGTGAACCCTTCGCATACAAAACGGTCGGATCCGTTTGAAGCGGCATATCTTCCTTAATACGATTGTAAAAGACGGAAGCTATCTTTCCGCGATCGACTTGTGCCGTCGCCTCTTCTTCGACAAGCGAAGCGAAGGTCAACATCTCGTGTACGGAATAATCGTTCTTGTCCATTTGGCCCTCGTAAGCCTGCAATGTCTCTTCGGTTTTCTTCAGCATCTCGATGACGATCGATTCAAGGGTCGGCTTTTCCTCATAAAAGTCATAAGTAGCTGGGAAAAGGTACCCTTCAAGCGGATATAAAACCTTTTCATTTTCGATTTCCGAGGTCAATAGCTGCGGAAATTGTTCTTGCATGGAATTAACGAACTTCTTATCATTCAATTCCTTGAAGACCTTTTTCGGATCTTCGCCCGTCTTGCCCGCGATGATATCGGCAATTTGGATTAGCTGCTTCCCTTCTGGGATCGTTATTCTCATTGCCGCTTCCTTCATGAGTTTTCCGGTTTTGATGCTTGTGACAATATCTTCAATCGGCATCGAAGGTGATAATTTATACTCCCCTGCCTGAAAACCGGATTCATTGCGGAATTTAATATAATATTTGAATACGCGTGCGTCCTTGATTATTCCCTGCTCTTCAAGCAGAGTTGAAATTCCGTTAACGGATGAACCGATCGGGATTTTCACTTTCTTGATGGTGTCATCATCCGGATCGACTGGTTTCATGGCTGAGTTGATATATAAAAAGCCCACCAGACCAACTATCCCAATTAGTAAAATAAGCGAAGCGATCGTAATCATGATGATTTTACGAACCAGCTTGGCTTCTCCTTGCTGTTCTAACAATTTCATTCGGATATGTTCCTTTTTAGATAAATTTTTATCTTTTTCATCCATGTTCATTCCCCCTGCAAACTCACACCAACTACAGAATGGTTTCTAGATGATGCTTTTTCTCTAATTAATCTTTGCTTCGAACATTATACTAAAATCAACAAATAATTACATGTTTTTTGCAAAACTACATTCATCAATACTCTATTTATGGCAAAAATGCACTAGTTTTGTCAATATACAGGTATTATTTAATAGGAAAATGAGGGGATATTGATTTCCGCACCAGGCACTCCCTTTGATGCGTTTTTCCCGCAGAGACCCGCTACCTTACTCCCCAATCAACTATTTATTAACTTAGAAACCATACTCGAGGAGTTGATGGTGCCGCTTGGGGTAAGTTGGTTCGGGAACATCATTTGATGAAAGATATGTTTCCGAACTCCTTTTGCCCACAGTCTTTTTATGGCTTGTACAATCTAGACGTTGATTTACGCTCCAGGGACTCACTTTCCGCGGGCTGTCTCGGGAGCCTCCTCGGCTTCCGCCTGCGGGTCTCCTTAGACACACTTTTCCCGCAGGAGTCTCGCACACCCGCTCCAATCAACTCTGTTTTAATTATACTCAGCTTAAAATGTTTCCTGCATATGTTGGCATTTTAGGGAAAATTACAGAAATATTCATATAGGAATGCCATAATAATTTGAGGAAAAGGAAAGGTGTGAAGGAGTTGGACCATTCTTATTTTGTAGGTTGGGGACATTGGCACTCATTAACGCCGGACTTGCTCAAGGGAAAAATAGGATGGCGCTGAACTGGTTCTTGCTATCATTATTTTTGGGTCCGTTCGCTACTTTTATGCTTTTATTCGCAAAGAAAAGATAAGTGGTTACTGGTACAAAAATGAAAAAACGACCTTTATGCCTGCAATTTTATACAGGTTTTTACAATTCGAACGTTTATTTCACTCCAGGTACTCGCTTTCCGCGGTTTTCGTCTGCGGGGGTCCTCCTTTGATATGCTTTTTCCGGAGAGGTCTCGCACACCCGCTCCAATCAACCTAAAATAGTTTCGTAAAAACAACAATCATTACGAAAAGAGCAAAAAAAAAACCGACCTTTAGGGGCCGGTTTTTTCTTTTATTCTTCTTCCGCTTCTTCTTGGTCAAGGAATGTATTTAACATTTCTTCGACAAGATCCCACTCTTCTTCTGTTTCGATCGGTGTAAGTTCACCATCTTTATTATCTTCGCTCGGTACGAATGATGAAGCGTGGATTTCAATTTCTTCCTCTTCATCTTCTGCAGACATCGGATAGTAAAGTACATAAGATTTGTTGAATTTATCTGAGTCGAATGTGAAAAGGATTTCGCAAAGCTGCTCGTTTCCGTTTTCATCTACTACTGTAATGTTGTTTTCGCCGTGTTCCATTTGTATTCACCTCATATTGAATTTGTTTGTCTGTCCAAGAATCCTTGCAGAATCATGACAGCTGCCATTTTATCAATGACTTTCTTGCGTTTGCTTCGGCTCACGTCCGCCTCAAGAAGGACACGTTCAGCCGCCATAGTTGTCAACCGTTCATCCCAGAGAAACACCGGCAGCTTGAATTTGTTTTCTAATCGTTTAGCGAAATCTTGGCTGATCTCGCCTCGCGGTCCAACGGTCCCATTCATGTTTTTAGGTAAACCGAGGACAATTTTAGAAACATCATGCTCTTTTATAATTTCATTGAGGCGTTTAAAGCCGAAGTCATTTCCAGCTTCGTTAATTTTGATCGTTTCCAATCCTTGTGCAGTCCAACCCATCGCGTCGCTCAAGGCAACGCCGATGGTTTTTGAACCTAAATCAAGTCCCATTGTGCGCATTAGTATTCCTCTCGATGGTTCTTAAGATACGACTTAACCAATTCTTCGATGATTTCATCGCGTTCAAGCTTACGAATAATGTTTCGAGCATCCATATGGCGCGGGATGTAGGCCGGGTCACCAGATAATAGATAACCGACAATCTGGTTTATCGGGTTATAACCTTTTTCCTGAAGTGCAACATATACTTGAGACAATACTTCTTGTACATCTCTTTCGAATGGTTCTTCGGGAAAATTAAATTTCATCGTTTTATCAAAGGAACTCATTAACATGCACCTCTCCTCAGCGTCCAGAATCCACTATTACCTTCATTGTACAACACTTTCCATTGATTATGAAATCGATAAGACCCATTCTTCAACAAAATTAAGTGCTGCATCCAATTTTTCAGGGTCTTTTCCGCCGGCTTGAGCCATATCTGGACGTCCGCCACCGCCACCGCCGCAACGGGAGGCAACTTCTTTCACCAATTTACCAGCATGGAAACCGCGTTCGATGTAATCCTTGGTCACCCCGGCAATCAAATTGACTTTATCGCCTTGGGCCGAACCTAATACGATAATGACAGAATCGAGCTTTTGTTTCAAATCATCCGCCATTGCACGCAGATTATTCATGTCGGTGGCATGAACCTTCGCCACCAATACTTGAACACCATTTACGTCTTTTACGTTAGTAACAAGGCTGCTTGCTTCAATATTACTTAATTTCGCTGTAAGGCTTTCATTCTCACGTTGAAGATCCTTCACTTCTGCCAGTACCGTTTCAATTCTTGAAGGTACGTCTTTCAAGTTCGTTTTCAATTTAGCAGCTGCGTCCTTCAAGACACCGATTTGATCGGTCATCAATTTGTACGCCCCGGCACCCGTTACAGCTTCTATACGGCGAGTTCCTGCACCGATGCCGCTTTCGGAAACGATTTTGAACAAGCCGATCACCGCTGTATTCGGAACGTGGACACCGCCGCAAAGTTCCAAGCTGTAATCGCCTATTTGAACGACACGGACAATCTTGCCGTATTTTTCGCCGAACAAGGCCATTGCGCCCATAGCCTTGGCTTCTTCGATGTTTTTATAATCCGTATTCACTTGTAAGCTTTGCCAAATCTTTTCATTTACAATCGTTTCGATTTGTTCAATCTCATCCGCCGTTATCTGGCCAAAATGAGAGAAATCGAAACGAAGGCGCTCAGCCTGTACGAGTGAACCAGCTTGGTTGACATGTGTACCAAGCACATCTTTCAACGCCTGATGCAAAAGGTGCGTAGCTGTATGGTTTTTCGTGATATGGATGCGATTTTCTTGATTTACCGCAGCAACGATATTGGAATCTGCTGTTAACGTGCCGGCCGTAACTGCTACTCGGTGCAGATTTTGGCCATTAGGAGCCTTTTGGACATCAAGGACATCAACCTTCACCGATTCACTGGCCATCGTTCCTTTATCGGCTATTTGTCCGCCGCTTTCCGCGTAGAAAGGAGTCTTGTCCAATATCACTTGAACTTCTTCTCCTTCTTGTGCCTCCGTTACAAGCTCGCCATTTTTAATGATGGCAGCAACTTTGGATTCGACAGCAACTTGATCATATCCGACAAATTCACTTTCAACTTTAATATCGCCCAATACCCCGCCTTGGATTTGCATGGAATCAACATCTTGACGCGCTGAACGGGCACGTTCACGCTGAGCATCCATCTCTTTTTCAAATCCAGCTTGATCGACCGCCATGCCTTCCTCTTCTGCATACTCTTCCGTTAACTCAATCGGGAAACCATATGTGTCATATAAACGGAATGCATCGCTGCCCGGAATGGTCGTATTGCCTTTTTCCTTTTCCTTTTTAATGACCTCGGAAAGGATGGACAGTCCATCATTCAGGGTTTCGTGGAAGCGTTCCTCTTCATTTTTGATTACTTTTGCAATGAATTCTTTATTCTTGAGGACTTCAGGATAGAAGTCTTTCATGATTTCACCGACAACCGTCACAAGCTCGAACATGAATGGTCGGTTGATGTTGATTTGCTTAGCATATCGAACCGCTCTGCGAAGTAAACGGCGCAATACATAACCGCGGCCTTCGTTGGATGGAAGAGCCCCGTCACCTACTGCAAAGGCTACCGTACGAATATGGTCGGCAATGACTTTGAATGCCACATCTTTATCTGCATCAACACCATACTTCACATCGGATATCTCTTCGACTGCGCGGATGATTGGCATGAATAAATCTGTATCATAGTTCGTCGCCACATCTTGAACGACGGAAGCCATACGTTCAAGGCCCATCCCTGTATCGATATTTTTCTTTGGAAGCGGTGTGTAAGAACCGTCCGGATTATGGTTGAATTGGGAAAATACAAGATTCCATACTTCCAGATGACGTTCATTTTCCCCGCCTGGATATAGTTCCGGATCATTCGGATCATCGCCGTATGCAGGTCCGCGGTCATAGAAAATCTCCGTATTCGGACCGCTTGGACCTTCTCCGATATCCCAGAAGTTTTCTTCCAGGCGAATGATCCTTTCAGCAGGAACACCGATTTTCTTATTCCAAAGTTCGAATGCTTCATCATCTTCAGGATGGATCGTCACAGCCAATTTATCTTTGTCGAAACCAATCCATTTTTCATCGGTCAAAAATTCCCATGCCCATGTAATGGCTTCTTCTTTGAAATATTCACCAATGGAGAAGTTTCCGAGCATTTCGAAAAACGTATGATGACGTGCCGTTTTCCCCACGTTTTCAATATCGTTTGTTCGGATCGCCTTTTGAGCATTCGTAATCCTCGGATTTTCAGGAATCACCCGTCCATCAAAATATTTCTTTAACGTCGCCACCCCGGAATTGATCCAAAGCAATGATGGATCTTCATGAGGAACCAATGACGCACTTGGTTCGATGTTATGTCCTTTTTCACTAAAAAAGTCTAAATACATTTGGCGGATTTGAGCACCAGTTAAATACTTCATATATATATCCTCCTTATAAAAATTATGTAATTTTGAGCACACAAAAAACCCCCATCCCAAAAACAGGGACGAGAGTTGACTCGCGGTACCACCCTGATTATGGACGCAGGAATTCATCCCAGGCCCATCACCTTCATAAAAGCCTTAACGCGGCGTGACGGCAGGTATTAGCTGCTCTCAGGACTAGCTTTCTGCTGCTCTTCACCTGGCAGTCCCTTTCAGCCTGGGGGACCCCTCTCTTTAGATGGACTTCAGCATACTTCATCCTTCAACGAATTATCTTATGTTATGGATTATATTCACAAGACTTTTATTTGTCAATAAGGGGCGGCTTCTTTCTAAAGTGAACGCGGGCATGAAGTACAAAAACTTTCAACACAGCCAAGATGGGAATCGAAAGGACCATGCCGACGATACCGCCTATTTCGCCTCCGGCCAATAATGCAAGCATGATGAACAGCGGATGCATATGAAGGCTTTTACCGACTATTAGCGGCGACAGGATATTTCCTTCAAGAAATTGAAGGACAAGCACGATGACCGCGATGATCAACACCATTTTAACTGACATTGTCGCGGCGATGACCACAGCAGGAATGGCCCCAATAATCGGTCCGAAATACGGTATGACATTCGTTATTCCGATTATCGCCCCCAAAAGAAGCGGATATTTCATTCCGGCTATCCAGAAGAGCAGCGAGGAAATCAAGCCGATCACGACACAGACGATGATTTGTCCGCGGATATAGCCGCCAAGCGACGCATCGACGTCACGAACGAATGCCCGTCCCTGATTGCGCCATTTTTTCGGGGTCATATACCATGCCATTTTTTTTAAAACGGTGAAATCCTTCAGGATATAAAAAGCAATGAATGGAATCAACGCAATCAGGACGATGAAATCAATCATCTTCATTGCATACTCCATCGCCTTTTCAGGTATGCGCTTCAGCCAGCCTTCGAAAAGGGTGACACCCTCTTCGAATCTTTCATGAATTCCGAACGGCCAGGCCGCCGTTTGATGATTGAGCTTATCAATCCTGCCGCGGTACTGTTCAACCAGTTCCGGCACGCTTTCCGAGAGCTCGCGAACCTGGCTGACGATCACTGGAATCCCTTTATAAACGGCAAAACCGATCCCCCCGAAAAACAACAAATAGATGATCGTGATCGAAAGCCAGCGACGCATCCCTTTCTCATTAAAATATTCCACTACAGGGTGCAGCAAGTAACTGATGAACGCACCGATCAAAAAGGGCAGCAGTACCGTCACACATACAGTAACGGCAGGTCCCCACATGGGCTTAAGTTTCATAAAAATATAGATGACGAAAAATAAGAGCAATAAAAAACCCAGGCGATAAAACCACTTTAGCCGAATACTCACAATAAACACCCCCCGCTCATTTATTGTTCGAAAGGCGGAAGGTTTTCATACATAAAAAAGAGTGCCCTCATTATCAGGACACCCATTCCTGCTATAATAATGACTTTAATCTTTTGCGTATTTTCTTCATGTTCCGTTTGATCATCTTCGAGTTCATCAAGTCAGAACCCATATTCATTAGAGTATTGCGTGAACGTTTAGCCATTGCAAACACCTCTTCCGTTATTTACATACCGAAGCGGCGGTCATTTTCCTCAAACAAATCGTCCAATGAGCTTAAACTTCCATCTTCCTCGACTTGGTGCGTATTGATGAGACCTTCGGACAGAGTCATTTCAATAAAGCAATTCCAACAATAATATTGATTTACGCCAATCTTCCCAACATCTTTACTGCGGCAATTCGGACATTTAATTTCCAAAATGGACACCTCACTGTTCATAAACTGAAACAATGATGGTGTCCTTCCCTAATGCAGGCGGCTGTTTTGATTCTATCACTGTCGACTCCGAGAAAAACCCATCCGTTGTTTCATACGCTATAATCGTGCCCATTTTTTCCTTGAAATATACATCCTGCAGTAAACCAAGTTCTTCGCCCATTTCTGAAAACAGCATGCGTCCCAATAATTCGTCCTTCGATAGGCAAATGGAATCCGCAGGTACTTTCGTTAAGATTGAATCTTGCTGGCTGATGACGATCCCATCTGGACCGAATGAAGAAATATCGTCAAGTCTCAAATGAAAAGCTCTTTTGAACAATGCTTGCTGATGAACGACCAAGCCCGTTACCTTTCCCATTTCAGAAATTGATAAATCGTGGACCGTGCCGATTCTTTCTCCTTTGATTGTAAAAACCGGCATTCCTTTCAATAAAGAAAACGTCCGCAAGGTCATCCCGCCTTTCCGAACATTTTTATTATCTCTTTACTCCTGAAAATAGATGTGCTGAAAGGTTTTCCATTGTTGGTCCAACACAGGGGCCATACATAAAAAAAAGACCGGTTTCCCGGTCAGATCCACCTGTTTTCACCAGCCCCTGCTGGCACCTCCGCCACCGGAACTTCCGCCGCCGCCGCCCCGTGGACCGCCGCTTCCGCCTCCACGGCCGCCTCCGCCGCGACTTATGAATATCAAAAGGATATTGATTAGCGTTTGAAGGAAAAACCCTTTAAAGAACTTGGCATCGAGGATGAATACGATGATGACGACGATGATAATGAAGAAAATCTGTAAACCTGATGGCTTAAAAGTTTCTGACTCCGGCTGAACGGAGAGATCTTGATAAAACTCGTCACCTAGGTTGTATTCTTTCGTGACGTCGTTATATACAGCCTTATAGGTCTCCGTCAGGGCAACATCATATTTCCCCTCTTTCAGCGCGGGGATAGCCACACCATCCAAAATCTGTCCAGATTTTATATCGGTAATGGCCCCTTCCAAACCGTACCCCACTTCAATTCGGATTTTCTGTTCTTCCATGGCCAGCACGATGAGGACTCCATTGTTCAGCTCGGCATCACCAAGCTTGAATGATCTAAATGCCTCGACCGAGTACTCCTCGATCTCGGACCCTTCCATCGAATCAACCGTCAAAACGGAAATTTGTGCTTTTGTGGCATCATCCAATCGTTTCCCTAGTTCGATGAGTTCGGATTTTTCCTGATCATCCAGGACTCCGGCGAAGTCCTGAACATATATATCCCCAACTGGTTCAGGAATGTTAGGTTGTGCTGCGGCCACGTTTGCTAGACTGAACGTGAGAATGAAGAATAGCGCAAACACAGCGAGTTTTTTCATTATTTATCGCTCCCGAAATCAACCTTTGGCGTTTCTTTTTCTTGATCGGTCACTTCAAAATATGGTTTGGCATCGAACCCGAAAGCTCCTGCCATCATATTCTTCGGAAAGCGTTTAATCATCTTATTATAGTCGGTCACTTCATCATTATAGTCTTTTCGTGCTACCGTCAGCCGATTTTCCGTGCCTTCCAAACTATCCATGAGACCTTTAAAGTTCTCATTGGCCTTTAAATCCGGATAGTTCTCGACAACAACCAAAAGACGGCTCAAGGCCCCACTCAATTCTTGATCGGCATCAATCGCATCTTCGGTCGAATTGGCACCTGCCAGCTTCGAGCGTGCATCACTCACAGCTTTAATGGCTTCCGTTTCATGCGAGGCATAACCCTTCACCGTTTCAACAAGATTCGGAATCAAATCCGCTCTTCGTTTTAATTGATTATCCACTTGTGACCATTTATTATCGACGTCTTCACTGGCACTAACAAGTCCGTTGTACGAAGATGCGCCATAAATGACCAGCAGAACGACAACGACTATCCCGATTATCCAACCTTTTTTCATCAAATCCCCCCTGCTCACATATAAGTTATATCCTTATTAGTTCCACCCAAACCATGAATTTTAAACAAAATTAATCAAAATGAACCTACATAAAATCATATGGCGTGACATTCTCCATCCCGATCATCGGGTCAGCATGCATAAGAATGTCAAGATAACTTGCCTCTTGATGTACCTCACCCTTTTCAACCGGCATTTCTTCTTCACTCAAGATCTCCCGCAGCTTTTCACGCAAAGTAGTTTTCCGCCGCATCTCATCATTACGCTCGATCCCTAAACGGAATGCATCTTCTTCACCACATAGGATCAAGAAATTTTTACTGCGGGTAATCGCCGTATACAATAAATTACGGCGGAGCATCCGGTAATAACTTTTCACTACAGGTAAAATGACGATGGGGAATTCGCTTCCCTGCGACTTATGGATGGAGCAACAATAGGCATGCGTAATCTGGTTCAAATCCTGCTTCGTGTAAGTCACTTCGATGCCTTCGAACGATATGATCACTTTATCGACAGAATCGGTATTTTCTTTAGCGAACAATATGGACACGATTTCCCCCATATCGCCATTAAAGACACCCTCTTCTGGCTGGTTCACCAGTTGAAGCACCTTATCTCCTGTTCTATATATCACATCTCCGAATTTTATTTCCCGCCGCTTTTCATTCGCATTGCTATTGAACACTTCCTGAAGCATTTTATTCAGTGCATCAATTCCGGCAGGCCCTCTATACATGGGAGCCAGCACCTGTATATCTTTGGCAGTGAAGCCTTTCGTCCTGGCATTGGCAACCACTTTCTCGATTACTTGGGGGATTTGGTTGGTTTGGCAGCGAATGAACGATCGATCTTCTTGCTGTTTCGTGACATCCTCCGGAAGCCTTCCTTTTTTGATTTCATGGGCCAATTCAATAATCGATGACCCATCAGCTTGACGATATATATGTTCGAGACTGACAGTCGGTACACAATTCGATGCAAGCAAATCCTTTAAAACCTGCCCAGGTCCAACAGATGGAAGCTGATCTTCATCACCAACCAATATCACTTGGACATTTTCCGGCAGAGCTTTAAACAATTGATGGGCCAGCCAAGTATCCACCATCGAAACCTCATCGATGATCACGATACGGCCATCCAGCTGATTATCTTCATCATGGGAAAAGCCTTCACTCCCGTTCCACCCCAGCAAACGGTGGATCGTAACTGCAGGGAGCCCCGTCGACTCGGCCATACGTTTCGCTGCACGGCCAGTAGGAGCCGCAAGCACGAATGGAAAAGGATCGCTTCCTTCTTTTTTATAATCGTTAATGTCCATGGATACACCATGCAGCTCTGCATATAGCTCAACGATGCCTTTGATGACTGTCGTCTTACCGGTACCCGGTCCCCCCGTCAAGATTAACATCGGTGATTGCAGGGCTGTTTGGATCGCTTCCTTTTGGGCCGGGGCATAGGAAACATCCAACCGCTCTTCCAGCTCCCCAAGTGCCAGCAAGAACTCCGATTCGGGGAACTGGTCCTCATACTCGGTTTGAGCAAGCAGCCGCTTGATGTTCATCACGATTCCCTTTTCCGAATAGAATAGCGAAGGCGGATAAATTCGTTGATCCTCGACAACTATTTTCCCCTCTTGCGTCAATTCGATTATTTCCGAGGAAATGTTGGTGAACTCAATGCGATCCCGTTTATTTTCCTCCAGCAGCCGTTTGACCGCTTCCAAAAGCTGCTCGGTTTCTATGTAGATATTTCCGTCCTGGAGACATTGGGATTCAAGCGTATACAAGCACGCAGCCTTGATTCGGTCGGGGTGGCTGCCGGAAATGCCCAGCTGATGCCCAAGCTCATCCGCCCTTCCAAAACCAATCCCTTCAATATCCTCTACGAGCTTATACGGATTTCCCTGAACCATTGTGATCGTATCCTGCTTATACATTTGATAGATTTTCATCGACAGCTGCGGACCGAAGCCATATTGATTCAGGGCGATCATAACCTGCTCCAGACCTTGATGCTCGACTAATGTATCATAGAGGCCCTTTGCCTTTTCCCCTGATAGCTTCGGGATATCATCTAGCAGTGAAGGCTGAGCCAGAATTTTTGAAATGGCCTTATCACCCAGTGTCTCGACAATGCTTTCGGCTGTTTTTTTCCCAATGCCCTTGAAAAGGTCACCTGATAAATAACTGACGATGCCTTCCTTGGATTGAGGCAGATCCTTGCGAAAATGCTCTACATGAAATTGAAGGCCAAAACGCGGATGTTCCTTCATGGCCCCATAAAAAATATAGATCTCATCCTCATGCATCCTTGGAAAATAACCTGTTACGACCGCTTCCTTCTCTTCATAATTCAGATTCGTTTCATGCACGCGAATTCTCACAACCGAGTACATATTTTCTTCATTATGAAAGATCGTCACTAAATGACTGCCTTTCATGAACATTTTCTCTTCTGAAAACAAATCCAACGAATCTTGCTGGCTCAACTCTTCTCCCCACCTTTCCATGCATATGCTTTTTATTTACTCAGCATTCATTTCTTCCAACAGTTTCTTACCGTGCGCTGCAAGCATATGGTCAGGCTGTGCTTCCAAAGCCTTATCAAAATAAACCATCGCGGCCTTGGCATCCTCACGATACCCTGCAAACGCAACGCCTAAATTATAATAAGCATCCGCATGGCCTGGATCCTGTTCCACAACTTTATTCAGTTGATTGATCAATTCATCATACAATTCCGCATTAGCAAGACATAACGCATATTGGAATCTTGCATCAACATCCTCAGGGCTCAGCTCCACCGTTCTCTGCAGATAAGGCATCGCCAGTTTCGGTTGATCCAATGCCATCAATGTCAATCCAAGCATGAAGTAAGCATCGCTGTTATCCAGTCCCAGGCGGATGGCCTTTTCAAACATATCCTTCGCTTCGACCAGTTTAGAATCAGATTCATAATATAAGTTTCCTAATGAATAGTACGCCGCTGCTGCATTTTCATCCAGCTCGATCGCCTTTTTGTAAAACTTGACCGCTTTTTCCGTTTCACCGACGGCAGTCAATACATTTCCAAAGTTTATGTAAGCAACAGGCTCATTCGGATTTTCCTCGATAGCCTCATTAAAAACTTTTGCCGCTTCTTCGTATTTGCCTTGCTGCATAAATTCAATACCTTGTTGATTCTTGTCCATATCCATTCACACTCCATTTTCATAATAAAAAGTATAGCATAAGCCAGTGGTCGAATTCAGGCGGTCACCCGCAATCCAAAAGAAGTCCCCAACCGCAAACACAGCTGGGGACATGATTATTTTACCCTACGTAAGTCAGTTTTTCACCTTTTTTAAATACTTCATCAATCGTACCGCCGCCAAGGCACACTTCACCATCATAGAAGACGACTGCTTGTCCAGGTGTGATCGCACGGACTGGCTCATCAAAGATGACTTCGACATCACCATTGTCCAAGACTTTCACCTTAACACCGCTATCGTCCTGACGGTACCTGAATTTTGCCGTGCATGTAAATTCATCGGCAGGCACATGTTCCGCCACCCAGCTGACATTCACGGCACGAAGGGAATTGGAATACAGCACATCATTATCAAAGCCTTGACACACATACAGTACATTGCGCTTCAAGTCTTTACCCGCAACAAACCAAGGATCGCCGCTGCCGCCAATTCCCAGACCGTGACGCTGACCGATCGTGTAATACATCAATCCGTCATGCTTGCCCATAACCTTGCCATCCATCGTGACCATATCACCGGGCTGAGCTGGGAGGTAATTGCTTAAAAACTCTTTGAAATTGCGTTCACCGATAAAACAGATTCCTGTGGAATCTTTTTTCGTTGCAGTGGCAAGACCCGCTTCTTTCGCAATTTCACGGACTTCCTTCTTATCAATATGTCCAAGCGGAAACATGACTTTTTCCAACTGTTCTTGAGTAAGCTGGTTCAAGAAGTACGTCTGATCTTTATTATTATCGACACCGCGCAGCATTTTGTATTCGCCATCCCGGTATTCAACCTGTGCGTAATGACCTGTAGCCACATAATCGGCACCAAGGCTTACCGCGTGTTCAAGAAAGGCCTTGAACTTGATTTCCTTATTGCACATTACATCCGGATTCGGGGTACGGCCCGCTTTATACTCATCCAGGAAATAAGTGAAAACTTTATCCCAATACTGCTTTTCAAAATTGACCGCATAATAAGGGATGCCGATTTGATTACAAACGGCAATTACATCATTGTAATCTTCCGTTGCCGTACAGACTCCGTTTTCATCTGTATCATCCCAGTTCTTCATGAAAATCCCGACCACATCATAGCCTTGATTCTTCAATAGCAGGGCTGACACAGAAGAATCCACGCCTCCTGACATACCCACGACGACGCGGGTGTCCTGTGGTGCTTTTCTCATTCTGTCACCTCATTTATTTAAAGTAAGAATTATCTTCTCACTAATCTGTTAACGATTTTCACGGTGGTTTCAGCCGCCTGCCTTACTTCCTCTTCCGTGTTGTTCAAACCGAAGCTGAAACGAATCGAATTCTTCGTCCGCTCCGAATCTTTCCCGAACATCGCCACAAGCACATGCGACGGATCGATTGACCCGGCAGTACAAGCGGACCCGCTCGATACAGCAACACCTGCCAAGTCCATATTTACGAGCATCGATTCCACATTCGTACCCGGAAAACTAACATTCAGCAAATGCGGCAGCGACTGTTCCATGGATCCGTTAATTTCATATTGTACATCCGCCTCATCAAAGACGGCAAGCAATACGTCTTTGAATCGCTTGTATTGCTCCTTTTTCTTTTCCATCGTGCTCTGTGCAATTATAACAGCTTCTGAAAAACCGGCAATTGCCGGCACACTCTCCGTACCAGCACGGCGCTTGCGTTCTTGTTCCCCGCCATATAAATGCGGATTCAGCTTCAATCCTTCACGAATATAAAGAAAGCCGATTCCCTTGGGACCGTTGATTTTATGCGCGGATACACTCAGCAAATCCACACCCAGCTCACGAACATCGATAGAGATCAAACCATATGCCTGGACCGCATCCGTATGGAAAATGGCTTGATGACCCTTGAGCACCTGCCCTATTTCAGCAATCGGCTGGATCGTCCCCACCTCATTATTGCCGAACATCACTGAAACCAAGATCGTGTCATCCCTCAATGCCGCCTTTAAATCGGCAATTGAAATAAGCCCCGCTTCATTCACAGGTAAATATGTGACCTCAAAGCCAGACTTCTCCAGGTATTGGCAAGTATGCAAGACCGCATGATGCTCAATCTCCGTCGTAATGATGTGCTTCCCTTGTTCTTTATAAGCATTCGCAACACCAATGATCGCCGTATTATCAGCCTCGGTTCCGCCGCTCGTGAAAATGATTTCATTCCGCCCGGCACCGATGCTCGCTGCAATGCTCGAACGCGCTTCATCCAAAACATGCCGCGCCTCCCGTCCAAAAGCATGAATGCTCGACGGGTTTCCGAAATCATTGCTCATGACCCTCATCATCGTATCGATCACATTCGGATGCATCGGTGAAGTCGCAGCATGATCTAAATATATTCTGTCCACTTTTTTGTCGCCTCCATTAAAAAACGCAAGCGCCTACATAATAGGCGCATTGCTGATCAATTAAATATAGTACATATAAGAATCGATTTCACCCGTATCCTTGTAGCTCGCCAAATCCATAAGCGTCGTATTATCCAATACATCCTTCACGGCATCGCGAATCCTGATCCAAAGCTGACGCTTCACCGGCTCTTCATCCTCTATTCCCTCAACAGGCGTAATCGGCCCTTCCAATACACGAATGACATCACCCGAAGTAATCTCCTGAGGATCCTTAGACAGGACATACCCGCCATAAGCACCGCGGACACTCTTCACCAACCCCGCATTACGAAGCGGCGCAATCAACTGCTCCAAATAATGCTCCGACAAATTATGCGTCTGGGCAATCGATTTCAAACTCTTCGGGCCTTCTCCATAATGTTTAGCAAGCTCGATCATGATCGTCAAACCATAACGGCCTTTAGTAGATATCTTCATACATATACACCTCAAATTATTTATCCGTTTCTAAATTCTTTTGAAATTATAGCATATTCCCGCCGGAAATGCATTCACCCGCCCTTCCTTTGTCAAATTATCCTAATTGGAGAGGTAGGTTAAGTGGAAATAAAGAATGAAATGTAAACCTTTCGAGGGGCATGATCGAATCATTCGAGACTGCCATAATGGGAAATCCCCCTCTTTTTATAGCATAATCAGCGCATTTACCCCATCAGTTGTGATACCTTATATAAAAAGGAGAGGTGCGCAATGAATATTAAACCGCTTGCTTTCCGGATGCGGCCTCGATCGATTGATGAGATCATCGGGCAGGAGCATCTGGTCGGTGAAGGAAAAATTATCGCAAGGATGGTAAAAGCCAAGCAGCTTTCTTCCATGATCCTGTATGGTCCGCCGGGAATTGGCAAGACATCGATCGCAAGTGCGATTGCCGGAAGCACGAAGTTTGCGTTCCGGACGCTGAACGCAGTGACCAATAATAAAAAGGATATGGAAATCGTGGCAGCCGAAGCTAAAATGTCCGGTAAAGTGATTTTGCTGCTTGATGAGGTTCATCGGCTCGATAAGGCGAAGCAGGACTTCCTATTGCCTTATCTTGAAAACGGGATGATCACCCTGATCGGTGCAACGACCAGCAATCCCTATCATGCCATCAACCCGGCCATCAGAAGCCGGTGCCAGATTTTCGAGCTCAAATCATTGGTAACCGATGATATAACCAAAGCGCTGGAACGGGCACTTCATGATGAAGAGCGGGGACTTGGTGCATATAAAACCGAGGTCAGCTTTGATGCCCTTACCCATTTCGCGACTGCTTCGAACGGAGATGTCCGCAGTGCCCTTAACGCACTTGAACTCGCCGTCATTTCCACAGAACCCGATGAGTCCGGAACCATTCATATAGATCTGCAAATTGCCGAGGAATGCATGCAGAAAAAAAGCTTCTCGCATGACAAGGATGGAGATGCCCACTATGATGTCCTGTCGGCTTTCCAAAAATCCATTCGCGGCAGTGATGTGAATGCAGCCCTTCATTATTTGGGTCGCTTGGTCGAAGCCGGCGATCTTGTCAGCATCGCCCGCCGCTTGGTCGTCATCGCTTACGAAGACATAGCTCTTGCCAATCCCCAGGCTGGCCCCAGGGCCCTCGCTGCCGTCGAAGCCGCTGAACGACTCGGTTTCCCTGAAGCCCGGATTCCACTTGCCAACTCAGTGATCGAATTATGCCTATCACCTAAATCGAACACGGCCATCGTCGCAATCGATGCAGCTCTATCAGACATCCGCAGCGGCCATAGCGGCGATGTACCAGATCATCTTAAGGATGCCCATTACAAAGGGGCCACAGAACTCGGCCGCGGCATCGACTACCTTTATCCGCATGACTACGAGAATGGCTGGGTGAAACAGCAATACTTACCGGACAAACTGCGCAGCAAAAAATATTACAAACCGAAAAAGAGCGGGAAATTTGAACAAGCACTTGCCTCGGTCTATGAAAATATCGAGAAAAAGAAATAACTCCGGATCACTTCCAATCCGGAGTTTTTTTATTGAAAACTTTCAACATGCCTCATGTTGACAAAACTTCCTCCCCATTGTCCATTCATCATCTCAATGAAGCCATCTTTCACCGCACTGATCATCCCACTAATCAAACGGACGCAAACTAAATTGAGCACGGACCGGTTTATTGGTTTGTAAACAGAAAAGTGTACAGCTACATTCCACGTCTATTAAAATCCGAACTCATGAATCTTTCCAAAGAGTTCCAGTTCAATATATTGACCAATATCCCGCAAAAAACCACCAATAAACCATTGTGTTTTAATCATTATAGGCAATATGTACAATTGTCAGCCGAACACTCCGGTTAGGTTCTTCCTTAAGAAACCGCTTAAGCTAAATTCCCTCTGATCGCCTTGCTTGGCCAATTTTCCCCGCAGAAAAAACAGGCTTCCCGTATCTAGTAAATGGATTACAATCCTAGAGTCAAGTACGGGTCTAGCGGCATGTCCCTTTACAAAAGAAGGCACAACAACTCTTTGGTTGCTGTACCTGTATGGTCAATCTTCGTCTTTATAGATACCCTTCGATGCTTTAATCATATTATCCAGCCACATTTTCTTAAATATATTCACACGACGAGGAGTGCCATTTTCCTCACTCTCAGCTGAATTTCCAGCGGAAAGGATTTCATTTGAATTGCCTTCATCTGATGAACTTTCCGTTGAACTGCTTTCATCTGATGAACTCTCCGTTGAGCTGCTTTCATCTGATGAACTCTCCGTTGAACTGCTTTCATCTGATGAACTCTCCGTTGAATCACTTTCGTACGAGGAGCTTTCCGTTGAATCACTCTCGTACGAGGAGCTTTCCGTTGAATCACTCTCATACGATGAGCTTTCCGTTGAATCACT
>NZ_JAGGQV010000017.1:0-66476 GCF_018613135.1 Bacillus sp. ISL-57 | reverse complement strand
TCCGTTGAATCACTTTCGTATGATGAACTTTCCGTTGAATCACTTTCGTACGATGAGCTTTCCGTTGAATCACTTTCGTATGATGAACTTTCCGCTGAATCGCTCTCGTACGATGAGCTTTCCGCTGAATCGCTCTCGTACGATGAGCTTTCCGCTGAATCACTTTCGTATGATGAACTTTCAGTTAAAAATTCCATTTGTGCTTAGCCTCCAAGACTTATTTATTCTTTAAGGATATCCGTATTGCATATATATGCGCCTTCTTTCTTGGAGGGACTTTGCTTATCACCCATTTTGAAGTAAATCTTCATCAGCTTGGAATATTTAGTGGAACCATTTCACCTGGTCAAATTATTAGACCAAACAAAAAAACTCGGACTCATTTCCGAAGCTACTTTATGATTTTCACTAAATTAGTGCTAGCACTGTCTCGGGAGATATCAGTCGTTTTATTGGATGAACCATTCTCAGGCTTGGACGTTATGGTCCAGGAGCCGATTGTACAGAGCTTGCTGTCATATATCAAATTTGAAAGGCAAATAGTTATCAGCACGGCAACGACATTACTTCTAAAATAGACTTGCAACCTCTAATATATGGATTTAAAAAAATAAGAACTAGGCCAAATTGCACAGACAAGAACGAAAGTAGTGTAATTTTTCCGATCAGCCACACCTTTATCTAACTCCCCCCCCCTCAAGAATGCTCTAGTTACTAGCACTAAAATATGCCAAAGGTATTATAAAATAGCAAAATATACTATTCTTTTACTATGAAATTAAATATAATAGATGAAGTGGTTACAAAAAGAGGAAGGAAGTAAACTATGAGACATGAAAAAAAGAAGAAAAAGAAACGGACATGGCTGAAGGTAGTCGGGGTAATTGTCCTACTATTCATATTAGCTGGGGGAGCCTTTGCCTACTCCGTATGGAATTCACTGACTAAAACCGTTGATACGATGCATACACCAATAGACCGTACCACCGATAAACGAACGAAAGACCTTGAACTATCAGATCAGGAGCCTTTCTCGATGCTCATGCTCGGTGTCGATGAACGTGAAGGCGACAAAGGCCGCTCAGATACTATGATCGTCTTGACAGTCAATCCACAAAAGAAATCGGTCAAAATGCTAAGCATTCCGCGTGATACCCGGACCGAGATCGTCGGTCATGGGACACAGGATAAAATCAACCATGCATTTGCCTTCGGCGGCGCGAAAATGTCCATGGATACCGTTGAAAACTTCCTTGATATCCCAATCGACTATTATATGAAGATCAATATGGAAGGCTTTAAGGATATCGTGGACGCAGTCGGCGGCGTGACCGTTCAAAACGATCTGGATTTCACTTATGAAGGCGTCCATTTTGCAAAGGGAAGCATTAATCTTAACGGAGAGGATGCGCTTAAATATTCCCGAATGAGATATGACGATCCGAATGGTGATTATGGCCGTCAATCCAGACAACGTTCCATCATCGAGGCTGTCATCAAGGAAGGCGCTAGCCTTTCATCACTGACGAAATACGATGATGTATTCGATGCTTTAAGTAAAAATATCCAGACGAATTTGACGTTTGATGACATGATGGATATCCAAAAGAACTACAGGGATGCAAGCAAAAGCATAACGCAAGCGACAATTCCAGGAAATGGAACGAAAATCGACGGAGTCTACTATAATATCGTGTCGGATGAAGAAAAAGAAAAGGTTCAATCCGCATTAAAAGAACAATTATCCATTAAATAAGAAAAAATGAAAGAGCTGTCCGGACCCGCATCCTGACAGCTTTTTCATTTTCCCCGTCCAATATTCTGACAAAAAACGAACACCAAATGTAGAGATTTGTTGGAATTTTTGTTGTTTATTAGGCATGAAAAGACGGTATAATCTAATATGAGCTGACAATACCATCTTCCCCTTGCCCCTTTCATCACTTGAAACTATTATCCTTGGACCCGGAAAATTCCATCAACCATCATTCATCAACTAGAATAAATAATCCTAAACAAAAGGAGTGGATTTAAATGAAAATCAAAGCAGGCAGCTGGGCTATGCTAAGCAAACAGGACAAAATGTTTATTCTGAAAGCCATCAGTGACCGTTCAAGAATGAAATATGTTTCATGAGAAGTAGCTCTTTTCGGCAATATATGAGAGCATCGCCTCTCCCTTTTCAATAAAACGAACTGGAGCCTGAAAAAGGAGAGGAATCTATTTAAACCGAAAATCCTATAACAAACAGCATTCGCCTTTTTCCTTAACGACATAGCAATTTTGTTCCAAAATAAACAACCTATAGCGAGATTTGAAGACCTGTGTAGCTCTGGTATTTCATAGGCCGATTTATGCTGCCTCCCAACCTAATCCAGACACTAGTTTTTCACATTCTTAAGTATCAGCCCAGAAATCATACTGAAAGGCCTATACTTCCACATTGTAAAATCGCTCGGTAAATGAAAAGCATACAAGCCACCCACATAGCGTAGCATTCATAAACGACAAATAAGAAGCATGTTGTAGACATGCTCCTTAATTAAATGTTTGAAATAAGTACTTCAGATCCGATGACGCCTTCTCCTTCGATAAATGAAAAGAAAACAGAAGATTCCAAGCAAACCGCCAAACGTATCCAGCATGACATCCTGCCATAAAGGGGTACGGCCACCGGTTATTTTCTGATGCAATTCATCTGCACTCGCATAAAAAAGGACACATATCAGAGCCCCTGAAAATGAAAGAATAGGATTCCTTACAAAACTGCGCCAAACACCCAAAGTCAATAAACCAAACACAAAAAAGATAAAAAGATGGGCACCCTTCCGAATGAAAAACTCCACAAAACCACTTACTCCAGCTGTTTGGGCACTAACCTCAACCCCTCCATACATGAATGAAATGCCACTTAGCTTATCATACCAATACGGCGTATTGAACTGCGCCAAAAAAGGGGTAACGCTTTGCTCCTCATACGTCTGCGAGGAAAAAAAGAAGATCAGCATCGCCCATGAAATGAGAAGGATGGGGAATATGTATTTACGGATCATACTCTATCAGTCTCCTCCATGATCCCGCTTAATTTCTCCTTAAGCTCCTCCACAAATTCATTTACAGTAACATCCTGCCCAGACTCACCTTTTGTAAAAGTGTCTTTTAAAATATCAAAAAAATCCATTAGAAATTTCCACTCCAATATAATAGAGCCACTATCTCAAACTTCTATCCTATTCCTACTTTTCAAAAATAAGGAATTTAGCTCTTTTATTTGATAATTACATATAGAGTAGGGATTGGCAAGTTGAATTTACATTAATAGGAAGTTAATCTTGAAGTTTTATGAATTATTCCATAACTGAAATTTTCAGTTAAGACTATGCATTTTCTTTACTTTAAACCTCAAACTTAAATATTAATTTTATTTTATTATAATTTAACACTGGATATTCAGCTTATCTCGTTGAGAACGGATTAATTTGTCATTTAATTATGCAAAAATAAAGCTACTTAAAAAATCTACTTATCTCTTTGCACTTTTATGTAGCATATTTGTCCAATTATCCGCGAAGCTAACAAACACGCTTTTAGAACTTTCTTAATGCTTTTAATAAATAAAGCTAATTTTGATATTCAAAAACTATTTATGGGTATTAATAAATAATGTCTCTTCCTATATCTTTTATCTACTCATTTATAACCTTTAAATATGCTGGACTATTAGAAAGCCATAAGTAGGAATTCATTGTATCAACTTCTTTAATATTTTCACCGAGCATTGAAATTTCTTGTCCTTTTACTTTTTTCTTATTAGGCCAAGAAAAGCTATGCTCATCTCCTTTTGTCCAATAAACATATATCATTTCATTTTTCTCATTGGTAAATTCAAAGAGAAAATCATCTATATGATCAAGATTAATTCTTCTCGAAAAATGATAACCAGTAAGAGTTTTGATTAATGTACTAGCTGCTATTGAAGCTTCCTTAGATATTGAACTATCATATTCTCTTATTCCAAAATTATGTTCTCCGTTATTCAAATCTTCACCGTCGTTTTTCCAATCATACCAAATACTAACTGGGATATTTTGATACATATTAATTAAGTACATTCTAACAATATATTGTGCCTGTTCCCTCTGGTCCAGTTTAATACCATAGGAAGCAGGACCTGTAGAATATCCCCATTCTCCAGAAAATATAAGTATATTTTTATTACTGTATTTTGCTATCAATTTCCTGAGTTTAGCATAATCACTAATCACTGTCTCTGGTGAACTTGAACGATAAGGATGAACTGATATTACATCTACCATATTTAGCAATCCCTTTTTAAAGGTTTCTTCTATCCATAATAAGGAACTAGGATTTAAATCAGATAATGCAGGGGCAACAATGATTCCACTTGGGTCGTTTTCCTTGATAACCCTTGATCCAGATTCAACTATATCAAGATATTTATCAACACTTGTAAATGCAGGGTACCAAAACTTTTCTGTATTAGGTTCATTCCATATCTCCCATATTACATTTTGATTTTTATATCTAATAGCAGCTTGTTCAACAAACTTCGTGTATGCTTCCCGACCAGTATCAGTAATTACGGAAGTGTGATCTTCGTATAGAGGGTTACTGTAACTAAGGATATAATAAGGTCGAATACCATTATTAATCAATCGTTCGTTGTATTCATCGTAGCCTGTGCCCTGAAAATCATATTGATTAGGTTTTTGTTCCACTCTATTCCATAAGATATCGTCGCGAACAATCTTGAATCCATTTTTTTTTATGGCCTCGACATCAACTGGAGCACTTGCTATGTGTGTTTGTATTCCTAAGTTAGATGGAACTACTTTAAATTGGCTGGCTATATTAGGTTCATGTTTTTTTTTAATAAATTTTATTGATTGTAAAGAAGTTGTTACTACAATTAAAACTAATACGATAATGAACATAATTTTATTAAATTTCATTTATTACCATCGCTTCTTATAGTTTGATTATTAGTTACTTTATTTTTCTTCTTATTGGCTAAAAATACTTTTAGACTTTTAAATAATTCTCGATCAAACAGTAAAACCATTCCCCCATAAAAAAAGAAAACCAATGTAATGCTTAACAACGGAAATGAATTAGATAAAAATCTATATAAGATTAAACTAAAAATAAAAGACAGTAAATTATATCTAACACTTATAAATAAGAAAGAAATACTTTTATTAATAAATAGACTATAACCTATTAATAATGTTACCTCTGTAATTATTGCCGAAATTGCACCACCCATAAGTCCATAATTTTTACCTAGCGTAATATAACTTATTATTGATACAATTAATCCTAGAATCATTACTAACGTTCTTTTTGCTTGTTGATTCCTAGTTGTTAAATAGTCCCCTAATGGAAAATTTATAGATTGAAAAATAACAATAAATGACAGAAAGGCCAATGCACTGCTGGCTTTTATCCATTCCTTACCCAATAAACTAATGATCCAAAATTGAGGATCCACTATAAATGGAATTGCTATTCCAATACCAATAAAAGACATCACTTTTAATTCGATTTTCGATAACTCTCTATGACTAACGTAATCCAAATTATTTCCATAATTAAATAAACGTGGATAAAATGCAGTTGCAATAACACCAGGCACTTGATAAAGTACTGCAGGTATTTTATAAGCGGTAGAAAAATAACCAACATCAGATAAAGTTGAAACCTTTTCTAAGATAATGGGGCCCAGCTGTGGAAGCATTATAACTATAATACCATTAATTGTAAAGATGAATAATTGGTCTAAAAGTGATTTATTCCAACCTTTATGTAGAGTAGAAAATCTTAATACCATTAAAATCGAAATTATCCCTGCTACTATAAATGAGCCAGCATATAATTTTATCACAAAAATTAATGGCCAGTGTAAGATTATTCCCATAAGGATAGATGTGGCGCTAATAATCCCCTGAATAACTGTAATCAGGGTACTTAAACCCATTCTTTCTTTGGCTTGGAAGAAAGATATTCCGACCCCCATAAAAGTCATACCAATAATAGTGGGATATACAATCCAATTAATAACTATAATTAAATTTGAATCGTTATAAAAATAATTAATAAATAAATAAGCAAAAAGGGTTGCCAAAACACCAAAGACTATTCTCACTCTAAAATAACTACTTATTAATTCGCTAATAACAGCATCTTTTTTAGTAACTTCTCGCATAAATGTATTAGACAAACCTGCATCTGTGAAGTATCCTGCTATCGTCGATATTGCTATAGCAATAGAAAAAATTCCATACTCTTCTGGCCCTAAATATCTCGCTAACAAAATAATTGATATTGCTGATAAAAGTCTAATACTGATATTACCGGCAAATAAATAAGAAGCATTTTGTATTATTTTTTTTAAATTCATAATAAACAACCTTTATAATATTATATGTAAATTTAAAATCCAGATATAAATGATTTTAACTTTTTAGGGAATTTCCAGAATAGGTCACCAAATAAAAAATTCTTCTTCAAATAGCTCTTAATAACTATTTTTTTGTAAATATTAGTAAAAAAGCTCCCGCCTTTAAAATCCGAAGTATCCCAATTTGGAACAGATTGTTCGATTTCTTTATTTATTATATCTACAAAATTTCGTTTTATCTTGTTGTCTTTAATATTTGGTAATCTAAGTAATACCGTTATATACAATAAATGAGCAATAAATAAATACTCTATTTCAGGTTGTCTTTCAATTAACTTTTCTTTACTTTTAATTTCTTTACTAACGTTTTTTAACATAGGGATTATGTCATGAAACTTTTCATGATTTATTTGATTAGTTTGAGATTCTCCCCTTGATTTATCATAATAATAAAGGGGTTTATCAATCTTTACAATTTTATCTGCATTAGCCAATATAGCAGGAATGATACCTAAATCTTCATACCAGTAACCCTCTGGAAACTTATGATTACTCCACAAGCTCTTATGATAAAATTTATTACAGGGTCCAGTATTTGCGTCATCCAGCCTAATACCAGTATTAATGTAATTTGTTTGTCCCTTACTATTCAAATAGTAAAAATCAAATATTATTAAATCACACCCACTAATCAATGCCTGATTAACACATAATTCAACAGCATTATTTGAAATGTAGTCATCACTATCAACCATTAAAATAAACTCACCATTAGCTTTGTCTATACCAACATTTCTAGCACTCGCTTGTCCGCCATTTTCTTTGGTTATAACATTAAATCTACAGTCTATTTCCTGGAATTTTGTTAATATTTCCGAAGAACTGTCTGTAGAACCATCATTAATAACTAATACTTCGAGATTTTGATAAGTTTGATTGACAATTGAATTAAGACACCTTTCGAGGTAATCTTCTACATTATACACAGGGATAATGATACTCACTAATGGATCTTTCATTTACAGACACTTCTTTCAATATAGAGAAAAAATATTAACTCATTTTAAACTCTATCTTTTATTTTTTTCGCTGGAATTCCACCAACAATTGTATATGGTTCTACATCTTTGTTCACAATTGCGCCAGCAGCTACAACTGCACCCTTTCCAATTTTCACGCCTTTTAATACTACCGTATTAGCGCCTATCCAAACATCATCTTCAATAATAATATCACCATCATCCCAAGGGTTTTTTCTAACTAAGTTATCCTTAGAAGTTCCATGATTAGAAGCAATAATTTTCACTGATGGACCAAACAAAACATCATTACCAATTACTATTTTACCTTTAGGAGCTCCCCATAATAGGCAACCATTATTAATAAATGTATCGTCGCCGATACTAATATTATGTGGTTCTTTCACAAGAACATTATAATAAATTCTTGTATTTAAACCTCTTTTTATTTTAGCAATTCTAAGCGAATTTAACGAAAAATACGCTATTCCAACTAAAATATTTTTTAAAACCCTTAGGACAATTCTCATAAAGGTTTCTACCTCCCTTTTGGAAAAAACTATATTATAAAATTGATTTATATACGTTAATATGTTTTTCTACAAATTTATCGATAGAATATAATGAGCTCTTCTTATTACCAGCCTTAACCATAGATGCACATGTTTTTTTATCTACTGCTAACTCCTTAATAATTGTAGACAGTTGATTAATATCCCCTTTCTCAAATAACCTGCCAGCACCTGATACAATATCTGTTAATCCAGCCACATTACTACCTATTACAGGTAAACCACATGCCATTGCCTCAAGGACTACTAGACCAAAGCCTTCAAAATGGGAAGATAACACAAATAAATCAGCTGCCTTCATAATATTAGGTATATCTTCCCTAGCTCCAAGTAAAATCACTTTATCATTTAGATTTAGTGTATTTATCATATCCAAGTACTCACTATGCTTTTCTCCATCACCAACAAAAACCACATAAATATTTTCGGGTAATTTTAACATAGATTTGATAACTGTTTCATGGTCTTTTTGAGGTGTCAATCTTGCAACCATTAATAGGATGGTATCACCTGGTCTATAATGTGGTACTAAATCAGTTTTATCTAATGATTTTGCATTATTAAATTTGTTTAAGTCTATACCATTTTCTACTACGATACTCTTATCTTTGACATCACAATCCCAAGTTATTAACTCATTACGTGTCCCTTCACTAATACAAATGATCTTACTATAGCTTTTATATATAAAATTATCAATATACTTAAAAATTTTCTTTTCTCTTCGTCTATTGGACGTATTATGTTCTGTTGTTATCAACTTAGGCTTTTTTTGAAACATATAGCGCAATAGACTAACCCAATATTGAGATGGAAACGTATGAGAATGAACTATATCATATTTATCGTTTCTAATAACTTTTTTTATTTCCGTTATTTGTAAAGGATTGTAGATATTATTAACTTTACTATAAATGATGTTTATCCCTTTTGATTTTAACAATTGTTCTAGATTACCTTCAGTACTTTTTTTTAAAACCAACACATCGGATTTTACACCTTTTTTTTCAAATTCAGGTAGAGCATCGTTTAATAATGTCTGAGCTCCACCAATATCTAATGAGTTTATTACATGTAATACTTTCATTTTTTCAGCTACCTTTAATTAAAAATTCTTTCATACTCAATCACCTTATTTTGAACATCGTATTCTAAAGCTTTAACACGACAATTTCTTTTAATACTACAATATAATTCCTTGTTCCTGATTAATTCTAGTATTGCAAATTTCATTTGTTTTTCAGGTTCAGAAAGTTCACCATTAGTTAAATTCACACCTTCATCAAATTGCGGTGTAATTATTCCGTAATCATGAACTTCATATTGATCAATTTTTTTATCAATTTTTTTTTCTTTATCTATTATTTCTCTGGGTCCAGACTTACAATCAGTTGAAATAATAGGAGTTTCACATGCTAAGGACTCTATTAGAACATTAGGGAAACCTTCAAATAAAGAACTCATAACAAAAGCATCAGATTGTTTGATAAATTTATAAGGGTTGCTTTGGAAACCCAAGAAATTAACTGAATCTTGAATATTAAGTTTTTCAGATAGTTTTTTTAAATCAGCTTCCATTTCGCCTTGACCTAAAAAAAGTAATTGTATGTTAGGAATTTCTTTTTTCAGTTCCGCTAGTACTCTTATTAAGTGCCAATGTCCTTTTGCATATGTTAGTCTCCCTACATTTATTAATGTAATCTTATTTTTAAATATCTGTTCTCCAGAATTTAATGGTTCATTAGAGCGGTCAATAATTTCATTAATCTTATGAGGATTGTAAATTACATCAATATTTTTTTTAATTTTATAATTTTCTACAAAGTCTTTTTTCATTACATTTGATATAGCAACCAGACGATCAGATTTAGAATAAAACACTTTAATTAAGATATCGTAAACTTTACCAAACAATCCCCAAGTTTTATTTTCAATTGATTTGATATTATGCTCTGTAATCACAGTTTTCTCATTATAATTTGACAAGATATTGACAATATTTGCTGCGACTCCGAAGCTTACTACCACATCATATTTATACTTTTTCTTTATTTCTTTAACGATTTTAATTCTCTTTAAAAAGACCTTAGCTTTTTGAAATTTGCTTCCTCCCTTTGGACATACTTTAAGAATTTCTGAGTTGTGCTCAAATCGAATTTCACTTTGACTGTCTAATAAAATTAAGTATTGACTAAAATCATCATTTAATCCTGACATTATATTAGAAGCTACTTTCGGCATGCCACCTTCTTGAAAATCCGGCAACAAAAATGCAATTTTTTTCATAAGTAATTTCTCCCAAATCCCAATTTAAAAACTTGAATATAATTTATCGTAACTTTGAATCATTTTTTCAATAGTAAAGTTATCTAAAAAATATTGATCAGCATTTTTAGACATTTTTAGAAGCTTGTTCCTATCATTAATTAATAAATTTAACTTGGATTTACCCTCTTTAATGTTATTTAAATTGTATAAGAACCCATTATAATCATCGATAGTTAATTCATTGTTTCCTGTAACATTAGACGCTAATAATGGAACTTTAAAAGCCATTGCTTCAATGAGTGCGTATGGTAGCCCTTCATATAATGAAGTTAATAAAAACAAATCAGCGTACTTTAGTACTTCATAGGGTCTATCCATAAAACCCGGAAGTATTATATTATTATCTAACCCTTTACTTTTTACATACTCTACAATTTCCTTATAAAACTTACCATCACCAACATATGTGTACTTAATTTTAGGATTTTCTTTTAACAATCCTTCTATTATCTTTATTGCTTCCCACGGATTTTTTTGATCATCCATTCTAGCGATAGTTACGATGTTAAAACCTTCTTGATTACCTACATCTACTTCATCAGGTATACTCATACCATTGTAAATAACAACTGACTTTTTTTTAGTTAATATTCTATTTTTTATTGCTTCAAATTCCTCACCTTTAGATACATGGACAACTTTAGTTGTGAATTTATTTGCCAAGATTTTCTCAATCCAACAAAACAATAGCTTTTTTCTATTTGATATTTTTGGATCCTGAATGATATATCCATGAGGTGTGTAATAAATTTGCTTTATACGCAAGTACTTTGCCGCAATTCTACCTATTACCCCAGCTTTTGAACTATGACAATGTACCACATCTGGTTTTATATCATTTAAAATTTTGATGGTTTTTTTAAGAGCAACAAAATCAAGTTTAATATTTATTGACCTATCCATCTCTTTAATAGGATAAAAGTTAACATTTTTAATTCTATTTATGGCATTTAGAAAAACAGAATCCATTCTATTTACACCATGTATAACATGAATATCAAATTTTTCTTTATCAATATGATCAAGTAAGTCTACCAAATGCTTCCTTACTCCACCACCTAGTGCTTCACAGACGTAAACAATAACTTTTTTTTCCATGTCCTCACCTTGTCTTCCAACTACCCACTCGATTTCGAGAAAGTACTGCAATCTATTTAATCTTGCAAAAGTTGAATTTATTTATTATTCCCCTTCCAATTATTTAAATGTTTTTCAATAATTGGGATTATAGAAACGAAAAAGAAAAACAATATAAGATATATACTTGTAAACCATACAAATGAAAACAATAAGCCAATGCACAAAAATACAAAATAATATTTTGCTGAATCATATAATGTTTTTATAAAGATGGCTTCAGAAATATTTAGAACGATTGCTTCCTCTGATATTCTCCTTAATATTTTTACTCTTTTAATTACATAAATAATTACAAATATCATTATAATGGTTCCGTATTCAGCAAACATACCCATTATATTAGAAAGAATCGGAAAACTCTCTTGCTTTTCCCATAAGAAATATTCGTAATTAAAATTTGCCCATTCTGGCCAATATTTATATATATAGTAAGAATGATATTCGAACCCTACTCCGAAAATAAAGTTTGCAAATAATGTAATACCTAAAGCTATAGTGCTCGCTGACCTATTGTTAACTGAATCTTCACTTTTATTAACTATAAAATCATTGAAAACGTTAGAAATATAAGTAATATTATAATTACTTGAAATTAAAATAAGTACAATCAAAGTAAGAAATAGCACAATAAAGATCTTCTGCATTTTGCTGAATTCTTTAAATAAAAGTAATAAAATAATTGCAGCAAATAAAAAACCCGATGTAGTTTTAGCCATTATCAAGAGGACTATGATTAAAAATACTCCGCAGTATAGAGATCCTATACTTTTTTTATTATTAGAAAATACATTGTACTTATTTTTTATTGATGCAATTAAGAAAGGACTGAATACTACAAAAAATTGCGTAGCAAGATTCGATGCTTCTTCGGTCAATCCATTAATTCTTAAAGTTGTTTGAACATAGCTTCCCAACTTATAAAAACTTTGTGGATTTAAATTGGCTTCTTTTCCACCCCACCTTGCCTCCAATGTGCTTCCTATAAGACTAACTAAGGGTTCAAAGACAAATGGTATAAATATATAAAACAATTGAACAAGACAAACAAAAAATGATATGGCTAAAGCTATCCTACCACTTCTAAGAAACTTCTTTACATCACCTATATCTCTAATATTTAGCTTTATAACTAAGTAATGTACTAGAATTGCACCAATAAAACCCACAAATCCAATAAAGGTTATAATTGGATTTTTATTATATTTTGGAATTTCTATTCTATAGTAACTTAATATCATACTTATCAACTGCATTACTAGTAGAACGCTAATAAATCCAATAACTTTTTTGTTAAAGATAGATTTAGGAATTAATCCTTTTAATTGGACTAATGATATGAGTATAAATATTATATATATATATAATTGGATTCTAAGCCCGTAATAAACAGGAAATTTCATGCTAAAATACTCAGCTATGAACAAAGATATTGGCCAGATTAAATATTTCATTGTCAACCCTCATTAATAATATATTGAAAAATTCGAAAGAATAGGTGGGATACCTTTTTATTCTCTAGTAATTATGCATTCATAAAAAAGGACCTTCTTTCAAAAATCTTTGACATTAACTAAACGTTTAAGTCCTATATTTGTTATCACTTGATTCATAGAAACATTTTAATTAAGTCCTAACAAAGTTTTTAAATAATGGGTCCTCTTGAAAAGAGAATTACAGGTAAGATATTCGTTTTAGAAGGAATAACAGATTAAACAAGAATTTCTCCCTATTGGTTAAAGGGAAGAGTCTACTTACTCCTAAGGAGTTACCCCCATAGAGGATGTAAAATATCAGAAATTCCAAGAATTAGTCCATATCTGGCTCTTCTGATGTTCTTTCAAATCGGGTGAAAACCCTTCTCATTTACTTGTTAGGGAGCATTATGCAGCTCTTATGATACATAATTACATTGTTATTATCTAATTGGTGAGTAGCTCTTAATATAAATCGTCTATTCTAATAAAAGACCGTTTATAACCATTTAGTTAGGAGCTTATTCATTTTCAGAGTCTTCCAGGACAACAAGTCATAAATATATCGATTAACACCCTTCAATAGAACCCACTGAAGGATTTTTCTTCGTAGGTAATGAGATATCACAATATTTCTAGAGAAAGCATATTAAGTAATCTTTTAAAACTTTAAAGTTGCCGGTTGCCTGCATAAAAACAGAGATAATAGTGATGTTCCAATTAATTGTAGCATGTTATAACCTAAATAGAATTCTCAGCTACTCTTCACAATAAGAACCACGAGCGGTCAAAATAGGAAAGCAGCTTAGAATCTAAGTTTTTAAACCAATCAAAAGAAAAATAATCTTAGAAAGTTAAATAATAGCATTCATTTAATTTTAATTACTAATAAAGAATATGAGTTCTATGCCATTTCCATGCACTTTCAATAATATGAGTTAAATCATATTGTGGTTCCCACCCTAATTCTGCTTGTATCTTTTTGGAAGAGGCAACAAGTTTGGCTGGATCCCCCAAGCGTCGATTCGTATATTCAATATTTGCTCTTAATCCTGTAACTCTTTCACAAGTCTCAATCACTTCTTTAACTGAAAATCCGTTGCCATTTCCTAAGTTGTATGTTTCCGTTTTCCTTTTTTCTTCAAGTAAAGCGTTTAGAGCAAGGATATGTGCACTCGCTAAGTCAGTAGCATGGATATAATCACGAATACACGTTCCGTCATGTGTATCATAATCTGTACCAAAGACAGAGATTTTTTCTCTTTCTCCTAATAAATGCTTAAGAATAATTGGAATCAAATGGGTTTCAGGATCATGACTTTCACCTATTGTAGCTGATTCATGGGCTCCAGCCACATTAAAGTAACGTAGAACAACATAATTAAGTTCGTAAGCGAATGCAAAGTCTTCTAAAATATGTTCTACCATCAATTTTGTTTTTCCATAAGGATTAATTGGATTATTCGGCTGATTTTCATCTATTAAATCAACATTTGGTATTCCGTATGTTGCTGCAGTGGAAGAAAAAATAAATTTTTTCACATTATTATCCACCATGGTTTTTAATAAAGTTAGCGTAGCTGAAACATTGTTTTCATAATATTTATAAGGATTAGAAACAGATTCATTAACTAAGCTATTTGCTGCAAAATGCATAACAGCCTCTATGGGATAAGAAGTAAAAATCTTATTTAGGACCTGTCTATCTCCTAAATCCCCATGGACAAATATTGCTTTACTATCTACCAAATTTTCAAATCCAGTAGATAAGTTATCAAGCACCACTACTTCATTATTTTTCACAAGTTCTTTTACGAGGTGACTACCTACATAGCCAGCACCACCTATTACAAGAATCATTTAATATGCTCCTTTTCTAGTCAAAACCAGTAAAAATGTATTTGTAATAATCTTAAGATCAAGCTTAAACCCTTGATGGTCAATATAATAAAATTCTAACTCAGCTCGTTCTGGATATCCGATATCACTTCGGCCAGAAATTTGCCAATATCCTGTCACACCCGGCTTAACCGCGAGGAAATCCTCTAAACGATTACTATATTCTTTAAGTTCCTCTGAAATCACTGGTCTGGGTCCTACTAAACTCATATCGCCCTTCAGAACATTTATTAATTGAGGAAGCTCATCTAAGCTAGTTTTACGCAAAAAATTCCCAAGTTTTGTAATACGCGGATCCTCTTCAGGCTCTAACTTATAATTATTTTGCAAGTACTTTTTATATAAAACCTCATCATTTCTTAATACGCGCTCAGCGTCTACAATCATCGATCTAAATTTATACATCTTAAACATTTCCCCGTTTTGTCCCACTCGGTTTTGTCTAAAAAACACTTTGCCTTTATTGTTCCCGAACATGTATAACAAACTAATCACTATAAAAATTGGTAAAGTAATTATTAATCCCGCAAAGGCAAAAATAATATCTATCACTCTTTTTATTAATTCATATATAATTACTTGCCTTTGTTTTTTTAATGAGGATTTCTCTTCGTTATTATGTTTAATCCCTGTTTTCGCTAAATCACTCATGTTACTCCGCCTTTACACTTTCTTTTTCAAATACTTCTTTTAAAAATTCTAATAATGAGTTCTTTATCTCATTATTTTGTAATGCAAACTCAATAGTGGTCTGAATAAACCCTAACTTCTCTCCAACGTCAAATCGTTTCCCTTCAAAATCATAAGCAAAAACTCGTTGAATTTCGTTTAATTTTTGGATTGCATCTGTCAGCTGAATCTCTCCGCCTGCTCCCAGTTCTTGTTTTTCCAAGAACATAAATATTTCAGGCGTGAATATGTACCTGCCCATGATTGCCAAGTCGGATGGAGCTGTTCCTTGTGCAGGCTTTTCGACAAAGTTATTTACTTCATATCGTCGGCCGTTTTGGTTACTTGGATCTACAATCCCATAACGATGGGTTTCTTCTTTAGGGACGGTTTGTACACCAATGACTGAGGATAAGGTTTTATCATATTCATTCATTAATTGTTTTAAGCAAGGTGTTTCCGCTTGGACGATATCATCACCTAATAAAACGGCGAATGGTTCATTTCCGATGAATTTCCTTGCACACCAAACTGCATGTCCTAAACCTTTTGGTTCCTTTTGTCTAATATAATGAATGTCTACTTTTGAGGGAGCTTGTACCTTTTCCAGTAATTCGAATTTGTTTTTCTCCATTAAATTATTTTCCAGTTCAAATGCATTATCGAAATGATCCTCAATTGCACGCTTACCTTTTCCAGTAACAATAATGATATCTTCAATACCTGAAGCCACTGCTTCTTCGATGATATATTGAATGGTTGGTTTATCCACGATAGGAAGCATTTCTTTGGGCATCGCCTTAGTGGCTGGCAGGAATCTTGTACCTAACCCTGCTGCTGGTATTATTGCTTTTTTTACTTTTTTCATTTTATTTCCCCCTCTTGTTTTACCTGTTCATTTATTAAATATCTGGATGCTGATAAAATTTTATGTATTTTCCTAATTATCGAAAATAGGATTGAAAACTTAGAGTTTTAGTCCGATATATACTATGCCATAATATTTGTTCTTCATTAAAAATTAGCAACATTCACAAAAAACAAAACAAATCTAACCATTAAAATGGGGATTCGGATTAAAAAATCCCCAATATTTTTTTCTTTTTAATCTTTTCAGGAACTTCTTTATAAATCGTTTTACTCTCTACTAGCAATTCCGCATTCTCTAGAAAAAGGTCAACATAGTCGACACTGAATTTCTTTCCAATCACTTCAAAAGCTTCTTTCATTTTGAAGCTTCGACTTGTGATGTTATGAGCATCTGATGAAATGAAATGTGTTAGATTC
The DNA here is from genome assembly GCF_018613135.1 of Bacillus sp. ISL-57. NCBI lineage: Bacteria > Bacillati > Bacillota > Bacilli > Caryophanales > Bacillaceae > Bacillus > Bacillus sp. ISL-57. Next base: position 49,669 of record NZ_JAGGQV010000017.1, on the reverse strand, counting down.
GATTCAATTAATTGCAGCGAAAACTTTTGAATGTTCTTTCCGAAGGCACCTGAAACACTGGAAGCAGTTACCTGGGTAAGTGTTCCGTTGTTCACAAACTTGTATAAAAGATCCGGATTTTCGATTAATTCTTGGTTTCGTTCTGGGTGGACGATAATCGGAGTCAAGCGCTCGAATTGTATATCTGAAAGCAATTGTTCCGTATAACGCGGGACATGTGCAGATGGCAGTTCAATGAAAAGATACTTTTCCCCATTATTCAATGTAATTATCTCTTCTAGTTCATAGTCTTTCAAAATCTCTCCATATATCCTTGTTTCTTGCCCTGGCAATATTTCCAATGGAATCGCTTCCGCTGTCAATACCTCATTCAGCTCTGCCACTCTGTTTATGATATCTTGTTTCCGATTTTCATATTTCCCATTCATATGATGCGGTGTTGCAATGATCTTATGTATACCTTCTAAAACCGCCATTCTCGCCATCTCTAAACTATCCTCAATAGATTGTGCTCCATCATCTATCCCGGGTAATATGTGGGAATGGATGTCTATCATACCTCCACCTCTTCCCCTAATCCTTTTAACCTATTAAAATTACATTCATTCCCTATAATTAATATAATATAAAAACTAGGAAATAAGTAGCACTTTCACTTATTTCCGTAATAATAGTAATATTGGTTGTTTTTTTGCATTTTTTTATTATTTAACACAACACCCAAAAGGTTACATGAAGCTGCATTCAATAGTTCTTTCGCCTTCAACGCTTGTTCAGTTCCTGTTTTCCCACTCGAGATTACCAGAATCGTACCATCACATTTGTTCGATAGAATTTGTGCATCCGTTACCGCTAAAACTGGAGGTGTATCCATGATGATGATGTCAAATTCTTCGTAGAATCGTTCGAATAACTCAGTCATTGTTTTTGAACTTAGTAATTCAGCCGGATTAGGCGGGATTGGACCGCTAGATAACACATATAGATTTTTTTCATCCGTTTCAACGACAGCATCCTTTAAATCCATACGTTTCGTTAATACATTCGTCATTCCAAATGTATTAGGTAAATTGAAGGTATAATGAACAGTCGGTTTTCTTAAGTCAGCATCCACAAGCAAAACCGTTTTTCCTTGCTGCGCAAAAACGACAGCAAGATTGGCCGCTGTGGTGGATTTCCCTTCACCTGGTCCTGTAGAAGTGACCATGATCGAACGCATCTCTTCGTCAACTGCTGAGAATTGAATATTTGTCCGGATGGTACGGAATTGTTCCGATATCGGTGATTTTGGATTGAATTTCGCAATCAATTTTCTTTTAGAATCCAACTTTTTCTTTTTAGCCAATTTTTTCACCTCTTCCACGTGTTGCTGTTCTTTCCGAACGTAAGCTATTATCTCCTTGTCCATCAATTGTCCCAATGACACCAAGAATAGGCATACCTAGTTGCTTTTCTATATCTTGCTCTGTTTTTATCGTGTTATCCAAATATTCCAAAAGGAAAGCAAGGCCTATACCTGCCATTAATCCGACAACCAGTGCTATGGCAATGTTAAGTAGTGGTTGCGGCTTGATTGGTGATGGATTTTCTTTATACTCCGCTTTTGCCAATAAAGTCACATTATCTACATTCATAATCTCGACTATTTGCTTTTGAAACACTTCTGCGGTTTTATTCGCAATATCAACTGCTGTTTTGGGATTTTCATCCTCGGCAATGATGTTGACAACTTGTGAATCCTGTTCACTTTCAACTGATATCCTTTCATTTAGCTCTGCTGTTGTCATGTCAAGATTAAGATCTTCTTTAACTAATTCCAATATCGCCGTACTTTTAATGATGACATTATATGTATTAATTAATTGAAGATTCGTTTGAACTTCATTGTAGTTATAAAGTGCTTCCTCATTCTTGGATTGATTGACCAGTAATTGTGTGGATGCCTGATAGATTGGCGTTAATAGAAAATAGCTGATAATGCCACTTACTAAAACAGCAAGTGCCATAATGACGATAATTAGGCTTAAACGCTTTCGTAAAGTTATAAATAGGTCTTTTATACTTATTGTTTCTTCCATGATTCCCTCCAACTTTTAAATAACAGCATTGGTATTATAACACAAAACCTTGCCATTCATTGTTTTTTTTGTCATAATTTTAGGTAATTTGATATTTATATTAGATCTTATTTCCCTATATATTGGTATGGTTATTTGAAAATTGGTATAAATTACAAAAAAACAATGTCTAAATGCGGCATATTATGGAGGAATCATATGAAGGTCTTCTTACCCACTTTTATTATTTTAGCATGCGTCGTATCTCTAGTTATAGGTAATATTCATTGGAATGATAAAATTTCTGATGCTAGTGTCAGTCAGACTGAGCCAAAAAGTATGAAGGGGGAAACTAGTAAATCAAGGCCCGATAATGAAGAACTCGTGAAATACATAGGGAATTGGCCGAAAGAAAGCAAAGAATTATATAAAAAAAGATTGGCAGAAGGGAAACCTTTTAAAATTTTAATGGTTGGATCGAATTCTCTTGGCAATGAGGAGTATAACTTGCCTGATGATATAGCTGATCAGCTTAAAGATATTTATGGAGACACCGTTCAAGTGGACGGTTTACTTTACGATTTAATGTCTTCACAATTTGTTCTTCAAAACAAACAAAAAGATTTAATAGAAGCTAAAGCAGATTTAATATTATTCGAACCTTTCACCTTAAAGGACAATGGAAATGTCTCAATTGAAGATTCTCTTGATAATATAACGACGATTATTGAGGGTGTCACAGCAGCAAACAAAGAAACACAATTCATTCTGCAGCCCCCTAACCCTTTATATAATGCAACCTACTATCCTAACCAAGTGAAGGAATTGGAAAGGTATGCAAATGATAAGGATATTCCTTATCTCAATCATTGGAGTAATTGGCCTGATCAAGCATCAGATAAAATGAAAGATGTCTTGAACGAACAGCGGGAATTACCTAATGAAAAGGGCTATAAAATATGGAGTTTGTATCTGGAAGAATTCTTTATTAAGCAGTTTTAATAAAAAAAAGCCGCATCCCCCTATACTGGGGATGCGGCTTTTTGGGGATTTAAAATATACCTAGGAATTTTCTTGATTCAATTTTCTGCGGTATTTCTTTATATGCCAATTTACCTTGAACCAAAAGCTCGGCATTGTCCATGAATAAATACCTCATATCGAAACCAAACTTATTTTCTACTTCAGTAAAAGCCTCCGCCATATGGAAGGCACGGCTTTTCGTATTATGGGCATCAGATGCTATATAGTGAGTCAGGTTTTTCTCGATGAGTTGAAAGGCAAACTTTTTAGTTTTCTTTCCAAATCCACCAACGATACTTTTTGCTGTTATCTGAGTCAAAGCTCCATGTTTGACCAGCTTGTAAAGGTGATTTGGAGATTCCATAAACTCGAGATTCCTTTCTGGATGAACGATGATAGGAACTAGCCCTTTCATTTGCAATTCATATAATAAGGGCTCTGTATATGCAGGAACATGGTCTGCCGGCAATTCTATGAACACGTATCTTCCGCCATCATTCAAAGTTAAAATTCTTTCGGCGTGATAATCCGCTAAAATATCTCCATAGATTCGTGTTTCCTGACCTGCCAACACGTCCAAACCAATTGATTCAGCTTTCAATGCATCATTTAGTTCTGCCACTTTTTCTATAATATCAAATTTCTCATTTTCAAAAAAACCATTTTTATGATGAGGAGTGGCAATAATGGTCCGTATACCCTCCGATACAGCAATCTTAGCCATGGCTATACTCTCTGTAATGTGCTTAGCCCCGTCATCAACTCCTGGTAATATATGGGAGTGTATATCGATCATCTATAAACCCTCTTTCCGCTCTGTCGGACAAACTTTATAATTATTTACACATAAATCTAACATTTTAATGAATTTTATACAAATAAGTATAATTGGAAATTACTATTAAACTCCAGAAATCCTTAAACGGATATTTTTATTCATAAAAATCCTTGAACTATTGAATTATCCTGAATATTACTATAAATCTTACCTCCGTTCTCTATTATGAACAATAGGGAAGAAGGCATGACTTTTATTTAATAACCAATACTAGAAATTTATTTCAATAGATTTGTCCTATAGTCTTTTTATGTTTTCATCTGAAATATAAAAATACTTTTCATTAAATTTTAACAATATAAACTCGAGGACATGATTACCCATCTGGTTTATTACCAAGGGGCAATTACTCACATTGTATTAACTGTACCTGATTGGATGCTGCGATAAGTGGTATGAGCAGCTTATTGGCTCAATACGGATTCAGCTTTGTCTCGTCAACGCCAAAATAAAAAGAGCCCTAGGGCTCTAAAATAAACTATTAACAATTAATTTTATCCATCCAATAAAAGAAATCCATAACGGTATGCTCAAAGATGTACCAAACAAAAGTCCTTTTAAGAAATTCCCTTCATTTTTACCTATCATATTGAACACACCTCTCGGCTTGGTTTTCTTGTGATAATCATAATTGAAAGCGCTTTCTTTGTATATGAGGCATTTGTAGTAATTACTTTACAATTTGATCCTTAAGAGGCGCCGGCAAGATGAATCAGTCGGTTAACTGAAGAAATTAAAACAATAATCCTCTAGGACTCATCATGAAACTCTCCCCCCGATGCTAAACATGATTACCCATCGGCACATTTTTCAACCTGCAGTATCTTGGAAAAGTTTTTTCATTCATGCATAAGGATATACTGGAAACTCACATTAAATGCCATGTTTGTGTAGGTACAGGTGCCTACGTTATTTATATGGATGGTCTTACCTGTATGCAAAAGAATTTTTGGATGGACGATTAAGTGGCATGAGCAGGTGATGGGATTCAAATTATTGGCGGGTCCCTATTAGTTTGTGCAAGTGAGGAGAATGAACCTAATATGACGAATGATCTTCTTGGTGATTAAGTTAACAAGATGCGTAAATGCTCATTTGATGGTGATAATAGAGTGGAGACTGAGCTTTTTGAGTTTCTTGAATAAAAGCCGCAATTATTCCGCTTTGCCATTTACTTTTGTCGTTTTGTACCCTCTCCATTTTAATGTCGGTTTCACAGATACTGTTTTATCTTCTACATCATTCGACTTTGATACGCACTTAATCTCAATAAGATTATATAAGTTCAAAAAAATCCAGCATTTCTGCTGGATACTCCAAAGTACCAATCACTTAACCAAATTCAATACTTCTAGCAGTCTACCATCTGAATTTAAGTTAAAAGTGACCGTCTTATCATCAAGAATGTGATAGCTTAAACCAAAAAACTCTCCGTCTTCCGGAAATTTTTGTATAAAATCCTCGAGTTGTTCGGAATTTAGTTTAACGACCATAGGTTTCTTCCTATTATGTAGAGAATCTTCTACCCTCTCCATTACAGTCTCTGTAAATCTACCCATAATTAACTCCTTTAATCTCTCATTTCCCAAATAATATAACTTATAAATGGTAAATAAAAGGGCCTTAATTAAAATTTCATAATAATGACACGATTCCTCAACAACTCTCCCGAGTATTTTACATTTTCACCATAATTACCATTTGATTAATTAATTCCCATTCGAACTGCGCGGTTGTTTCATGCGAAGTTAATTCCACACTACAGAAACGTTCTGTATAGTCAGGAACATGGTTTAATGGAAAATCCGCTTTAAGACCCTGTGTGTTGTATTTCCTGAATATAAAGTGACCTCCATCCCGATTTTTTGTTTCTAGTCAATATTACTTAGATTTAAGATGATCACTCAATTTTTATAGATTGTTCTCTATAACTTTAGTAAAATGAGAATGATAATTACTATCAGTTGAGGAGAATAGCTATTATGGGTGTACCTTTGTTAAAAGAAGAGCTTCCTGTTGTTGATAAAATCTGGTCGCGTGATTTTATTATGATTTTCTTGGCTAACTTTTTTGTTTTTTTATCCTTTCAGATGACTTCCCCGACCCTTCCGCTTTTTGTCAAAGAGCTTGGCGGAAATGAGCGGTATATTGGGTTGGTTGCTGGCATGTTTTTATTTTCTGCCCTGATTGTCCGCCCCTTTGCTGGACAGGCCTTGGAAACAAAAGGAAGACGTTTTGTTTTCCTGTTCGGTCTAGCCATATTGGCTGTAGCGATTGGTTCGTTTGGATTTATGATGAGTATTTTCCTTCTTTGCGCTATGAGGATTGTGCAAGGGATTGGTTGGGGATATACGACCACGGCATCGGGTACAATTGCCTCCGACCTTATCCCAGCCAAGCGTCGGGGTGAGGGAATGGGATACTTCACTTTATCGGGTAATTTGGCGATGGCATTTGGTCCTTCATTCGGGCTTTTCTTAGCGGATGTTTTAACCTTTCAACATTTGTTTTTATTTTGCGGAGTAATATGCCTGGCAGCTTGGATCATGGCTTCAACGATTACGTATAAAAAAGTGGATCATGCTTCTGCCCCAGTTAAAACTAGTAGGTTTGATATTTATGAAAAAAGTGCTGTTGCTCCGTCCGTTCTTGTTTTTTTCATTACGGTGACCTTTGGCGGGACCGCTACCTTCTTACCGCTTTATACAATTGAAAAAGGTCTGACAGGTATTCAAGGATATTTTTTTCTTTACGCCTTGGCCCTTATTTTCACACGTATGTTCGCTGGAAAGATCTATGATCAAAAAGGACATCGAGCTGTCTTCATTCCATCCACTCTTTTTATCGTAGTGGCGATGCTATTGCTAGCCTGGATGCCAAGTAACATGATTCTGTATATAGCAGCTATTTTATATGGCATTGGATTCGGTGCTGTCCAACCGGCTCTTCAAGCATGGTCTCTTGAACACGCTGCCCGAAACCGAAAAGGCATGGCCAATGCCACTTTCTATTCCTTCTTTGATCTTGGAATCGGTTTCGGTGCCATCCTCTTCGGACAAATCGGCTATCTGTTCGGGTATATCAGCATTTACATAATGGCAGCAGTTTCTGTGGGGATTTCAATGGTAGCTTACCTATGGATTTTAAGAAAAATGAAGTAATTACACAATAAGGGACATCTTTATGGATGTTCTTTTTTTGAAAGGCTCTTTTAGTAAAGATTGTTGTTATTAAAACGAAACGATTTAAGGTTGATTGGAGCGGAAGTGCGAGACTCCTGCGGGAGCAGCGGGACAGGTGAGACCCCACAGGCGTTTACGTCGAGGAGGCTCACCGCCCGCCCCGCGGAAAGCGAGCATCTGGAGGGGAAATCAACCACACCACATTACTTGGTAAATGGCAACAAAGTATTCGAAAACAGCCTATTGAAAACAGTAGTGATTTTGTAGAACAGTTTATCGCATTTGCATCAGCACATTTTTTAACCCCATGTAAACTATGTTATGGTTTTATTAGTTTTAAGTAATGTTATTGTATTCCCTGTTTCCTTCTCTCTTTTTCGATGTATGATAGAAAAAAAAGGAGTTTTGGGAATGATTATTCTGCAGTATATTGGAAAAGTTTTTTCATTCATGCATAAGGATATACCGGAAACTCATGTTAAATGCCATGTTTGTGCAGGTACAGGCGCCTACGATATTTATACAGATTGCCTTACCTGTAATGCAAAGGGATTGATCAGTAAAGTTGAGTATAATAGGAGGCTTGAAGAGGGTGAAATTTAAAGAATTTCATGAAGTCGATATATGTAATCTAAGAAGCAATATTGGCTATTGCTTCTTTTTTGTCCCCAAAAACAGTACGGTTTCCCCTCCATCTTTAAAGGATATTTTTTTATATCAGCGAGATACATATGACAGCAATTACTCATTTGCGAGTGAGGAGAATCAACATAATATGATCTATGATTTCGGTGATCATATCAAAAAGATGCGTAATGCTCATTTGGTGGCGGATAATTCAGTAGGGATTGAGCTTTTTGAGTTTGAGGAGCCGAGGATGCCTAAGGGTGAGCGTCGCGGTATAAGGGATTTTTTCATATTTGCCTGCTATCGGATGATATTGATAAGCTGGCTGAGGTCATGGTGCCTCCGGCGGATAAAGGCGTAGCGATCTATGGAATACCTGGAAGAACAAGCCTTATTATTTAATATATTGTCCTTTCGGCAATATCATTGAACTTTACAGCCGAAGCACGGAATTGATGTATGGAAATAGAGATTGATTTAAGAACAGCCCCCAATTAGATTATTGGGGGCTGTTCTTGTTTTTCCATCACTTTTTAACTGTTACTTTTCTTGATTCGCTTACGTTTTTCGCTTTATCTTTGGCATGAATATATAGGTTCTTCCCGGCTTTTTGCTTGGGAATTCTAACCGAGAATGTACCTTTGGTCGTTGCTGTGGCAGAGCCGATCACTTTTTTTGATGCTTTGATGGACACAGTGGAGTTAGCTTCTGCTTTGCCGGTTACTATTGTCGTTTTTGTCGTGACTGTGTTGACCGTCGGTTTACTTGGTGCTGTTTTGTCTGCGACGGTCACGGTTTTGATCGAGCTTATATTGCCCGCTTTATCGGTTGCTGTAATGGATAGGACTTTTCCGGCCTTTTGTTTTTTTGACATCGTTACGGTGAAATTCCCTGCGCTGTTGGAATTTGCTTTGCCTAGAACCGTTCTGCCGGTTTTGACGGTGACGGAAGAGCTTGCTTCCGCTTTGCCGGTTACTTTTACGGTATTGTCACCTACCGTATTTACGGACGGTCTTACAGGAGCCGTTTTATCTGCCACTTTAAATGAAACGGGAATACTTTTATTTCCCGATTTATCGATGAGCCTAGTAGAGATAGTCGTTCCGGCTGTTTGTTTTGCGATGGTCGCTGTAAACGTTTTTTCGCCGCTGATCTTCACTGTGGCGAGTTGTTTTTTATCGGTATAAATGGAGACGGTCCCCGCTTTGAAATCAGCCGGGATTTTCCCATTGATCTTGGTGTCCTTATCGGATATCGCAGTCACGGACGGTTTGGTCAGCGTCTTCATTTCCAGTGCTTTTTTGGCATTGACCCGCCCGTTTCCATAGTAGATGTCTTTCCCTTTTGTGCCTAGGTCCACGGCTGAATCATAGAGACGGTATTCAACCTCCGTTTTGTTTAGTTTAGGCTCATTGGACCAAATCAATGCCGCTACACCCGCCACCATCGGCGTGGCCATCGATGTTCCGCTCATCCAGCCGTATTTACCATTTGGCAGGGTTGAAAGGATGTCATCCCCAGGGGCCGCAATATCGACTGTTGAATGGTAGTTGGAATAACTGGGACGCTTGTCACTTGAGTTAGTGGCAGCTACGGAAATGACGTGGCTGAATGCAGCTGGGTACACTCGCTGTACATTTTTCCCCATATCCCCTTCATTCCCGGCAGCCGCGACGATCAGTACGCCTTTTTTATAGGCTTCCTGGACGGCCTTGTTCAAGGACTCCGAATAACTTGTGTCGCCTAAACTCATATTGATGATGTTTGCCTTTTGCTGAACGGCATAATGTATAGCTTCAATGATATCGGCCGTATCGGCATACTCTCCATCAAAGACGTTGATCGGCATTAGTTTAACGTTCGGGGCAATACCCGTTCCGCCTATGCCGTTGTTCGCAGAACCGGCAATGATGCCAGCGATATGCGTTCCATGCTCCCCTTTTGGGACGATATGCTTCCGATTGCGTATCGTATCATAGGCATTGACGATCCTTCCTTTTAAATCTTCGTGGTTGCGATCGATGCCGTCGTCAATGATGGCCACGATCAATTCCTTTGATCCCATTGTTTTTGTCCACGCTGCACCCGTACCAAGCTTTTTATGGTGCCACTGGTCTATGTAGGCTGGATCGTTCGGGCTTTCCATCTTCTTGAAAAGATAGTTTGGTTCTGCATATTCCACATCCTTCTGTTCTTCAAGTTCCTCGATCAGGTTATCGGTTGATTCCCCTTTAGGAACCTCCACCTTTTCTATCAACTCGTTGATCGGCTCATCGTTCGCCTCTTTGTACTTGACGATGACACCATCAGATTGCGGCGTCTCTTCTGCAGATGCAGCATCTGGCTGATAGATTGGCAGAATCATAAACAGTAATAATACCGGCAATATAGCCTGAATAAGCTTGTGCATACAATCACTCCAAAAAATATGATTAAGAATAGCTATCGATGAGGTTATATCATGAACCAATTCTACTATTATTCCTAACTAGATTGTATACCGTCCGATAAGGTTTTACTAACCTTTTTATCTAGTTAAATTATCTTATTTACACAACAAAAAAACCGCTATAAAGCAGTCTCGGATTGTCGACAAAATGGGGTTCTATCTACGAGACGCGAGACTCCTGCGGGAAATGCGAGTCCAGGGGAGACCCCGCAGGCGCGAAGCGTCGAGGGCGGACCGCCCGCGGAAAGCGAGTGCCTGGAGTGGAAATCAACGGTCCCTTTCTCCAAACAAAAAACTGCAGGCAAACTCGCTTTTCATCGAGTTTGCCTGCAGTTCGGAATCGCTATAACACGGTTTAATGTCCGCCTAAATAGGCGTTCTTGATTTCTTCGCTTGCGGTCAGTTCCTCTGATTTGCCTGATAGGACGATTCGTCCGGTTTCGACAACATAGGCTCTGTCGGCTATGGATAGTGCTAAGTTGGCATTTTGTTCGACCAGCAGAATCGTCGTACCTGTTTTGTTGATTTCTTCGATGATATGAAAGATTTGCTTCACCAATAATGGGGCAAGTCCCATCGATGGCTCGTCCAGTAACAGAAGACGGGGCTTGGCCATGAGGGCCCTGCCCATCGCGAGCATTTGCTGTTCCCCGCCGGAAAGGGTTCCGGATTGCTGTTTCAGACGCTCCAGTAAACGCGGGAACAATTCATAGACTTTCTCCATGTCCTGCTTGATGCCTGCCTTATCTTTGCGCAGATAAGCACCAAGCTGAAGGTTTTCTTCGACGGTCATGTTAGCAAAGACCCGCCGGCCTTCAGGGACATGGGAAATGCCCATTTTCACGATGGATTGTGCTGCCTTTCCGCCGATGGAATCCCCTTCGAATAGGATCTTCCCTTGTTTTGGTTTTAATAGGCCTGAAATGCTTTTCAGCAACGTGCTTTTCCCGGCTCCGTTCGCCCCGATCAGGGTTACGATTTCACCTTCGTTAATAGAAAGCGAGATTCCTTTCAAGGCTTGAATGTTTCCGTAATAGACGTTGATGTCCTCGATTTTTAACATTATGAAACCTCCTCGCCCAGATAGGCCTCGATGACTTTTGGATTGTTACGGATTTCCTCTGGCTTTCCTTGAGCGATCAGTTGTCCGTGATCGAGTACATATATGCGTTCGCAAACACCCATGACGAGCGGCATATCATGTTCTATCAATAATACGGTCAAATCGAATTTCTCACGGATGAGGGCAATCAGGTTCATGAGTTCGTGCGTTTCCTGGGGGTTCATCCCCGCTGCCGGTTCATCGAGCAAAAGCAGTTTCGGGTTGGCGGCAAGTGCACGGGCGATCTCCAAACGTCTTTGTTTACCATACGGCAGGTTCTTTGCCTTTTCATCCTTATATTGATCAAGGTTGAAAATCTTCAAGAACTCAATCGCTTTTTCATCCATTTCCTTTTCGCCTTTAAAATGGATCGGCATGCGGAGGATCGAACTTAAGATGCCATGCTTAGAAAGCGAATGATAGGCCACTTTTACATTGTCGATCACGGATAGCTCACTGAATAAGCGAATGTTCTGGAATGTCCGGCTGATCCCCTTTTGCGTGATTTTATATGGAGGCAGTTTTCTTAAGTTCTCACCTTCCAAGGAAATGGTGCCCTCCGTCGGGACGTAAACTCCTGTCAGCAAGTTAAAGAAAGTCGTTTTTCCAGCGCCGTTCGGCCCGATCAAGCCAATTAGTTCCCCTGGATATAACTCGACGTTAACATCAGAAACGGCTTTAAGCCCTCCGAACTGGATGCCGACCGAATCGACTTTAAGCAGCGGTGTTTTTATTTTTTTCATGGCTGCTTCCTCCTTTACGTTTGAACATGGATGTTATTTCTTTGGTACCCATTAAACCTTGCGGGCGATAGAGCATCATCACGATTAGCACAAGACTGTAGATGATCATTCGCGTTTCCGGATAATCCTGCAGGAAAGTCGTGACTACCGTCAGTAATATCGCGGCCAATACGGCACCGGAAAGACTTCCAAGGCCGCCAAGAACGACAAGGATCAAAATATCGAATGATTTCAGGAATCCAAAGTTCGATGGCTGGATGATATAGAAGTTATGAGCGTAAAGCCCTCCAGCGATACCGGCAAAAAAAGCACCGATCGCAAAAGCGACAACTTTGTAATAGGTCGTGTTGATTCCCATCGAATCGGCAGCCGTTTCGTCCTCGCGGATTGATATGCAGGCTCTTCCGTGGGTCGAGCTAGTAAAGTTTCGGATGACGATGATCGTTACGATGACGGATGCGAATACCCACGGCCAAGTGGTCAAATGGGAAACCTGCATGCCGCTGGCCCCGCCGACATAATCGATATTCAAAAGCATGATCCGGACGATTTCCCCAAAACCAAGGGTCGCAATCGCCAGATAGTCACCTTTTAAGCGTAAGCTAGGAATTCCGATGATCAATCCTGCCAGCGCTGACGCCAAACCGCCGACTATCAATGCTGCATAAAATGGCATTTCCAGCTTCATCGTCATGACGGCTGAGGCATAGGCACCGACTGCCAGGAAACCGGCATGCCCGATGGAGAACTGCCCGGTTATCCCGATGATCAAGTGCAGGCTCGCTGCCAGAATGATATTGATCCCGATGAACATGAGCGTATTTTGATAAAAAGGATTTAGCGATCCGCCGCCGATTAACACTTGAACTACGGCGAAAAAGATCAATGATAGTGAAATCGAGAGCCAAAAACCTTTTGCTCGCTTAATTGTAGTCATTGCTTTGTCTCCCCTATACTTTTTCTTTTTTGTTTTTACCGAATAAGCCTTGTGGCATGAAAATCAAGATAAGAATCAGTACGACGAAGGCTACAGCATCACGCCATAATGAGTAACCGGCGGCACTGACCAAAGCTTCGATGACACCTAGCAATAGGCCACCGACCATCGCGCCCGGTATAATCCCGATTCCTCCAAGTACGGCGGCAACGAATGCCTTCAATCCAGGAAGCACACCCATGAGCGGCTCGATCTTTATATAGTAAATACCGAAAATGACGCCCGCTGCCCCAGCCAATGCGGAACCGATTGCAAAGGTGGCGGAAATCGTGTTATCGACATTTATACCCATCAGCTTAGCTGCATCCGCATCGTAGGAAACGGCACGCATCGCTTTTCCAATTTTTGATTTATGAACGATGATTTGAAGGATGATCATCAAGACTACAGCCACTCCAAAAATCAAAACCGATTGACTATTGATGGAAACTCCAAAAATATTGAACTTGTCTGTCGGCAATACATCATTCGGATAAGCTTCCGGCTGTGCACCGCGGACGTATATGAATCCGTATTCGATCAAAAGGGAAACACCGATGGCAGTGATAAGTGCCGCGATACGCGTTGCGTTACGCAATGGCTTGTACGCGATACGCTCGATCAATACCCCAAACAGCGCACAGACCGTCATCGAGATTAATAGGGCGGGCACGAATGACAGATCCAGGACCGTTATTGAGTAAAACCCAACGAATGAGCCGACCATGAATACATCGCCATGTGCGAAGTTTATCAATTTAACAATCCCGTAAACCATCGTATATCCGAGAGCGATAAGGGCATAAATGCTGCCTAATGAAACCCCGTTTATTAACTGTTGTATCAATTCCATGTTCGACTCTCCTTGAAAATCTAATTTTATGAATAATTAGTCCAGACTCTTTTCATTCCGTTAAGGGGATGTTCAGCACCCTGGCATGCTTGAAAAATGAGAATTCGCCAGCACCTTCTTATTAAGGAAGGGCCGGCGAAAGGGTTGGAGTTGTTCTCCGAAATTAAGGATTGATTTTTGTGTTGAATACTTGTTTTCCTTCCTTAAATTCAAGGATGGTGGCAGATTTGATTGGATTATGTTTTTCATCCAATGTGAATGTACCCGTAACAAGCTCAAGGTCAGCCGTTTTTTCCAGCGCTTCTTTGATTTTTTTCGAATCCGCTGAACCGGCACGTTTAATCGCGTCTGCAAGGAAGTATCCTGTGTCATATCCTAGGGCATTAAATGCATCCGGGGACTTATCTTTGTATTTCGCTTTAAACGCTGACACAAAATTCTGAATTTTCTCATCAGGATCACCTGAAGAATAGTGGTTCGTGATGAACGTATTATTTAGAGCTTTTGCACCGGCAATTTCAACTAGCTTAGGAGAATCCCAGCCGTCGCCGCCCATGAATGGAACATCAAGTCCAGTTTCCCGTGCCTGCTTCACGATCAGACCAGCTTCCTCATAGTAACCAGGAAGGAAAATGAAATCAGGTTTTGCCGATTTCAAACGAGTCAATGTGGAACGGAAATCAGTATCCTTCGCAATGTAAGCTTCCTCAGCAACAACCTTTCCGCCATTCTTTTCGAATTGTTCTTTAAAGGCTGCGGCTAACCCTTTTGAATAATCACTTGCGCTGTCAATATAGATGGCTGCACTTTTCGCTTTGATTTCTTTAGTGGCGAAGTTTGCAGCTACCGTCCCTTGGAACGGATCGATGAAGCTTGTCCTGAAAACGTAATCGTTCAATTTATCCTTGCTGAAAGTGATTTCAGGGCTTGTACCAGAAGGTGAAATGACCGGCACTTTATTATCTTGGGCAATCTGTACTTGTGCAATCGAGTTCGTGCTTGTTGCTGCGCCTACGATCGCTGCAACCTGATCTTGTGATGTCAGCTTGATCGCTCCGCTTGTCGCTTCGGACGCTTCAGATTTATTATCGACTTTAATTAGTTTGATTTTTTTACCGTCAATGCCTTCTTTATTGATTTCCGCAGTTGCAAGCTCCAGACCTTCTGCAATCGATTGTCCATATGAAGCGACACCGCCTGATAATTCAAGGTTGACACCGATTTTGATCGTATCTCCATCCCCGCTTGATTTTTCAGATGAACCAGAGCCGGAACATCCCGCTAGCACTCCTGCAGCAAGTGATAGAGAAAGGAATGCACTTGCTAATTTTTTCTTTTTCATAAATAATCCCCCCATTTTGTAATCAAGCTCTGATGCATGAATATTTATTCATGATGCTTCAGAAAAAAATTGATTAGATGAAATGTTTCAAATTAAATTAATATTTCGAAAAATAGTTTACCGCATAATTTTCATTCCGTCTATACATTAATTGCGAGAAGATTTCGCTAGATAGGAAATCTTTCACAGGTAGTACTATATCATTTTTATCTTTATATATTTTAAATATTGCGAAAACAAGCGATATAATCAGAAAAAACTGATAATTAAATTATATTGATATTACAAACTCCTTATTTATAGATCAAAAAAATTTATTCATTCGCTTATTTTCATCATCCTATTAATTACATTTTTACCAAAATACAAGTATAATGATAGGGAATTAAACCCAGTTTTTTCGTGCTTTTTTAGTCTTAATTCCTATATCGAAATTGAATAATACTATATTGGATGTATAAAATCATGCATGAAACCCTGTGCTTTTTTATCTTCCTGCATATTTTGCATAAACTGATCAACAAACAAATAAACCGCCAAACGGCGGTTCAGTGGCCTCCTAAATAGGCCATTTTTATTTCTTCACTTGATGTTAGTTCCTCGGCATTGCCCGACAGGACGATTCGTCCCGTTTCAACGACATACGCCCGATCTGCAATGGATAAGGCGAGGTTGGCGTTTTGCTCGACCAAAAGGATCGTTGTGCCGGACTCACTGATCTCCTGGATGATGTTGAATATTTGCTTCACCAAAAGCGGTGCAAGGCCCATCGAAGGTTCATCGAGCAGTAATAGTCGCGGTTTCGCCATTAAGGCCCGACCCATTGCAAGCATCTGCTGTTCGCCGCCTGAAAGCGTGCCAGCCTGCTGTTTGATTCTTTCCAGCAGCCTCGGAAATAGCTCGTATACCTTTTCCATATCCTTATGGATGCCATCTTTGTCTTTCCGCAAATAAGCTCCTAGCTCCAGGTTTTCGGCCACCGTCATGTTGGCGAAGACACGTCGTCCTTCAGGTACATGGGATATGCCCAGTTTCACGATGGCCTGTGCCGCTTTTCCCCCAATCGATTCACCTTCGAACAGAACTTTTCCTTGCTTTGGTTTTAAAAGACCGGAAATCGTTTTGAGCAGCGTGCTTTTTCCCGCCCCGTTCGCCCCGATCAAGGTCACGATTTCCCCCTCATTTATCTCCATGGAAACCCCTTTTAGCGCTTGGATATTGCCGTAATAAACATTGATGTCCTCTATTTTCAGCATCAGGAAACCTCCTCCCCTAGATATGCCTCGATAACCTTTGGATCGTTGCGGATTTCTTCCGGTTTTCCGTGAGCGATGAGCTGTCCATGATCAAGGACATAAATCCGTTCGCATACACCCATGACCAGTGACATATCATGTTCGATTAGCAAAACGGTAAGGTTGAACTCCTTCCGGATAAAAGCAATGAGGTTCATTAATTCTTTCGTTTCATGGGGGTTCATCCCGGCTGCTGGTTCGTCCAGTAAAAGAAGTTTCGGATTGGCGGCAAGGGCACGGGCGATTTCCAGCCGCCTTTGCTGTCCGTATGGAAGATTCTTCGCTTTTTCATCCTTAAAATGGTCAAGATTGAAAATCCGCAAAAATTCGAGCGCCTTTTCATCCATTTCCTTTTCCCCTGAAAAATATCCGGGCAACCGGAATATGGAGCTTGGAATTCCATGCTTGGCAAGCGAGTGGTAAGCAACCTTCACATTATCGATCACGGATAACTCACTGAAGAGACGAATGTTTTGAAAGGTCCTCGAGATCCCTTTTCGGGTAATTTTATAAGGCGGCTGCTTATTTAGATTTTCCCCGTTCAAGGCGATCGTTCCTTCCGTAGGGACATACACACCCGTCAATAAATTGAAGAAGGTCGTTTTCCCAGCCCCATTCGGCCCGATCAGGCCTACAAGTTCCCCTGGAAATAATTCCACGTTCACATCGGACACCGCTTTCAATCCGCCAAAGCGTATACCCACCGAATCTACCTTAAGCAACGGTATTGTGACTTCCATCCTTTGGGCCCCCTTTCGTTTTTTTATGTGTGAACAATGATGTGATTTCTCTTGTTCCCATTAACCCCTGCGGGCGGAAAATCATCATCAGGATCAGGACAAGACTATAGATGATCATCCTCGTTTCCGGATAATCCTGAAGGAATGTCGTCACGATCGTCAGTAAAATGGCGGCTAAAACCGAACCTGAAAGACTTCCAAGACCGCCAAGTACGACGAAAATCAGTATATCGAAGGATTTCAGGAAACCGAAATTCGATGGCTGGATAATATAAAAATTATGGGCATAGAGCGATCCGGCAATTCCGGCAAAAAAAGCTCCGATGACAAAGGCCGCCACTTTATAATAGGTCGTATTGATTCCCATCGCATCAGCCGCCGTTTCATCTTCCCTAACAGATATGCATGCACGCCCGTGAGTCGAATTTGTGAAATTCCTGATGACTAAGACGGTGATCATGACACAGGCAAAAACCCATGGCCAAGAAGTCAGGTGGGATACCTGCATCCCGCTTGCACTGCCTACATAGTCAATATTCAAAAGGACGATCCGGACAATTTCCCCAAAACCAAGGGTGGCTATCGCCAGGTAATCCCCCTTCAGGCGCAAGCTGGGTATCCCGATCACCATACCCGCAACAGCGGCGATGACGCCCCCAGCCAATACGGCTATGATGAAAGGAAGTTCCAGCTTCATTGTCATGACTGCCGAAGCATAGGCCCCAACCGCTAAAAAACCGGCATGCCCGATCGAGAACTGCCCGGTTATTCCAATGATTAAATGAAGGCTCGTCGCCAGCATGATATTGATGCCGATGAACATGAGCGTGTTGATATAAAATGGATTGAGGATACCGTTTGAAATGGTGTACTGCATGATTCCGAAAAAAATAAGTGCGAGCACGATCGAGAGCCAAAAACCCTTTGAATTCTTTAAAGTAGTCATCGCCATGTCTCCCCTATACTTTTTCTCTTTTATTTTTACCGAACAGTCCCTGCGGCAAGAAAATCAAAATCAAGATAAGTACGACGAAAGCCACTCCATCGCGCCATAATGAGTAACCGGCGGCACTGACCAAAGCCTCGATCACTCCAAGCAGCAGACCGCCGACCATCGCTCCCGGAATGATGCCGATGCCGCCCAAGACGGCTGGCCAGGAAGGACACCCATCAACGGTTCGATCTTTATATAGTAGATGCCAAAAATGACACCAGCTGCCCCTGCCAGGGCCGAACCTATGGCGAACGTAGCCGAAATCGTATTGTTCACATTTATTCCCATCAGCTTGGCCGCCTCGGAATCGAATGAAACGGCACGCATCGCTTTGCCGATTTTTGTTTTATGGACAACGAATTGCAGGATGATCATCAAAATGATGGATACGGATAGGATCAATATCGATTGACTGCTGATGGAAACCCCGAATATATCGAGTTTATCCATCGGAAGGACATTATTTGGATAGGCTTCCGGCTGGGCGCCCCGGATGTAAATCAGCCCATTTTCTATCAGAAGGGAAACACCGATGGCCGTTATCAAGGCCGCAATCCGTGTTGCATTACGAAGGGGTTTATAAGCAATGCGTTCAATTAAAACGCCAAAGATGGCACATGTGGCCATCGAAATCAATAAAGCCGGTATGAAGGATAAGTCCATTACGGTAATGGCGTAAAACCCCACAAATGAACCAACCATGAATACGTCACCATGGGCGAAATTTATGAGCTTGACGATTCCGTAAACCATCGTATAACCAAGCGCGATCAATGCATAAATGCTTCCGAGTGAAATGCCATTTACCAATTGCTGAATCAGTTCCATATTGCACTCTCCCCGTTAAGGTGTTTTTTAAGTGAATATAGAATAGGGGGGACTTGCCCCCTATCCACGTAAGGTATTATGGATTGATTTTTGTCTTGAATGTTTGTTTGCCATCCACATATTCCAAGATGGTCGCAGATTTGATCGGATCATGATTTTCATCAAGGTTCAGTGTTCCGGAAACTAATTGAAGATCTTTTACATCTTCCAGCGCTTGTCTGATTTTTTCAGGGGAAGCATCTCCAGATCTCTTGATGGCATCTGCCAGGTAGTACCCAGTGTCATAGCCAAGTGCTGCAAAAGCATCCGGTGTTTTATCGTATTCCTTTTCGAAGGCTGCAACGAAATCCTGGATTTTTGCATCTTCATCTTCCGGGGAATAGTGATTCGTAATATACGTATTCTTTAAAGCATCCGCTCCGGCAATTTCAACGACCTTCGGGGAATCCCAGCCGTCCCCGCCCATGAATGGAAGGTCCATGCCGTCTTCACGGGCCTGTTTTAGGATCAATCCGACTTCCTCATAATATCCAGGAAGGAATACGAACTCAGGTTTTGCCGATTTGATACGTGTCAATGTAGAACGGAAATCAGTATCTTTCGTTACATAAGCTTCTTCCGCCACGATTTTACCGCCCTTGGCAGTGAATGCTTCTTTAAAAGCCGCGGCCAATCCTTTAGAATAATCACTTGCGCTATCCACATAGATCGCAGCCGTCTTGGCCCCAATTTCGTCAGATGCAAAATTGGCTGCCACCGTACCTTGGAATGGGTCGATAAAGCAAGTTCTGAACACATAATCATTTAATTTTCCAGCTTTGTTGGTAATGTCGGGATTTGTTGCAGTTGGTGTGAGGAGAGGTACTTTATTATCTTGTGCGACTTGAACCTGTGCCAATGTATTCGTGCTTGTTGCAGATCCGACTACAGCCACAACCTTGTCCTGGCTGACTAACTTGATCGAACCGCTTGTAGCTTCTGCTGCATCAGATTTATTGTCAACCTTAACGATTTCAAGTTTTTTACCGTCGATGCCCTTTTTATTAATCTCATCGATGGCCAGTTTTAAACCATCGGCAGCCGATTGGCCGAATGATGCCGTTCCTCCGGATAATTCAAGGTTGGCCCCAATTTTAATGGTGTCACCCGATTTTGATGAACCCCCGCCTGAACTGCTAGTTTTCGAGTCGCCGCTGCAACCTGCCAGCGCCCCTGCAACCAATGAAAGTGATAGAAACACTCCTGCTAGCTTTTTCTTCTTCATTTGAAACCCCCTTGTTTTATATGTTCTCAGAATATTTAAATAAAAACAATATTCTGAAAATAGTTTATCTCATTCTTTCGACCCCGTCTATATGATATGGATAAAAAAGTTATTAAAAGGGAATATATGCTATTCGGCACAAAAAAACTGACCCATTATAGAGTCAGTTGATTTATTATCAATCGTTTACACGGCGAACTTCAATGTCTTTTAATAGATCATTGATCACCCAGCTTGCTGCAATTAAACCCGCAACGGATGGTACGAAAGCATTCGAAGACGGAGGCATTTGGGCTTTACGGATTTTTGCCCCATCATTGCCGACTTCTTTCCGCACATCCTCACGAATGACAATAGGGCTCTCGTCGGAAAAGACAACGGGAATTCCCTTTGTTATGCCCTCTTTACGCAATCTAGTACGAATGACCTTGGCTAGCGGATCGGTATGCGTTTTGGAGATATCGGCAATTTGAAAACGCGTCGGGTCCATCTTATTAGCGGCCCCCATGCTAGAAATCACCTTGATATTCCGTTTAAGGCATTCCTTCATCACATGCATTTTATAAATGACCGTATCCGATGCGTCAATGACATAGTCCAGACCATAGCTGAAGAATTCCTCAAATGTCTCTTCTGTATAGAACATTTTAAGAGCGATCACTTCGCAGTCAGGATTGATGTCTTGAATCCGACTTTTCATCAATTCCGCTTTCGGTTGACCGACTGTTGATAATAGAGCATGGATCTGCCTGTTTACATTTGTGATGTCGACATCGTCTTTATCCACAAGAATAATACGGCCTACCCCGGTGCGTGCCAATGCTTCGGCTGAAAATGAACCAACGCCTCCAACACCCAGGACGGCAACGGTCGTGTTTTTCAGAATATCGATTCCTTCCTTGCCAATTGCCAATTCATTACGTGAAAACTGATGCAGCATATATATTCAACTCCAATAAATTCTGTTCTTATTTAGCTTCCCAATTAACAATATATCATAAACATCATTTATGACAAGCGAAATATGAGCAGTCTAATCGGAATTAGTGTGCTAGGTCATTTTTGATAATTTTTGAATGACGGTTGCCAATAGGAGTGTCCTTTCCGTAAGGCTGGGGATTTCCAAATACTCCTCTTCACTATGTGCATTCCCTCCAATGGGCCCGAGTCCATCCACTGTCGCGATTCCCAAATCAGAAGTGATGGAAGCATCCGAACCTCCACCCGTGGCCGTATCCGTGATTTCGATGCCGATTTCCTTCCCAGCCTGCCGGATCGACTCTAAAAGCACGTTCGTTTTCTCATTCTTTTCCATGGGAGAGCGGTCCATTTTCCCGCTTAATGTCGTTTTCGTTCCTGGAATATAGGTTTCGGCACAGATTTTTTTCAGTTGCTTGAGGATGATGGCTTCCTGCCTTTTTTCCGAAATCCGCACATCGACGAAAGCAGCCGCATGGGAAGCGATCATATTGACAGCGGAGCCCCCTTCAATTTTGCCGACATTCACGCTGATTCCTTTCTGCAGATCATTCAATCGATGTAAGGCGATTACCTTATGGGCCAATTCTTCAATTGCACTTCGTCCCTTTTCCGGCTCGATCCCTGAATGGGCGGCCACCCCCGCAATATCCACTTTAAACTGACCGCAACCCCTTCTTGCCGTGACAAGCGAACCGTCCGTCCTTGCCGGTTCAAGAATTAGCGCAAACTTCTTATTGGCCGCTTTTTCCGATATGAGTGAAACAGATGACGGAGACCCGATCTCCTCATCACTATTAAGAATGATCTGGATATGCTTATAGCCTGTCTGCCCCGTCTGTTTCAGGCAAAGGATCGCATAAAAAAGCTCAACCAAACTTGACTTCATATCCGCCACACCAGGACCGTATGCCCGATTTCCCCTCACTTTGAAAGGACGTTTTTGCGCTGTGCCCTCCGGAAAAACCGTATCCATATGGGCAACGACCAGAATATGCGGTTGATGCGCATCACGATGCTGGATGACCAGCTGATTGCCATAATTCTGTTGCTCAACGGTATTCACAATAAAATCCAGACTTTCAAATTTGGTTTTTAAAATCGAGCCAATTTCATCAATACCCTTTTTCGTATGAGAACCACTATCTATATTCACTAGCCGCTCCACTAATTGAAGCATTTCCATCCTCTTAGCATACAATAAATCTTTCAAAGCCCTCACTACTTTCTATCCTTGGCTTCAATTGCTCAACCTTACTATAATTTACGAATCTATACTGCGGAGTGTTACTTAAATGGGAATATTTGAAGTTTATTCGCTGGTTTTTTGGGTGTTTTCTTTGAGTTTGGGGCCTGAGCTTGGGAAGTTGTGCAATTTACTCGTGAATTCGCGTCATTTACTCGTGAATTCGCGTCATTTACTCGTGATTTTGGCCTGTTTACTCGTGAGTTTGGCCGTTTACTCGTGAGTTTGCGTCATTTACTCGTGAGTTTGCGTCATTTACTCGTGAGTTTGCGTCATTTACTCGTGAATTTGGCCCGTTTACTCGTGAATTAATCCATTAAGTTTATAAGCTCTATTTTTAAATTGCCCCGAATAAGGCAATTCCAGTGCAGACAGCATCCGCTGCATGATATCAATTGAATCTATTTGTAAAAAGAGCCGTGCTTGTTTATTTGTTATATTGGGTTTTATGAGGAGAGCAAAATCGCGAAGAGTTTGAATGTGGGCATCTTTAGAGGCGTATGAACATTGACTGCATGTCCATTTGCCCCAGTGATAGTGCATATGGAGAGCAGCGCATTCAGGACATTGAACGCTTTTTAGCAGATCTTGCTCATCGATTTGATATAAATTGAGTATATCAGGATTAAGTGGAGTGTTTTTTTGCAGAATCGTGTTCGAAAGTCTAGTGCTCTGCCTTTGGGTTAATTGCTCGGAAGGATACTTTTTTTCAAGGGTATTGATTTTGGTGATGAGGGTTTCTTTTCCCGTGATTTTTTTGAAAATGGGGGTAAAACCTGGGGTAGTCCTGATGATCGTATTCGAGTTTGCGTTGGCAATTAACGTTTCAATCGGCAGCGAGGGGAATTTGTGAAAAGTAAGCCAATCATTTAATCGGGATTTTTGCACGTCGACCTGGATTAGCGGATCCAGATATGCCTGTTCCTGTCCGTCTTTTGAACGAATCAATTGGGGATAGGTACGGTCAAAATAGAGCGTTCCTGCAAAGTTTTTCACTTCAATGATGATACAGTAATTCCGGGTGATTATTAGGAAATCCATTTGAAAATAACGGCTCCCATCGTGGTCCAACCTCAAATCATGAAATACTCGATATTCTTTCGGAAGATTCTTCAACTCCTTTCCGATACTCCGCTCCCCGTTAAATCCTGTACGGATTTTTTCGGAAATCGTTCTTTATTCTTTCCTGTTTTGGATGATTTGCTGATAGCCTCCTGCTTAATGCCTCCAGTTTGAGCATTTTCATAGGCTTTTCACACGGTTTTAACATCCATACATCAACTCCTTCTCCTTTAGCTTCTTTATTATTCCCTTTTTTTCCTGCTAGGAACTGAAATCGTTTTACCGTACGTTTACTTTTTTTAATTCATGAAATTGTAGCTCACTCGTGAATTTCCGCTGTTTACTCGTGAATTCACGCCATTTACTCGTGAGTTTTCACTATTTACTCGTGAGTTCACGCCATTTACTCGTGAGTTCGCCATTTACTCGTGAGTTTACGCCATTTACTCGTGAGTTCGCCATTTACTCGTGAGTTTACTCTGTTTACTCGTGAGTTTACGCCATTTACTCGTGATTTCACGCTATTTACTCGTGAGTTTGCACCATTTACTCGTAAGTTAACTATTTTAATGCACAAAAAAACCCATGTTATTTAACATGAGTTGCTTTGTAAGGTGTAAGAGTCCCAATTGTGCCGTTTACGCCTTTGTTTTGAACCCGCTCTCCGCAGGTGGGTGCTCGGTTCCTCGCGTTTGTAAGTCCTCTTCGAGGGAGGCTTTTACGCGGCCAGGAAACTAGTGCTCCCGGTAACTATAAGTGTTCGGTCAAAACTTATAGGTTAAAGAACGAACACATCAGGACTCTTACTTGTTGAAAACATCATAGCATAATGCTTAACTCTATTTCAAGGAAAAACACATAGGTATTTTTTCATATTTTTCCCAAATGAATTATTTTTTAAGTGCAGCAAGCCTTAGGTTAAGTTCGGCCAATTGCTTGTCACTTACGGTACTCGGTGCGTCAACGAGCAGGTCGCTTGCGCTTGCTGTTTTCGGGAACGCGATGGTGTCGCGAAGGTTCGTGCGGCCTGCAAGCAGCATGACCATGCGGTCCAGTCCAAGGGCGATTCCGCCGTGTGGTGGCGTTCCGTATTCGAATGCATCCATTAGGAAGCCGAATTGTGCGTTTGCTTCTTCTTCGGAGAATCCAAGAACTTTGAACATTTTTTCCTGAACGTCGCGTTCGAATATCCGCAGTGATCCACCGCCAAGTTCGTAGCCGTTCAGGACAAGGTCATATGCTTGTGCACGGACGCTTGCTGGGTCTGATTCCAGTTTGTCCATGTCTTCACGGAATGGCATTGTGAATGGATGGTGTGCCGCATAGTAGCGTCCTTCTTCTTCGTCATATTCAAGTAATGGCCAGTCCGTCACCCATAGGAAGTTGAATTTGCTTTGATCGATTAAGCCTCTTTCTTTACCAAGCTTGATGCGAAGTGCTCCAAGTGCATCTGCGACTATGCCTTTCTTGTCCGCCACGAATAGGATTAAATCGCCCACTTCAGCTTCCAATTCAGATACTAATTGCTCTTGATCTTCTGCGAAGAATTTGGCGATTGGTCCTTTTACACCGTCTTCTTCAACTTTTAGCCATGCAAGGCCTTTAGCACCGTAAATCGCTGCAAATTCAGCCAAGCCATCAATGTCTTTACGGGAATAATCCGCATTTCCGTCCTTGACGACGATTGCCTTAACTTGACCGCCGCTTGCTACAGCACCGGTGAACACTTTGAAATCACTGTCTTTGACGATTTCGGAAACATCTTTAAGTTCCATTCCGAAACGCGTATCCGGTTTGTCGGAACCGTAACGGCTCATCGCTTCATTGTAAGTCATTCGAGGGAATGGAAGTGTTACGTCCAATCCTTTTACATCTTTCATCACTTTAGCCATCATGTTTTCTGCCGTGTTAATGATATCTTCTTGGCTCATGAAGCTTGTTTCAATATCGATTTGCGTGAATTCGGGCTGTCTGTCAGCACGTAAGTCTTCATCTCGGAAACAGCGGGCAATTTGATAATAACGTTCGAAACCGGATACCATCAATAGCTGCTTGAAGATTTGCGGTGATTGCGGAAGTGCATAGAACTCCCCTTCGTGCACGCGGCTAGGCACTAAATAATCACGTGCTCCTTCAGGTGTACTTTTTGTTAAGATAGGAGTTTCGATATCAAGGAAACCTTCACCGTCCAAGTAGTCACGGATCGCTTTTGTTGTTTTGTTGCGCATTTTCAATGTTTCGAACATCGCCGGACGACGCAGGTCCAGATAACGATATTTCAAGCGGATGTCTTCTGATACATCCGTTCTTTCATCAATGATGAATGGAGGGGTCTTTGCTTCGTTTAAAATTGTAACGTTTTCGGCTTGAACTTCGACGGTACCTGTTGTTACGTTCGGATTGAAGTTGGCTTCGTCACGTTTGATGACTGTCCCTTGGATATCAAGGACGTATTCATTACGGATTTTTTCGGCTGTGGCAAGCGCGTCTGCCGAAATGTCAGGATTGAAAACGACCTGGACGACTCCGCTTCTGTCACGTAGGTCGATAAAGATGACCCCGCCCAAATCCCTGCGTTTTTGTACCCATCCTTTTAATGTTACTTTTTCACCAATAGCTGCTTCTGTCACTTCACCATTGAAGTATGTTCTGC
This sequence comes from Bacillus sp. ISL-57, assembly GCF_018613135.1. NCBI lineage: Bacteria > Bacillati > Bacillota > Bacilli > Caryophanales > Bacillaceae > Bacillus > Bacillus sp. ISL-57. Next base: position 23,417 of record NZ_JAGGQV010000017.1, on the reverse strand, counting down.
CAAACATGGTATTTCCCCCTTAAGCCTGTAGCTTTTTGAATTGTTCAACGAATGTTGCAAGATCCATTTGGACTTGTTCACCGGTTTCCATGAACTTTACATTGATTTTATTATTTGCCAATTCATCATCCCCAAGTGTCGCCACATATCTTGCTTCGAGGCGGTCGGCTGATTTGAATTGTGCTTTCACTTTACGGTCTTGATAGTCTTTTTCGACGGTAAAACCGGCATTCCGCAATTGATGGGCAAGTTTGACGGTATAATCCTTGGCTGTTTCACCTAGTGAGACAAGATAGCAGTCAATTCCCTTTTTGATCGGAAGCTCGATGTTTTCTGCTTGGAGGGCAGCAATCAGCCGTTCAATGCTAAGTCCAAAGCCGATTCCTGGTGTTTCCGGTCCGCCAAGTTCTTCAGCCAGCCCGTTATAACGGCCCCCGCCGCAAAGTGTAGTGATGGCGCCAAAGCCTTCTGCATCACTCATGATTTCAAATGCGGTATGATTATAGTAATCCAAGCCCCTCACTAGAGTCGGATCTTCGACGAATTCGATTTCCAAATCAGTTAAGTGCTGTTTCACCTTTTCGAAATAAGTACGGGATTCATCATTTAAATATTCAATGATGGAAGGAGCCGTGTTCATCAATTCGTGATCGTGGTCCTTTTTGCAATCCAGGATACGCAAAGGGTTTTTTTCGAGGCGGTTTTGACAATCGCCGCAAAACTCGCCGATGCGTGGTTCGAAATGTTTGATTAACGCATTGCGATGCGCTGTCCGGCTTTCCTTATCACCAAGGCTGTTGATGACAAGCTTCAGCTTTTTCAAACCAAGTTCCTTGTACAGGTTCATCGCAAGTGACAGAACCTCTGCATCGATTCCAGGATCCTTACTTCCTAAAGCTTCGATGCCGAATTGAACGAACTGGCGGAATCGACCTGCTTGCGGACGTTCGTAACGGAACATCGGTCCGATATAATAAAGCTTGACCGGTTGATTGGCCCACCCGAACATTTTGTTCTCGATATATGACCGTACAACCGATGCAGTGCCTTCCGGACGAAGGGTTAAGTTCCTTTCACCGCGATCTTGAAATGAATACATCTCTTTTTGAACGATATCGGTTGTATCGCCAACACCGCGTAAAAATAATTCCGTGTGCTCAAAAATCGGTGTGCGGATTTCTTTATATTGGTAACGGTGACAAATATCACGCGCTGTGTCCTCGATATACTGCCAAATTTCCGTTTGGCCAGGCAATAAATCCTGGGTACCTCTAGGAATCTGAATAGACATATGTGTTTCCTCCTTTAAAGCAAAGCGGCCTTTCTTATGACGGCACGCTATACTGATTTTTTCCAAACAAAAAACTCCCGCCCCTTGTAACGTATATGTTACAAGGGACGAGAGTTTGGATATCCCGTGGTGCCACCCTAGTTGAAGCACAAAAAAAGTGCTTCCGCTCAAAAACAGTTAACGCCTGTTTTACGTCCATCTCCTATTAAGTAAATCCGTTCGGAGTGAAGCCTACGGAGGGTTCTTTCATTAAGTCATCATGTGGAATGCTTTCAGCCTCGGCATTTCCTCTCTTTTCATGTGTTTCTTAATTACTCTTCTCCATCATTGGTTATTGCAGTAATAAGTCTGATATTTTATAATCATACGGACGTTAACATCAAATGTCAAGGCAGTCTGAGGATTTTTGTCGCATTTTACTGGTTCAAACGTTTTTTCAAATTTTTGATCGTCCGGACATTGACCCCGAATTCGGATGCCAATTCAACAAGGTTTGCGCTTTGTTCCTTTTGGATGAAATCGTGAAAATCGACACCCAGTACTTGATTGCCTCCGCTTAAGCTCGTTTGATCTTTTTCGCTGAATTTCATGTGGTTTCCCTCCTACAGTTATATAAGCTCTATTCTTTCCTAAAAAAAATGTTTTTTGCACAGGGAAAGAGGGAAATTTTCATTGAACGAGAATACATACATATAGACATTAAAAGGGAGAGACAACTTATGAAGAAGAAATCGGGTTTATTCGGCCTGACACTGATGCTGATATTCTCAGTGATTTTCCCCGTCCATCACGCTTTTGGAAAAGATGATGGGGAAAATATCGTGACGACCCAAGTGGTCAATGTCCGTGAAGGTGCAGGTCTCAGTTTCCCTATCGTAAAAAAACTGTCAAAAGGGGAATCGTATCCCATTCTTGATGAAGATGGCGACTGGATTGAAATCCGGATCGGCACCGGCAAAACGGGCTGGGTTGCCAATTGGTTAGTGGATAGACAAACAGGGTCTGATAACAATCAGGTCAAAAAGGGATCCGGACAAGGGACGATATCAGGCAGCTCCGTCCGTGTCCGAACAGGTCCCGGCACTACATTTCAAACGGTTGGGTCCTTGAGTAAAGGAACTTTTGTTGACATCATTGAAAAAAATGAGAATTGGATAAAGGTCAAAACGGCGGATATCGAAGGCTGGGTCTCTGCTGACTACATTACGCTTCCCTCCGTATCAGAAAAAGCAGCGAAGAAAGATTCAACCAAGGAAAAAAGAACGAATCAATCCGTGAAAACCGGAGTAACTTTGGTGGACCGGCTCAATGTCCGTTCGGAACCGTCAACAAGCAGTGCCGCACTCGGAAAGCTGAATAAAAATACGTCAGTGACCGTCTACAGGGTTGAAAATGAATGGGCTGAAATTGATTTCCAAGGAACCCGCGGTTGGGTAGCTGAACCTTACATACAGGTGAGCGAAGATCATGCTGATATGAAAGAGGACACGACAGGCGCTACTGCAAGGGTGACCGCCACGGGTTTAACTGTCAGGAATGAAGCCTCGCTCTCAAGCAAGGTCATCGGTTCGGTGAACAAGGATGAGACTTACGCCGTGCTCCAAACAAAGGGAAATATGACACAGATCCAGCTCACTGGTTCAAAAAAGGGCTGGGTAGTGAGTTGGTACCTGGAAAAAGAGAATGTCGAGCAAACGGCAAAGGAAAAAAGGGTTGATGTAAAAGGAAACAAGATTACCATCATTCATGATGGTACGATCCTTAGAAGTGAGCCGGATGGCAACTCGGGGATTGTAGGGCAAGCCAATGCAGGTGAAACGTTCACGGCATCAGGTATGGAAGGCGACTGGTATTCCATTAAACTAAAGGGCGGAAAAACTGCTTATGTGGCCGGATGGATCGTGACGATCGAAGGGAATGCCGAGCAGATTCAACGACCTGGCGTTGAGAAATACCTAAAGGATAAAACGATTGTGATCGATCCCGGCCATGGCGGCAGGGATAGCGGTACAATCGGGGTCGGTGGAACACTTGAGAAAAACCTGACGATGCGAACGGCAGAATTGCTGCGGGACAAACTTCAGGCGGCAGGAGCTAAAGTGATCCTGACCAGGAGCGGAAATACCTATGTTCCACTCCCTTCCCGGGTCAGTACTTCTCATATACATAACGCGGATGCTTTCATCAGCCTCCATTATGATAGCACCAAGGACCAGATCACCAGCGGGATAACCACATACTACTATCATGATTACCAGCGTGCGTTGGCGGCTACACTGGCCAATTCACTCGGTTCCACCATGCAGGTGCCCAATCGCGGATCCCGATACGGGAATTATCATGTTACCCGTGAAAATAAACGGGTAGCAACACTCATTGAACTAGGTTATTTAAGTAATCCAGTGGAAGAATTGACATTAACATCGAATGAGTATCAAGAAAAAATCACATCGGCCATCTATAATGGCTTGGCACGGTATTTTAAATAAGGACTAGAAAAGCCAGCTTCGCATCGAAGCTGGCTTTTCTACAAAAAAACCTGCCGCAGCAGGTCATTTTTTGCTTTCAAGTATTAATGTGACGGGACCGTCATTAGTAAGCTGAACATCCATCATGGCACCGAATTGACCTGTTTCCGTATGGACGCCTTTTTTGCGGAGTTCCTCGTTAAATGCTTCATATAATTCTTTCGCCTCTTCAGGACGGGCGGCGTCCATGAAGTTCGGTCGGCGGCCTTTACGGCAATCGCCGTATAAGGTGAATTGTGAAACGGATAAAATCGAACCTCCCACATCCAATAGTGAGTGGTTCATCTTTTCATTTTCGTCTTCAAATATCCTTAGATTGACAATCTTTTCGGCCAAATAGGCGGCGTCATCGATTGTATCTCCATGGGTGACACCAACCAACAGGACAAGACCGCTGTCGATTTGTCCGATTATTTGGTCTGCGACAACTACTTTTGCCGCTTTGGAACGTTGTAAAACAACACGCATGGCAATAAAGACTCCTTAGTTCATGATCCTTCTAACGGAATAAACATCTGAAATTTGTTTAATGCGGTCGACAACCTTTTGCAAATGGGCAATGTTATGAATATAAATCGACATGTGAATGGTCGCGACCTTATTCCTGTCGGATTTACCCGAGACCGCTGAAATGTTGGTCTTGGTTTCATTGACGGCTTGAAGAACTTCATTCAATAAGCCGCGACGGTCATAGCCGCTGATTTCAATTTCCACGATGTATTCCTTGCGTTCGTTAATCGTACTTTCCCATTCAACCGGTACAAGGCGATGATCGGCATCCCCGCTATCCAGGTTCGGGCAATCTTGCCTATGAACTGAAACGCCGCGGCCTTTGGTTATATAACCAACGATTTCATCCCCTGGTACTGGGTTGCAACAGCGTGATAAGCGGATAAGCAGGTTATCAATCCCTGGTACCTGTACGCCCGAGTCACGTTTTTTAGATGTATTGGAGAAGGTTTTCAGATCGGCTACCGCTTCAGAAATATCCGCTTCTTGCTCGACCATTTTCTGCTTACGCCATTTTTCGGTAAGGCGGTTAGCTACCTGAAGGGCTGTTATTCCGTTATATCCGACTGCTGCATACATATCCTCTTCATTCAGGAAATTGAATTTATCCGCAACACGCCTGATATTCTCCGCAGCCAGGATTTCCTTCAGGTCGAACTCCATATCCTTGATTTCCTTTTCAACAAGCTCTTTGCCTTTTTCGATATTTTCTTCCCGGCGCTGCTTCTTGAAAAATTGGCGGATCTTATTTTTCGCTTGAGATGTTTGCGTCAGTTTAAGCCAATCCTGACTTGGACCATATGAATGCTTCGATGTTAAGATTTCTATGATATCGCCAGTTTTCAGTTTATAATCCAGCGGTACCATTTTCCCGTTCACTTTGGCACCAATCGTTTTGTTTCCGATTTCCGAATGAATCCGGTAAGCGAAATCAATCGGGTTGGATCCTGATGGCAATTCGATGACATCTCCTTTTGGAGTGAAAATGAATACCATATCAGAAAAAAGATCTATTTTAAGGGATTCCATGAATTCCTCGGCATTAGTCGCATCATCCTGGAATTCAAGAATTTCCCGGAACCATGTCAATTTTTCTTCCAGTGAAGGCTGTTCACCGACATCTTTTCCCTCTTTATAAGCCCAGTGCGCAGCAACCCCGAACTCGGCAATGCGATGCATATCGGAAGTACGGATCTGCACTTCCAGCGGATCGCCTTTCGGTCCGATCACCGTCGTATGGAGCGATTGATACATATTCGGCTTCGGCATCGCGATATAGTCTTTGAATCGGCCAGGCATCGGCTTCCAGCATGTATGGATGATCCCTAAAACGGCATAGCAATCTTTTATGCTATTGACAACGATCCGAACGGCAAGCAAATCATAAATTTCACTGAACTGTTTATTCTGCAAAGCCATTTTGCGATAAATGCTGTAAATATGTTTCGGCCTGCCGGACAGGTCAGCCTTAATGTTGACTTCCTCAACGTTTTTACGCACTTCATCTATGACTTCTTCCAGATAGTTTTCACGTTCTGCACGCTTTTTCTTCATCAGGTTGACGATTCGGTAATACTGCTGAGGATTCAAATACCTTAGTGCAGTATCTTCGAGTTCCCATTTAATCGTGCTGATCCCGAGACGATGGGCCAGCGGTGCGAAGATTTCCAACGTCTCGTTCGATATCCTTCTCTGCTTTTCCTGCGGCAGATGCTTCAATGTCCGCATATTATGCAGCCTGTCCGCAAGCTTGATCAAGATGACCCGTATATCCTGGGCCATCGCCACGAACATTTTCCGATGGTTTTCCGCCTGCTGCTCCTGCTGTGATTTGTATTTGATTTTCCCTAACTTGGTCACGCCATCCACAAGCATGGCGACTTCAGGACTGAAATTTTCTTCAATATCCTTCAAAGTGACCTCCGTGTCTTCAACAACATCATGTAAAAAACCTGCCGCAATGGTTGCAGGGTCCATTTCAAGATCAGCCAGAATGCCCGCCACTTGAATCGGATGAATAATATACGGCTCTCCCGATTTACGGAATTGTTCTCGGTGAGCATACTCTGCATACTTAAACGCTCTATGAATAAATTCAGCTTCTTCCGGCTGAAGATATAAGCTGGCCCGTTCTACAACCTGCTCGGCAGTCAATATTTGATCATTAGCCATTTAATCACCTTAACCCCACTTTAACTGCCACCGGATATGATCCGGATTGAGTATGATTGGTAGCACTTCCCTTTATTCTGCAAAACGTGACAATTTTTGCGAAAAAAAATAAATCCGCTTAAACGGATAAAAGTGCAAATAAACTTATTAGCAGAAAAACTCTTTATTATTACTATTATCGAAAAAAAAGGCAAGGATGTAAAGGGTTAAACGTGTATTTTATTAAGAATAGTGCTTTTTTTCACTGGAAATTCGACAAAATCCAGCTAAAATGGGAAAAACAGAAAGAGGGCACCCTGGTCAGAGTGCCCTCCTTTATTAAAAGCTCATTAATGTCAAGACATCATAGCCGTCTAATTTATCTTTTCCATCCAAGTCAGTCAATTCAATAAGGAAGGCAATTCCGGCTACAATTCCGCCAAGCTGTTCCACCAATTTGATCGTCGCTTCGATTGTTCCCCCGGTAGCAAGCAAATCGTCCGTAATCAGGACACGCTGTCCCGGTTTAATGGCATCTTTATGGATTGTCAATACATCCTTGCCGTATTCTAAACCATATTCGACTTTAATCGTTTCACGTGGAAGTTTTCCTTCTTTTCTCACTGGCGCAAAGCCCACTTCCAATGAGTATGCGACTGGACATCCGATAATGAATCCGCGTGCTTCCGGCCCGACCACCAAGTCGATATTTTTATCGCGAGCATACTCGACGATTTGGTCTGTTGCGTATTTATAAGCTGCGCCGTTATCCATTAATGTTGTAATATCTTTGAAGACGATACCCGGTTTTGGCCAGTCTTGCACAATTGTTACATATTGCTTTAAATCCATTGCTTTGTTTCCTCCTCAAGGTCTGTTGCCTCATGAACTAAATAATGATTGAACCAATCGAATAATTGCTGATAGGAAGAATAAACAAGCTCTTGTTCAAGCTCAAATTGCTCTTTCTTTCTTGTATACGATACAGATTCACTGAGATCGCGTTTTTTCGCATTGGTTGTGAGCATAATTAACCCATTTTCTATTGTAACAAAATCAAGCTCAAAAAACACCTTAGAAATGAAATCCACTGTATCTCTTGACCAGCCGCGATATTTGGCCAGGTCATCGCCATATCTTTTCACATCAAGCGGACCCTTCTTGGCAAGGAAGGCATAAAACCATTTAAAATGATCCCTTGTCGGCATCGTACTTAAGAAATGGTCCTGTTCATGGGAAAGGTGAGCGTAGATACGGGAAGGGTTCTTATTGGCAATCACCCGTTTCAAATATTCCCTGGACGGCGGCATGTCCATGAGTACCAAATGCCCTTCGAAGCAGTCGAGCTGCTCAGCATCCAGTTCATTCTCGATATGAACGAGATCTGGATGGTTCTGCAGAAATGGATATCTGCTATAAATATCTTCCGAGAAAATGACGATCTTCCGGTTTTGTGCAGGAATGTCGGCAAGCCACTTCTCTGCCTGTCCCTTGCCGCGGTAATCGAATAACTGCCAATGGTCCACCGAGACATCCTGGACAAAGATCTGGGGCTTTTTCATATTATTCCACTCATTGATGGAGAGCTCTCCAATCACCGAAACTTCAGCGTGCGGAGCTATTTCATCGACAAAATGACCGAGACCGAAGCCCACACCGTCAAGTTTATGTTTTTCACCATCTTCCAGCTGAACCTTCAAGTGATTTTGGTTGGCACCAATTTTGCGGACACTTGAGAGTTGTACGGAATCTATCAAAATCTTCGGCTTGGGATTCGTAACCCCAAATGGTGCAAGCAAGCTCATTTCCTGAATCGTTTGAACGGAAACTTCAGCTAAAGTCGTAGCACCGTCCAAGTTTGTAATCGGTGTGAAGTCCTCTTCGTTCAGTTCTTCCTTCGCAATCAAGTTCATGCGGTCCCTAAGCTCCTGAACATCTTCTATTTTCAACGTCATTCCAGCTGCCATGGGATGTCCACCGAAATGAGGCAGCATTTCACGGCATTGGGAAAGACTTTGAAAAAGATCGAAACCAACGATGCTCCGGGCAGAACCTTTAGCTAATCCCTTATCCCGATCATAGCTCAATACAATCGTGGGCCGGTAAAAGCGTTCAACAAGTTTAGAGGCGACAATCCCCACAACTCCGGCATTCCAGCCTTCCCTGCCAATGATGAGCACGCCATTGGACTCCGGCGGGAAGTTTTCCTCGACTTCAGCAATCGCTTCCTCAGCCATTGCTGCAACCATTTCCTGCCGCTCTTTATTGATATCGTTGATTTCATTAGCAAGTTCCATTGCTTCTTCCAGATTTGCGGACATCAATAAATCAACAGCGGGATCGGCATCTCCAAGGCGCCCGACAGCATTGATCCTCGGTGCCATTGCAAAGCCGATCGATTCTTCATTCAATGCTTCCTGCTGAACATTCGCCACTTTCATTAACGCAACAAGTCCCGGGCGGCGAGTCAATCGTAACTGCTCTATGCCTTTTGCAGCAATGACGCGGTTTTCTCCTTGTAAAGGCACTAAATCCGCTATCGTGCCGATTGCCGCTATTTCAAGCAAATCCTCAGGCAATTCCCCGAGCAAGGCGTGTGCAAGCTTAAATGCAACCCCTACTCCGGCAAGGTCTTTAAATGGATAGGTACTGTCCTCAAGTTTAGGATGGATGATCGCCAATGCCTCAGGCAGTTGCGGTCCCGGTTCATGGTGATCCGTCAAAATATAATCCATGCCTAGCTCGGCGGCAAGTATCGCTTCAGCGACTGCGGAAATTCCGGTATCGACGGTTATCAATACCTTAACACCTTGCTCGGCTGCAAGGCGGAATGCCATCGGATTCGGACCATATCCTTCTGTAAACCGATTCGGGATATAAAAATCAACATCGGCACCCAATCTCGTCAGCGCCGTCATCATCACGGTGGTCGATGTCACGCCGTCCGCATCATAATCACCGAATATACGTATTTTTTCTCCATTTTGAATCGCTTCTTTTATTCTATATACTGCTTTATCCATATCCTTCAATAAAAATGGGTCATGAAAAGTTTGATTTTTTACAAATAAAAACGATCGGGCACTTTCAATCGTATCCAGGCCTCGATTCACAAGCAGGGCTGCAACCAAAGGTGTGATATGAAGCTCTTCAGCTAGTACAGCAACTTTGTTTTCATCGGCAGTTCGCAAGTTCCACCGGGTTTTTGGCTTTAACATTTATTCACCCCTCAACCTACTCATTATACAAAACGAATATACCAGTTTCAATTTTATTTTAAACTCATAATTGGCTGTAATTCCCTATTCCATAAGCTAGTTCAACAAAAAGAAGGCTGGCAACACGCCAGCCCCCTTTCACCTATTAAACTTGTCCTTCAAGACTTTGTTTCTTTTCTTTTGCGGTATTCAGAGGACCTTTCTTCTTCAATTCCCTGATTTTTAAATCAAGCCAGAATTGGGAAGCGATCAATAGCGATGAATACACACCGCATATTAAACCGATAAACAGGGCAATGGAGAAGTTACGGATAGCTTCACTGCCGAAGATCATCAACGCGATGACCGTAATGAGAACGGTGAGAACCGTATTAATGGATCTCGTCAGCGTTTGCCTGATACTGATGTTCACAATGTTCTCCAGTTCTTCGACGGTTTTAATTTTACGGCTGAAGCGCAGGTTTTCACGAATACGGTCAAAGGTTACGATCGTATCATTGATCGAATAACCGACGATCGTCAGAACCGCAGCAATGAAGGTGATATCCACTTCGAGCCGGAGCAAGCTGAAAATCGTGATGATGAAGAATGCATCATGTATCAGCGCAACCACGGCTGGTACAGCCATTCGCCATTCAAATCGTATCGATACATACAATATGATTCCGATTGAGGCAATCGCTAACGCAACCATGGCATTTTTCGCAAGCTCTTTTCCTACTGTCGGTGATACGGTGCTGACATTCGGTTCTGCTCCGTGATCTTTCTTGAAATGGTCCTTCAATTCAGCAATCTCTTGCTTATCGAGGACACCGACTGTCCGAACGACAGCATTTTTATTGTCTTGTCCAGCGAGCCTGACATCCTTGATATCATCTTCGTCGATACCGACCTTTTTCATTTCGGTTTTGACTTGCTGAGTCGTCAAGACGTCTTTGGACGCAATCTCGATTCGGGTACCGCTCGTGAAATCAATCCCAAGATTCAATCTGAAGACGAGCAGGAAGATGATCCCGATAATGGTAACACCGATTGAAATGCCGTAAAAAACTTTCCGATGTTTCACGAAATCGATTTTATCAAAGCGTGTTGGCAATGACATTAAATCCATTTTCTCGGATAAATCGTGAATATTTTTCTTCTTCACGCCAAACCATCCCGTACGTTTGTCCAGGAACCCGCTATTCACCCACAGGCTCATGAACAGGCGTGTACCATAAACGGCAGTAATGAAACTCATTAAGATCGAAATGATCAAAGTGGTGGCAAACCCTTTAACCGAACTTGTTCCGTAATAGAACAATACGGCCGCAGCCAGCAGGGTCGTTAAGTTGGCATCCGTGATTGTAGCAAGTGAATTCTTGGTACCTTCTTTATATGCTGCCTTAACCGATCTGCCAAGTTTCAATTCATCCCTGATTCGCTCATAGGTTATGATATTGGCGTCGACAGCCATCCCGACCCCGAGTACCAATGCCGCAATACCTGGGAGCGTGAGCACCGCATTCATCCAATCAAACACTAATAGCGTCAAGAAAATGTAGATGCTTAAGGTGACGACTGCAATGAATCCCGGGAAGCGGTAATACACAAGCATGAAGATGAAAACAAGTGCAATTCCGATGATTCCCGCAAAAATGGTATCATTCAATGCTCCTGCACCGAATTGGGCACCTACTGAAGTGGAGTACTTTTCTTTCAAATCTACAGGCAGGGCACCTGCATTCAGAAGGGCTGCAAGCTCTTTCGCTTCTTCCACCGTGAATTGACCGGTAATATACACCTTCTTCGTATTGAAAACTTCACTGACAGCTGGAGCTGAAATCATATTGTCTTGTGAAGAGGTATCCTTAATGGAATCTTTTCCTTCCTCGAAATCCAGCCAGATTGCCAGTACATTTGTCGGACTTTCCATCGAGGAGATTTTTTGAGTGATTTCTTTAAACTTATTCACGTCTTTCAGCGTGACTTCGACAACCGGTTTATTATCTTGGAACGTTTGTTTCGCGCCGCCTTCTTTCAGGTCGGCACCGGTCATCATTTCCTTATCGTTATAATCACGGAAGGATAATTTAGCTTGTGTAGAAAGGATTTCCCGAGCGTTGTTTTGGTCTTTGACCCCAGCCAATTGTACGCGGATCCGGTCTTTCCCTTCTATTTGAATGTTAGGCTCGCTAACGCCCAACACATTGACACGCCGCTCAAGTGAGCTTACTGTAGCCCGTAAAACGTCCGGGGTGATTTTTTCCCCTGACAGCGGTTTTACTTCATATAACACTTCAAAACCGCCTTGAAGATCAAGACCCAGCTTGATATCCTTTAGGATTCCTTTTGAAGTTGTCCCCATCGCTGCGAAAATCAAAAGTGCGATTAGAAAAAACGCAACGATCCTGCTTCTTTTTACCATTATGTAGTAGGCCCCTTTCTATAATACGCCTGTTCCTGAAGTTAAAAAAATGTCATTTTTGTTTATATGATAACTGCATACCCTTTGCTTTTTGAGAAAAAAGACACAGCTTTCCATACTTTTTCCAAAAAAAAGCATAACCATATCTATTATGAGTCATATACAAACAGCTGTCAATTTAAGTATATCTTTGCGTTATTCTTTCAAAAGCTCCTTCAGTTCCTCTTCGGAAAGCGGCTCGAATAGGTTCGGTGATTTATAAGCTTCGACCATTTGGAAGGTCATGAACTGGTTGCTCGAAAATGTCACGATATCTGCGACAAGTTCATGAAGGTGAATGTTTTCCTGCGGGCGTTTCCATTTATTTTTGGTTAAGGTTCCCCATATGTCTTCCTCTGTTACGGCATTCAATCCGACCATTTGGAATTCCTCACGCTTACTCTTCAAAAATGGACGCACCTTTAAATAATACCTTTGATAGGGATGATTCTTTTTTGCCATCACTTTGCCTCCAATAAAATGATTCTCAAATGAATGCGCATTTTCTTAGAAGGGGTTTCTTATCATTTGTTAGAACGCAAACAAACACTTTTGTCATGCTTTGTCCAAGTACAAGCATATAGATAATTGTATAGCATAACCGCTTTTTTGAGAAGGCAGGGAGGGAGTTCAATGTCCAAATTTTTAAAAGGGACGCTGATTTTATTAATCGCAAGCCTGATTACAAGGGTTCTTGGTTTCATTAACCGTATTGTCATCGCCCGCTTCATCGGCGAAGAAGGCGTTGGTTTATATATGATGGCTTTACCGACACTCTTTCTCGTCGTGAACATAACCCAGTTAGGCCTGCCAATCGCCATTTCGAAATACGTGGCCGAGGCCAATGCCAGAGGTGATGAACGGAAAATCAAGAAAATCCTTGTCGTCTCTTTGGCCTGCACCTTTACTCTATCGATGGTTTTCACTCCTGCGATGCTGCTTTTCGCGCCGGTTCTATCAGAATACCTATTCACGGACGAACGGACGATATGGCCTCTCATGGCGATTGCCCCAATCGTCCCGATCATCGCCATTTCATCCGTACTGCGCGGTTATTTCCAAGGCAAGCAAAATATGAAGCCTTTCGCCTTCTCGCAAGTTATCGAACAGGTGGCCCGAATCACTTTCATAGCCGTCCTGACCAAGGCCTTTTTGCCATATGGAATCGAATATGCAGCAGCCGGGGCAATGCTTGCATCGATTATCGGTGAGCTCGTCTCTCTCATTTACTTATTGACCAGCTTTAAAGTAAAGAAACATTTTAAGTTCAGAAAGGGTTTCTTCAAGAATGTCAAATCCGGAAAAGGAACGTTCACCGAATTGATGGGGATTGCCCTTCCTACCACCGGGAGCAGGATGATTGGATCGGTATCATGGTTTTTCGAACCGATCGTGGTCGCCCAGAGTTTAGCACTTGCAGGAGTCACCGCTTCCGCAGCCACCAGTCAGTACGGGGAGTTGACTGGATACGCTCTGCCTTTACTCATGCTTCCTTCCTTCGTTACATCATCATTGGCGACGGCGCTTGTCCCGGCAGTGAGCGAAGCCCGAACGACCGGAAACTTTTTACTCGTTGAACACAGGCTTCAACAAGCCCTGAAAATCACCTTTATCACAGGCTGTTTAGCTATCGTCATTCTGTTCATCTTTGCCGAACCGATCTTGCAAGTCATGTACGGATCTTCGCATGCTGCCGTTTTCATTAAATTCCTGGCACCTTTTTTCATCCTTTATTATTTTCAATATCCGCTGCAATCCATGCTGCAAGCACTGGACCTTGCAAAGGCCGCCATGTTCAACAGCCTGGCTGGGAACATCCTTAAAATCGGTGTGATCTGGCTGCTGGCTTCAAAGGAAAGTTTCGGGATCATGGGAGCCGCAATCGGGATAGCCGTCGGTACGATGCTCGTTACTTTCCTGCATTTTTCAACCGTGCTGAAGGTCGTCCCTTTCACGCTTCATTTCCGAAGCTATATGTCTGCTCTGGTCCTTGCGTTAATTTCAGGATGGGGCGGTTATTATCTTTATCAATTCCCGCTTTCTTCACAACCTATCGGCATACGGCTTTTGCTTTCCGTAACCGTCGTTATCCTGCTGTTCACATTTTTCCTGCTCATGACCGGCAGCATAAAAAAGGCCGATCTGATCAGGATTCCTGTAGTTGGCGGCTTTTTGTCAAAATTGGCTTGGAAATAAAGTGAACCGAAGCACTCAAAGGCTTCGGTCATTTCTTTATTTCATTTTTATCGATGTAAAATTGGCCATCTATGTACCCGCAAATCGAAATCTCTTTAACCTTCGTGTCTCCATGTTCCTTTAACTGATTCAAAAGCCAAACATGATTTTTTCCAATTTTATCAAGATTTTTTTCTTGTATCTCTCCGTCGACAATCAGCGGGAATGGTACCTGATTTTCCACTCCTTCTTCGTCGCTTTTTTTAATCACTGAGAGCTTTCCTGAAGTTTCAAGGATGGCAAATTGCACTTCGTTTATATCAATAATTCCTTGTTCACGAAGTTGCGTCAATAAGTCATCAAAATTATATCGTTGTCTGCGCATCGCCTTTTCATCTATTTTCCCCTGATTAATGATGATCTGCGGCTTACCGTCCATGAAATAGCGAAATCGAACACTTTTCAATGAGGCAAATGCCAATGTGATTTGGAGGAACGCGAGAACAAACATCGGGATAGTCTGTCGGATAAACGGTTTTTCCAAATCTTCAAAGGATAGCACAGCAATGTCCCCTATCATGATGGAAACCACTAAATCAAGAACGCTCAGTTCCCCAACTTCCCGCTTACCCATCATTCGAAAAAGGAACCAGATGACCAGATAGATTATCGCCGTTCGTAATATAATCCCTAGATAAATATCCAATTCAACAACACTTCCTTCATCCATAGCATGGCTTGGGAACTGATAAATTACTCTATAATCTTTTCTAATTTTACGGGAAGCTTCTTAAACCTGGTCTAAAGGTTCGATATCGGGAATATGCTTGTACAAACACATAAACAGGCTATACGTATCAGCCTTTTAAAAAGGAGGAATACCCATCGAAACTAAAAAAATGAGTGTCGCCGTAATTTATGGCGTAGGCTCCATCTTTGCCATAGCGATGATTGCTAGTTTAATCGTTTCCACCCTTCTTCGCTTTACTTCATTGACGGAATCATCCCTGACATACGTGGTCATGATCGTGTCCTTTTTATCGCTGTTCATTGGTGGATTCATATCAGGAGGCAAAGGGCAAAAGCAAGGACTATTCTTGGGCGGAAGCACTGGGCTGCTTTATCTGTTGGTCGTGTTCCTTTTTCAATATTTAGGTCACGATGCCCTTTTCACCATCAAGCAATGGATATACTATGGCTGTTTTGTGGTTACGGCCATGATGGGTGGCGTTCTTGGGGTCAACATGAGTTCCGACTCACGCTCCGATTAAAATTAGACAGCAAAAAACCGGGCACATGGCCCGGTTTTCGTTTGTTTTATAGGGATGTTTCTTTATTCGGTGCGCTTTCCGTAATTTCACGGATTGCTGCACGGTCAAAAGTAAGTTTTGTGCCGTCTGGTGATTTAATGACGATTTGCAGTTCATCGATTGCATCGATTGTCCCGTGCATGCCGCCGATAGTAGCAACTTTATCACCTTTTTTCAAACTGCTTTGCATGTTTTGCGTAGCCTTTTGGCGTTTTTGCTGCGGACGGATCAATAAGAAATAGAACAATACGAACATTAAAATCAACGGAAGTATTTGTGCTAAAGAACCCATTTAAGTATATTCACTCCTTTCGTTCATTAAAATATTTATGGAATTAGAAGTTTCTCGCATTTGGTTCATTGAAACCATACTGCTCAAAAAACTCTTCCCTAAAGTCTCCAAGACGATCTTCTCGAATAGCTTGTCTGACCTGTTCCATCAAGTTTAACAGAAAATGAAGATTGTGGTAAGTCGTAAGGCGAATTCCAAAGGTTTCTTCACATTTAATCAAATGGCGGATATATGCCCGGCTATAATTCTTGCAAACATGGCAATCGCAATTTTCATCGATTGGACCAAAATCGCGTGCATACTTCGCATTTTTTACAACCAGCCGTCCATTACTCGTCATGAGCGTACCATTACGCGCGATTCGCGTCGGCAGTACACAGTCAAACATATCAACACCGCGGAGTGCACCGTCGATCAATGAGTCCGGTGAACCGACCCCCATAAGATAGCGCGGTTTGTCAGATGGCAGCAGCGGAGTTGTAAACTCAAGGACGCGGTTCATGATATCCTTCGGTTCCCCTACAGATAGTCCTCCAATAGCATAACCCGGGAAGTCAAGGGAGACAAGGTCTTTTGCACTTTGTTTGCGAAGATTTTCAAACTCCCCGCCTTGAACGATTCCGAACAGCCCTTGGTCATTTGGACGCTCATGCGCATTCAAACAGCGTTCCGCCCAGCGCGTTGTCCGTTCAACCGACTTCTTCATATACTCTTCAGTCGCCGGAAATGGCGGACATTCATCAAAGGCCATCATGATATCGGAGCCAAGCGCATTTTGTATTTCCATCGCTTTTTCCGGAGATAGAAATAATTTATCGCCATTCAGATGGTTCCTGAAATGCACACCCTCTTCTTCAATTTTGCGGAACTCGCTTAAACTGAAGACTTGAAAGCCGCCTGAGTCGGTCAAAATCGCCCGATCCCAGTTCATGAACTTATGCAATCCGCCAGCTTCCTTGATGATTTCATGCCCCGGACGCAGCCATAGGTGGTACGTATTGCTCAGGATGATGCCTGCCCCCATTTGTTTCAAATCTTCCGGGGACATCGTTTTGACAGTAGCCATCGTTCCAACCGGCATAAATGCCGGCGTTTCAAAAGAACCATGCGGCGTATGGACCCGGCCTAGCCGTGCCCCTGTCTGTTTACATGTTTTGATTAACTCATATCGTATTGCAGTCAACGCAATAACTCCCTTCAAGAGCTTCTCACTCTTATATTACTTAATTAACATTGCATCTCCAAAACTAAAGAACCTATATTTTTCTTCCACAGCCGTTTCATAGGCATGAAGGACATGCTCCCTGCCTGCAAGTGCAGAAATAAGCATGATTAAAGTCGATTTAGGCAAATGGAAGTTCGTTATCATCGCATCGATCCCCTTGAACTCATAGCCAGGATAAATGAAGATGCTCGTCCAGCCATTCTCTTCCTTGAAAACCCCATCATTGCGGGACGCAATCGTTTCCAATGTCCTTGTGGACGTAGTGCCGACCGTAATGATTTTCCCGCCTTTTTCCTTTACGTCATTCAGTAATCTGGCAGTGCCTTCCGTCATTTGATAAAATTCCGAATGCATTTCATGGCTGTCAATATCGTCGACGCTTACCGGACGGAATGTTCCAAGCCCGACATGCAGCGTGATGAAGGCGATGTGGACACCCATCCCTTTAAGTTTCTCAAGCAAATCCTCCGTAAAATGCAGACCAGCGGTTGGTGCCGCTGCAGATCCCCGTTCCCGCGCATAAACGGTTTGATAGCGGTCCTGATCATCGAGTTGCTCCTTGATGTATGGAGGTAACGGCATTTCGCCCAGCTTCTCCAGTATTTCATAAAATATGCCATCATATTTAAATTCAAGGATACGGCCGCCATGCTCGAGTACACCTGTACAGACGGCACTCAGCTTACCATCGCCGAAAACGATCGTCGAGCCTTCCTTAATCCGTTTGGCCGGCTTCACAAGCGTTTCCCAGACATCATCATGCTCTTGCTTAAGCAGCAATACTTCGATCTTTGCTCCCGTCCCTTCTTTACTGCCGTATAGTCGGGCCGGAAGCACTTTTGTATCATTCAACACCAGGCAATCTCCCGGTTTGATATATTCCGTGATATGGCTGAATACATCATGCTGGAGCTTACCGGTTTCTTTGTCCAGTACCATCAATCTACTTGCTTCCCTATCCTCCAAAGGAACTTGTGCAATCAGTTCCTCCGGTAAATGAAAATCAAACATATCCAATTTCATCTGTTCCACTTCCTTACGTGTCTATCAAGCTGTAATCATTATTTAAAACGGCCGATCAAATAAAAAATCGCGGACAACACAACACTGACGATGATTGATGTAACGATAGGAAAGTAAAAAGTCGTATTCCCCTTTTTCAGAAAAATATCTCCCGGCAGCCTGCCGAGATGAACATATTTCATCGCAAAACCAATCACGAATATAACCACACCCAGAATCATGACCATCTTTGGTATATTCATCATTCAGGCATCTCCATTCCGAAATGCTCATAAACAAGCTGTGTTGCCATCCGGCCTCTAGGGGTACGCTGAAGAAAACCGACTTGCAACAGATATGGTTCATACACATCTTCGATCGTATGTGCCTCTTCGCCAATGGTTGCCGCAATCGTTTCCAGGCCCACTGGCCCGCCACGGAATTTTTCAATGATCCCTTTAAGTAATTTATGGTCAATATGATCGAGTCCTAAACGGTCGACCTGCATTAATTCAAGCGCATAATCGGCAAGCTCTGCCGTTATCGTCCCATCACCGCGCACCTGGGCGAAATCCCTGACCCTCCGTAAAAGGCGATTGGCAATTCTCGGGGTGCCCCTTGACCTTCTTGCAAGCTCTGCCGCTGCTTGATCATCCATTTCCGTATCCATGATTCTTGCTGTACGGATGATGATATCAGTCAAATGGTTTTCCGTATAATATTCAAGACGGCTCAAAACACCAAATCGGTCCCTGAGCGGTGCAGACAGCGAGCCTGCCCGTGTCGTGGCCCCTACGAGGGTGAACGGCGGCAAGTCGATCCTGATCGATCGGGCTTCCGGTCCCTTACCGACTACTATATCCAGACAAAAGTCCTCCATAGCCGGATATAGCACTTCCTCAACGACACGGGGAAGACGGTGAATCTCATCAATGAACAATACATCACCTGGTTCAAGTGCACTCAAAATGGCCGCCAGATCTCCCGGCCGCTCAATGGCGGGACCGGAAGTCGTGCGGATATTTACACCCATTTCATTGGCGATGATGACGGCAAGCGTCGTCTTGCCAAGACCAGGCGGTCCATATAAAAGTACATGATCGAGCGTTTCTTCACGCATCCTTGCCGCCTCGATGTATACACTCAAATTCGCTTTCACTTTATCCTGTCCGATATATTGCTTTAAGTTTTGCGGCCGCAGGCTTTGTTCAAAGGACAGTTCGTTCAAATCGGCTTCCTGATTGAATATTCTCTCCTCCATTGCGCCACTCCTTATCTTAACATCATTTGCAATGATTTCTTAATATATTGCTCGGTCGTCATATCTTCAGCCTGCAATTTCTTGGCAACCTTTTGAACTTCCTTTTCAGAATAACCAAGAGCCTTCAATGCAAGAATGGCTTCATCCAATTCCTCCGAATAACCATTTGGACTGATTGCAGCCGTGACTCCTTCGTTAAACAAGCTTGGAAACGCATCCGGTATAATGTTCTCCAGTTTCCCTTTTAAGTCGAGAATCATTTGCCGTGCCGTTTTCTTTCCGACTCCCGGGAATTTCACCAAAAATGATTCATCTTCATTTTCGATCGCCTGTACCACTTGATCAACCTGGCCTGATGCCAATATGGCTAGAGCACCCTTCGGCCCGATTCCGGTTACATTCAATAATTTTGTGAATAACGCCTTTTCTTGACGAGTCTGAAATCCGTATAATGCCACCAAATCCTCACGAACATAATGATACAGGAAAACTTGGATTTCTTTCTGGTATTGAGCGGAAAAAATAAAAGGATTCGGCGTCATCACTTGATATCCGATCCCCCCATTTTCCACAACTATGTATTCAGGTCCGATATAATCGACCTTGCCTTTTATATAATCATACAAATTAATTCTCTCCCTGATTTTGCTGTACCTCTCATTTTATCATAAAAAGGGGTGTTGTTCATTAAAAGTTATTTCATATTCGGCAAAGTCTATCCACAAGGAATTCCGAGTGTCACCTCAAAGCTAAAACAAAGTTGATTGAAACAGGCGTGCAAGACTTGCGTCCAAGGGAGACCCGACTGGCGCAAAAGCGCCAAGGGTGGAACGCTCGCGGAAAGCGAGTGCCCACAGTGGAAATCAACGGTAATGGTAAACACCAAAAAAACTGCAGACAACTCCATTACTATCGAGTTTTAGTCTACAGTCTGAAGGATGGGATATCATCCCACCCTAGTTTACCGAATATGGCTCATATTCTTTAATGAGCTGTTTATATTGGTCTTTATTCATGATTGGAATCCCTTTTTGCAGTTCCTCCTGCTTGTATGCTTCAAGTTTACCAACGTCTATTTGGTAGAATGTATGAATGATCTTGGCGTGCTCAGGCCTTCCAATAAAAATGGATAATGTACCATCTTCCCTCATCCCAAGGTAACCATTCGCTTTTAACAGCGGAGATATGTCATTCTCAATTTTCTTCATGACAATCTGCTCTTCACTTTGATCGACTACTTGCCATCCTTCATATTTTGCCCAAAAGTCCTCCATCGACCAAATTGTTTCTGTCAATTTCTCTTCACTTAACTCGCCATCCAAATACATACGCTGAAGAATGACCTTCCTTTCAATGGGATCATTTTCCTTTTGAACGGTTTCTTCCGCAAAAACGGTCAAGCAAAATGGCAATATGAAAAGTGCCATGAAAAATTGGATTCTAAATTGATTAAACAATATACTCACCTCTTAAGGCGTTTACTTTTTATGTAGTTTGACCCAAATAAGGATTATTAACCAGAAAAAAATCAAAAAGAGCTGACTCCAAGTCGGGTCAGCCCACAAATTATTTTAAGTGATTTTCGTGGATGTTAAGGTTATCGAACATGTCATTGGCATCCAAAATGATCATTTCCCTCGTATCGCCATCCCGAAGATTATTATCAAGTGTCATCGTCCTGAAGTAGACACCTTCATCGGTGGTTACATATAGGGTACGGCCATTGGTAAGCGGTCCGATCTCCTTTTTGATTCTTTGTTTAACATCTTTTGCTTGGCTATAGTCATCAAGCAGCAAGGCTACCAGCATTTCATCTTGCATGATGATTGTCCTGGCATCGCTAACCGGCTCCACTTTATTGGCGACACCATTTACTCTGTCGGCTAAAGAACCTTCATAAGAATTATAATAAGATGATTTTGCCTTTAGCGGCTTACTTTCATGTCCATGGTAGTTACGGTCACTCTTACTGTACGCATCATCTTTATTGTATAAACCATGCACCATATTCTCATAATTGATGTTTCGCACCAATGCATCTTTTTCATGGTACCCTGTATCATTCGTGATATTTTCATTTTCCGCTGTATCATTATTAGCACATCCAACCAAACTGACGGCGGCCAATACCGTACAAAGTGGCTGTGCCCATTTTATTTTCTGCACCAATAACCCTCCCATTGCAATAGAATGAGCTATATTCCGCTCATAATTAGCATGGGTGTCGAACGGGAAATGTACTCTGTAAGATACGGCCAAAAACCCGTTTTAATTCCTATTAAGGGAAGAAATCCTTTTCTCCAATTTTTCATTCATCTCCATTCGCTCCGAAAAACCTTCCACGGTCATTTTCCAGACCGAATGAAGCTGGGAAGAACTTTTATTAAGGCGATTCCATTCACGGAAGATATCGGTAGGGTATGTTAAAGCATATAAAAAAGCCAGGTCTGACTGATACCTTTGCAATTGCGGCACTTCCCACAGCTCGTTGGCCGCATCTTCCAGTTGTGGCGAAATTCGATTTGCATACTGTAAATAATCAATGCACCTTGGGGCACTTGCCATTAAGTCAAAATCGATTAAAGTCAACGTGCCGTCCGCTCTCCGCAAGAAATTATGGTGGGCACAATCACCATGAATGATGACTTTCTTTTCCTTATCCCATAAAGACTGATATTTATCAAACCCCTCTAGTGACCATTCCCCCCATCTAATCCATTCCTTGATAATATCTTCGGAAACATATTGGCGAACATAAGAAAAGTTCTTTTTAAATAGTGATAAGCGTTCTTTCCACTTTTTTGATTGATTGAACATAGGCGCGTTAATGGAGAGATTTTCCGACACATCATGGAAGCTTTCCAGTAACTCAATGCCTTCTAAGCGGTCCTTATCATTGGAAAACCTGAATTTTTTCTTGTTCGGCGGAAAATAGTCCATACTGCCATACCACTTCCCTTTAAATTGAAAGGGCATTAAATGCTGATGAATATAATACGTTTGATGAAATCCCTTTTGTTTTAATAAAGAAGTCAGTTCTCTTTGTCGATCCCATTTTTCAAAACTGTCAAATCCTTTAAGGATCACTGAATGACCTTTTTCAAAAGTTATTAAATAGACACTGCTTTGGATATGGTGGACATTC
Organism: Bacillus sp. ISL-57; assembly: GCF_018613135.1. Classification (NCBI taxonomy): domain Bacteria; kingdom Bacillati; phylum Bacillota; class Bacilli; order Caryophanales; family Bacillaceae; genus Bacillus; species Bacillus sp. ISL-57. The sequence goes on along the minus strand of NZ_JAGGQV010000017.1, from coordinate 863 downwards.
TTTGGCTTACGATTTAAATAAGAGAGGAGACGAGTGTTAAAAACACTGTCTCCTTGATGATTAGTAGTCATCGCTTTCATCTACATATGTCGGTATCCCAAATGTTTCAGGTGCACGAACGCCCCCGAATTGGCCTGGTTGGCCTCCCATTTGTCCAGGTAACATAGCTTCTGGTTGCCCCCCAAGCTGCCCGCGCATCATGTCCGGCTGACCACCAAATTGTCCCGGCATCATTCCTGGTTGACCTCCGTTTTGACCACCCATCATCATGTCCGGCTGACCGCCAAATTGTCCCGGCATCATCATACCTGGCTGGCCTCCGTTTTGGCCGCCCATCATCATGCCTGGCTGACCTCCGTTTTGACCACCCATCATCATGTCCGGCTGACCGCCAAATTGTCCCGGCATCATCATGCCTGGCTGGCCTCCATTTTGGCCGCCCATCATCATGCCTGGTTGGCCTCCGTTTTGACCGCCCATCATCATGCCTGGCTGGCCTCCGTTTTGACCGCCCATCATCATGCCTGGCTGGCCTCCGTTTTGACTGCCCATCATCCCTGGAGGACCTCCTATTTGCATCTCCTTTATGCCTGGCTGAAATCCATTTTGACCGCCCATCATCATACCTGGTGGCTGACCTCCGTTTTGACCGCCCATCATCATGCCTGGTGGCTGGCCTCCGTTTTGGCCGCCCATCATCATGCCTGGCTGGCTTCCGTTTTGGCCGCCCATCATCATGCCTGGTGGCTGGCCTCCGTTTTGGCCGCCCATCATCATGCCTGGTGGCTGGCCTCCGTTTTGGCCGCCCATCATCATGCCTGGTGGCTGGCCTCCGTTTTGGCCGCCCATCATCATGCCTGGTG
>NZ_JAGGQV010000016.1:0-26743 GCF_018613135.1 Bacillus sp. ISL-57 | reverse complement strand
TTTGTATACGTACTAGCAGTACACTAAATGGTTCTTCCATACTGTCACAACCAGTTTCTTATACAGGGTATCTTCCTTAAGATCCACCAAAAAAAGTTCAGCCTGGTTGTATTGTTATTATCCATTATCGTCAAGGGGTTAATGGGTTAGACTCTATTTTGAGTTTAGATTTTCGTAGTAGATGGTGGCGGCGAGGAGCGCCGCCATAGGAGTTTCTTATGGAACTAAAGGGGCAGGTTAGCTCAAGAAGGATATTAGTAGCGATAAATAGAATGCTTTATTCAAACTTAATTGTATAGAAAAACTCTTCTATACAAAATTTCATGCAAAATAAAGGGAGGGAGTAGTTAATGAATATTCGTATTTTAAAAGAGTCCGATGCCCATTTATACCAGGAAGTGCGATTGAATGCATTGAAAATTAACCCAGAAGCATTTGGTTCAACATATGAGAGAGAGGTGGGATTTTCATTAGAAACGGTAAAGGAGAGAATTAAACCAATAAGGGACAAGTACATTTTAGGTGCTTTTGATAATAGAGAATCTTTAGTTGGAATTGTTACTTTTATACGTGAAAACAATCTCAAAACCAGACATAAAGGGAATGTTTTTGGAATGTACATAGCTCCAGGCAATCGAGGTCAGGGTTTAGGAAAATCATTAATGAATGAACTTATAAGTAGGGCGAAGAATTCTGATGGATTGGAACAAATAAATTTAACTGTTGTATCTGGTAATGACTCCGCAAAGAAACTATATAAGTCTTTGGGATTTGAGGTCTATGGTACAGAACGAAATGCCTTAAAGTATAATGGGCACTATTTTGATGAGGATTTGATGGTTCTAACGTTAGCTGTAGATCAGAGCTGTCTTTAAGGCAGCTTTTTCTTTATGAAACTAAAGAGGCAGGTTAGTTCATCAAGCGTAGTTTAGTCATACTGTGTACTTTAAGTTTGTATCTTTATGAATAAATTTCACTTGTAAAAGCCAGATTATAAAAATGAGAAATATGGGTGATAATGAGGGTCCTATATGAACCAAGCTAGTGTTAATGATAAGTATAAGGTCGCGCCTTTCTATGTGTTTTTTTTAGTGCATTCCCTGCAAACAGGATTAGGCGTGTTGAGTTTTCAAAGAAGTTTAGCTAAGGCGACGGGAACGGATGGCTGGATTTCCTTACTCCTAGCCGGACTCATTGTTCATATATTAATTTGGCTGATATATAAAATTTTCAGTCTTGTTCCTGGTGATATCATTTCTGCTAATAATCATGCATTTGGTAAATGGTTTGGGAATTTCTTCAGTCTCTTATTTATCCTTTACTTTTTTGTCCTTGGAATGACGGTCATAATCGGCTATATAAATGTCATACATATTTGGATGTTTGAAGAGGTACCTTCATGGGTATTTGCTATGGTTTTCCTGTTCCTGATTTATTATATTATTACGGGAGGGTTCCAAACCATTACGGGTGTTACCTTTTTAACTGTAATCGTTTCATACTGGCTGATATTTGTACCTTTTTATGGTTTTAAATACGCTGATTTTACACAATCCCTCCCTATTTTTGACCATACTTTATTGGAAATAATGAAAGGAACTATAAGTACTTCATTATCAATGATTGGTTTTGAAGTGATCCTGATGTATTATCCATTCATTCAAAATGGTGAAAAATCACAAAAGTATGCTCAAGGAGGAGCCTTGGCTACGACGTTATTGATGTTATTACTATATTTTACTTCGGAAGTCTTTTATTCAGAAAAACAGTTGGCTATTACTCTTTGGCCAACATTAACAATGACCAGTGTTATTGAATTGCCCTTCATTCAACGGTTCGAATACATAATGGTTTCTTGGTGGGCCATTGTTATTATCCCCAATATGGTCATTCCTATGTGGGCTGCCAGCAGGGGTTATAAGCGCTTATTTAATGTCCAGCAAAAGTACCCGTTATGGGTAATGTCCATACTCATATTACTTATCAATATATATTTTTTCGATGCCGATTCCTTATATATTTTATATAAAATAATCAATCCATACAGCGTGTGCTTCTTTGTTTTATACTTGCCTCTTCTTTTGGTGTTCATAAACATAAAAAAATTAAAGAAATCTTTATAACAAATTTCCATATTGTGAAGAGTGGAATAATTTTCAAAATAACATTTATTTTTTAAAAAATTGAGTTATGACACAAAACTTTAATCATCACAGTAAGTTTGTGTCAACTCTACAAATAAGTTCCTAGAACTCCTCAGTTAATTAAGTATTCAGACTACTAGAGCACTGAAAACACCGTTCTGATTATTCGAACGATGTAAAAAATAGTCAATTTTTATTGATTTTTGATCTTTCTTCCAAAAATCGTTTAAATTCCTCTTTTGTTATATTTGATTTCATTGCTATTTTTACTAACTCAACCCATTCTTCAGGAAGATCTTGATCATTATTTTCTTTTGCTGTCATGTTTATCCTCCTTTATTTAGAGCATGCTTTTCTTTACCAGTTATCCGTTTTATCTAATAATTGATCAATGTCAAATGTATCAAGATAGAATGGAATTGACTCTTAGCAATTTCTGCACTAGCGAAAAGTATATTATAGCCAAAACAATTCTCCTTCCTTTGTCACTTGCCCTTAAAACATTACGTTTAATAGTTAATTCTTTTGAGGGTATCATTATATAGTATACATTTGACATTCCTTTTACACTTATACAACTACTATTACACCTATTCCATACTGTTATAATTCCCTTCTCTTATCTTGAACTTTCTCCTTTAATGAACGGATGTATCAACCTATAATTTTTTATGAACTTTAGAGGTAAAAACATTGTGCAACGGCGAAACAATAAAGGGACGGTAGGGGAAACATTAAATAATCGTTGTAAATACCCCCTCAAATTTGGGTATCAGTGACAGACTATCATTGAAAAGTAGGTCCATGTCCTAGAAATAATGGAGGTTGTTCAGCTTGTAGAATAAGGTCGCTTTAAAGGTCTAAGCAAGCCTTTTCGAGTAATTAATAAAAGGTTTCAGATAAAAGTAGTATAAATCATAACGACCAATGTTATAATAGTAGTAACAATTATAACTTTCTTTTGAAGGAGGAATGTATATTGGCTATTAGGAAATTAACTAAAGTCGGCAATAGCTTGGGTATTACGTTCCCAGTTGAAATGTTGAAAACAGCAAATTTAGCTTTTGGAGACGAATTAGAGGTTGAGTTTAAGGGTGAAGAAATCATTTTAAGGAAAAATAAAAATGTGAAATTACCTAAAGGTGTAGATGCAGAATTTATGGAAATGTTATCAGACGTTATTAAAGAACATGACGAAGCATTTAAGGGATTGGTGGATAGATAATATGACGTTTGATATTATCTATCTTTCCACTAATCAAATTATTGCTATCAATGCCATTCAAATAAAAGTTTATTCTCCTACTGAACAAATCGGAGTGAAAGATCCCGGTCTCCTTGATTCTGCAGTAAACAGACCCAGACAAACTGTTTTCGAGAATGATGCTTACCCATCTATTCATGAAAAGGCTGCAGCCTTATTCGAATCCATTTCAAAAAATCATGCGTTCCACAACGCAAACAAAAGGACAGCACTCGCTTCCCTTATTATGTTTCTGAAGATTAATCATTATCAATGGATAATGGGAATAGAGGAAGAACAGGATTTTGTTGTAGATGTCGTCAACCATAAGTATGATTTTAAAGCTATCGCAGGAATTATCAAAGAGAACATAAAGGCTATATAAAAGGGATCAATATTCATAAATATTAAACGTTAATTTGGTCTACCGAAGGTTGGTCTTATATCATTAGAAAAACTAAAGATGGAGATATGTATTCACGTTAGGCTTAGGAATATGATTATTCAAAAAGAGGGGGGAACAAGTCATCCAGATGTCTTGTTCTCCCCTTTTAATCATACGTCTGAATATACTACTTGCAAGGTATGGAAGTATCTTTTATTAAATCTCGACCTTTTTTCACATCTTCAATATTTAACCATTTTCGAAACAGATTTTTTAAGAGCGCGCCACTCAAGGAGAGTTTAAAATTCAGCAAAAACTCCTCTGAATACGACGACTTTCTTCTATTATATATACTCCCCAAACACATCTGATTTCCACAAATGAATCGCATGGCGTTCTTTTTCAAAAACCTTCTCCAAATAAATTTCTGTAGTGGAGAGCTGCTCGTGGCCCAGACTCTTCATAATCTGATAGACGTCCACTCCATTTAAGTGAGAAATGATAGCAAAAGCATGCCTAAAGGTATGAGGACCAATGGAAGCAGAACGAAACTTCAAAAAGGGCAATCCACTCTCTTTAATGGCTTTTGTGATGTATTGAGACAAATATGAGGGAGAGTAGGCACGGCCGGTATTGGTCGTAAAGAGCGGTTCGCCTCCTTCTGCTGTCTCTAAATCGTCTATTCCTCTAGCTGAACGGAACAGTCGAATGCTAATCATTCCTTTTTCTTTCAATGGGATTTGCCTTCTTTTATTCCCTTTACCTAGGACCTCTAAAAAATACGTGCTAGTAATGGAATCATATTGAAGATCCTTGACTCGGAGTCTTGTAAACTCTTCATTACGCATGCCTGTCATCGTTAGGATATGAATAATCGAAAAAACGATGGGGTGGTTGATTTCCCTGAAGTAATCAAGCAGCTGAATGACTTCCTTTGGTCCCAAATCACGGTTCGGCCGATCATCTTTACGAATATTGACCTTAAAGAAACCTTCATGAATGGGTTCCTTGATATAGCCTGATTTGAACAGGAATTTCAAAAAACTTTTAATGATGGTTGTCTTTCTGGATAAGGCGGCAACGGAATACGCTCCTTTTGTTAAGACATAGGGGCTTTTTTCCGATAACCATTCCTGATATCTTCGAATGTGCCGGGTAGAGAGAGATTTAAAGAGTGAACCCTCCACCACTTTTTCCAAGTCTATATTGATTTCGACCGAATAGATGAGTAATTGCTCAATAAATTGAAGAAGTTCACGCTCATAGGCTTGGGTGGTGCGGGCAGACTTTTCATGTTGCCGTTTTAAATGTTCTCGCCTATGAAGAAACCACTGTATCATGTCTAGATCGCTAAAATCGGAAAACGGTTCTTGCCCATTCTTTTCTGTCGTATCTAGTCGTTCTTGTAGCGTATGGATCGAAATGTCTGAAAGGTTCTTTTTCCATGCACGGCTCTGAAGCTCTTTCGTTTTTCCCATCAGTTCATGCATACCTGTATCCCTCACTTTTATAAATCAACTATTGATAAGATAACGTCTATATTTAATACATACCCTTTAATGAATCCTACTTACATTATAACAAATGACAAGAGGTAATTAATTATAAAAAACCTAAATAAATCCTCCATTTATTTAGGTCAACCATAATTAGTATATAATTAGATTTTAAAATTATAATAATATTATAGGATTCAAATATTAAATATATAATGATAATATAAAAGGAAATTAGAATTATACTTATTTAAGTCAATGCTATATATTATAATAGATATATAAATGAATAGTTAATCCTGAGATATATATACATATAGCAATAAAATAAAAAGGGTGAAGAGACAAATCATGAAAAAACTAAACCATGTAAAAAAAATGCAGACAGCCTCTTATGAAGTGGGGGAAACGGTATATGTTCTCCAAACTTGTACGGAAGAAGAAGACCCAGAGAGTTTTTACTACTTTAAACAATTTGAAAAAAAAGAAGGCGTGATTTTGGAAGTGATCGAACACCCCCGTCTCCAATATCGGGTGAAATTGGGCCAGGCGGAAGCGGTCTTGTATCATGAGGAATTGACGAATGGCAACCAGTGGGATGTTCCCATAACAGGAACGGATACTCCAGAAGGGTGGGAGGCGAATAAAGTGGAATGGTATACCCAAAAAGAAGTAGCAGACTTATTAGGCGTATCCAAGGCAACGGTCTACCATTATGGAAAGCAGAAGAAAATCATGAAAATTCTGGACCCACATCGATTACATAAAGAGGCCCGTTATGAAAAAGCAGAAGTGGATCGATTAGTTTATGAAAAGCAATCTTTACCTACTGGCATGAGTCCCAATGAGGTTGCAAAGAAATTGGGATTATCTGTACAAAGTATATATAAGTATATACAAGATGGTTCGATAAAAGCTAAGGCTGTCCCTTATGGTGATGAAAGAATCACGTATGTAATTTCGGAAACAGCCTATCAGGAAGCAGAAAAATCACTCAAACCATCAGAAACTCAGCGACCAAAAAAATATGAATATTATGATTCAAAAAATGACATTGCTTTGTATCAAAGATTTCATTCGTCTAAAATACTAGAGGCACGTGTGGTTCGTAATGAAGAAAATGTATTTGGTTTCTATCTACCCAATATCCAAAAGTGGTTGACGTATGAAGAAGGAATGAAAACTTATACTTTAAAGCCATCATACTCGATCCACCAACCTACTTTGGATTATAAAGGCTATGTTGAGCTTCAGGTACCAAAAAACGAAGTTGTATTTTATCCCTTCATTGACTATTTATATGAAATATGGGGAGTGGAAAACATTCGAGTTAGAGAACAAAATGACACTGTCTTATTCTACGTCAGAGCCGGGGAAAAGCCGTTAATATCCGAGGTGTTCGGTATTGCTGATATTTTACCGTATTTAACCAATGGAGAAATGCACCATGAAGATGATACTTTGATATTACGTAGTCCAAATAAAAAAACTAGTTTTGAATTACCTATCGAATTGTTAGAAGCAATTTCAGATTTAGCTGAACAAGAAGGGATTAGTATCAGTAAATGGGTTGAGCAAAAATTATCGTCGATAACAAAATAACTATATAAAATTTTTTTATGGGATTTGGGCACGTTCTAAGACCTTAATATGCTTAGTGAGCGGGTTTTAGCCAATCTTTGGGGGATTTTTATACTAGGACTGACGCCATGAGGTACTTATATTGGGCAGCCCCCAAGATTAACCAAGGAGTAGCGTTATTGCTTCAGTTACAATAATTGCTTGGATTTCCCTTTTTGGAGAAAATCAGTACATTTTAAAGTCTTATCATAAAGGAATTTATGCCATTTCTAAAAACAATGAGGAAAGCATAACTGCTTCAAATAAAAATCCTTCTGTATTTATTTACCACACCCATACCACGGAATCCTTTACGCCGTTACTTAAAAATAAAGACTTAGATGAATAAACATTGCTAAATAACTAATTATTAAAGAGGGGTAAGTTCGTTGACCCAGATTGAGATGTCTAGTGAAATTCCGTAACTATTCAAGGAAGGGTTTACTGCTTATTCCCTCTTATGTTGAGGCGTCTATCCATCGGGTAGGCGTTTTTATGTTTCTTGAAAACCTGCATGGAGCCATACAAGTTCGCAACAAGTAAACGTTCTAAATTTGTCTTGTGTTTAGTTTGCAGGAAAATAGTCCCTTTTGTCGAATTGTGCGGTAAAAGGAGCTGGTGATAAATGGATATAGTGAATTTAGTAAACATCCTTAACGGATTAAATGATCAGGATTTAGATATGAGGTTGTATTTTACACGTAAAAGACCTAACCGTAGATATCATTCTTATTCACCAACAATTCATCCGGATTTACAAATAGAAATAAAGGATATTGTTAAATCTGCAGTAGAAAGAATACAGGAAGTTGAACAACGTCCATTTAGTCCGATCGGCACAATCAAAGGGTGCATTGAAACGTATACTCCCAATGAAGTGACTAGCTTTAATGATATACTAGAAAGCCTTAATGAGGACTTTGTAAATCGTCAAGAAGTTCCACCTGAAGAAGTAGGGAAGTTAACTTTTTATTGTTTGAAAATAATAACTGATGAAGGCGATATCCTTTTTTTTAGAAGAGTAACAAAGTTTAACAGATTAAAAGGTGGTTTTTTTGGTAAATTCACTAATGGAGATTTTCAAAAGTTAGATGACACATTGCTCGGTATAGATCCAAATGTGGACATTGTTATTTTTGGTGAAGAGATGTTAATTTTAAATCACATTTCCCTAGAAAGAATCTTCTCTATCCAAGATCAATATCATGAAAAGGCTAATCAGACACTTGACCTTGTGAGTAGAACAAACCGTATTACAAATTTCGAACAATTTCGAGAAGACTGTTTGTCAGACGGAAGGGTAACAAGAGCGTTAACTAAATTGGCAATGAAGAGAATAGAATGCACCAAGTATTTGAGAACTTTGAAAATGTTATCCAAGTTATTGATATTTTTGGTTTGAATATAGAGTTAGAAGACGAAAATACAAGATTGGTATATGAGGATAAATCACAGATGTTAGATATAACCAGGCTTATGGGAGATTCATTTTATAGAACATGGATTAATAACCGTGATGGATTTGATGAAGGAGTTTAAGGAGAAGGAAGCGTGAATATCAATGATTACAGTCCTATTCCGTATAGGTTTATATGTATCATCCTTTTTTCCTCTATACGTTTTACTCATCGTTGATAACTATAAATATTTTACTAGCTGGAAGAAACTTAAAGATATTTTTTTGTTTAATAATTTTCTTCCATCCATTTTTAGTTATGTATTAACTATCTTAATTGTTCTTTCATTTGTATCACTTTTCATTATTTTGAGAATAAGCTTAAATGAAAAGCATCAATTTGTAGGTATATATAATACCGAAGATAATTTATTAAGTTATATTGTAACATACTTAGTACCTATTTTGTCAATAGATATAACAAAAGCTAACAGCCTTTTAGTTAATTTAGGTTTATTTTCATTATTAGGGTTTATATATGTGAAAAATAGTTTAGTCTATTTAAATCCACTATTTTTGTTTTTTAAATACAATGTCTTCCTGACTGAAAAAAATGAGGTTTTAATATCTGATTTTGATATATATGACCTTAAAAATATAGAAGGGGAAAGAGTAAGGACAAGGGTACTTAGCTATAAAATATATTTAGTAAGAAAAAAGGATTCGATACCAAGAAATCATTAAGCATCCATAAAATTACGATTTAATTGATTAAGAAAGTAATGAAACGTGATTGACGAACAAAAGTATCACGCTCTGCTCTCAAAACGCAGCCTCTGTTGCTGCTCTGTTTTTAACAACAGAAGCAGTTGTTGCTAACAAACCAGAACCTGCAGGTGCAGGCAGAATGGGCAACATGATTTAATTAACCTGATGTTATAAAGTGATTTTTAATCCCTTATATTTCGTGAGGGTATATGAGTTACCTTAAATAACATATAAATAATGCAAAAATCGAGGATGTTTCCAAAAGGTTGAATAACTTTTGTGAATCATCCTTTTTCACTATTCCATTAAAGGGCCAGATTGTTGAGTAAAGGAAAGGTTGATTTATGTTAAACTAAAACGTAGGTAGAATTAGTTAATGTAGTAAAAAATAGTAAACTATAGAGTTTTAATCTAGGTTTCTAATGAAAGGTGGGCATATAAGACGGAATGCTACCCCTTTAGTTCGAATAAAAAAAGCTTCCATCATGGCAGCTAGATCTTAAACTCTTGCACCCGTTAGCCACCCATGCAGTGCAAACTCAGCGCTGCACCACAGAGAATGAAAGTGGGTTAGGCAGTCTATACTGTTTTAATAATGCTGGTGAAGAAGGTCTTTGAACTATGGGCCATAGAGCCTATCCGTTAGTCTGGCTCCAACGACCAAGGTGTTCCGACGAATGTCGCACCGTTTAGGGTTAGCACTTATGGGAGATTAATCCTTTTTCTGCTTGTTGCGCAAGCATCGACTTCCCAAAGAGTCATGTTTTCTTGTTTTAAAATTCATATTGCTCTTCTTTTTCTTTGCGAATTTTCACTAAAAATTCCAATGATTTGCAATTTTTTTCGTTTCCTGCTATGATAAAGAAGAATTATTTTTGTTCGGTGTAAAGGATAGTATGAATATCGACTTTTCGTCTTAATACTCACTTTGGGCAAGGATAGTAACACAATGTGTGGTAACGCACTAGGAGGCAACAAAAATGGAAAAAGGTACAGTTAAATGGTTTAATGCAGAAAAAGGTTTTGGCTTTATCGAACGTGAAAATGGAGACGATGTATTCGTACACTTCTCTGCAATCCAAAGTGAAGGCTTCAAATCTTTAGACGAAGGTCAAAATGTTACGTTTGACGTTGAGCAAGGTGCTCGTGGAGCTCAAGCTGCTAACGTTCAAAAAGCTGCTTAATCTTAAATCGATTATACAAACGGGCTCTTTACATAGAGCCTGTTTTTTTTATGCTCTCTGTATAATATTCAATAAAAAACCCTACTCAACGTTCGAGTAGGGAGATGGTAAAGGTAATGTAAAAAGATTTAAAGCTTCAAAGGTTTGTTTACAGTATAACATACTGGATTGACAATATGCGGAAGGTATAGTTATTTATTTTTCGAATACAACTACATTTTATTCTTTCTTATTTCACTAACTTGCCTTTTAATTCCATAAGAAAGGGAGCTGCCACAGCAACTCCATATCCTAAACAAACCACACCCGTTGGGTGAATAGCTTTATCGCTTATGATTACAATAAAAAGTGAAGTATTAACGCATTCTCACACACAATACGTTTTTAACTTTGTAAATCATTGTTCTTTGAAAAGTAAACTGGACAGCTGTAAAGGTATGGCGGGATATCTCGTGTGGTTCTTCGTTTACTTTTCATGGAATAATGAATCAGGCTAGAAAAGTGTAAAAAAAGAAAAAGGTACCTAGTGACTGTTGAAGGTAATGGTGAAATTCATCAAGTGGTAATCATTGCCGAGGATTTAGAAATGATGTATTGGGAAGTTCACAGACTTTATGGATACCTATTGAAAGATAAAGATGGGAAAGATATTGGAAAAATTTCATTTGAAGAAACTATATTAACTTGAATATCGAAGGCACTCAAATTTGGTGTCTTTTTTTGTTAACCTTTTTACTTCAGTACCGTCAGATCCCATAATTTCTATGTCCCCTTAAAATTCAATTATCCTCTTTATGAAAAAAAGAAAATGTGAGACAAAATCACAGGTTCATATTCATTTTAACCTTTATTGTATCAGCAGCCTAGTTTTATTTCTATATTTTACGATTTCCTTATTAAGCTAACCTGCTCCGTTACTTCAATAAGAAAAAAAGAGCCTGCCGCCGCAAACTCTTCTTTAACTCAAGCACCATTAGTTTAAGTACAATATTATACCGCCATAATATACATTGATTAAATGCCAGAAACAGCTAATTTTCATTATTTGGCTCTCGAATTAAACAACTTTATTATTCTTCAAGAGATCCAATTTAACATAGTACAACTAGTTTATTAAATAACTTTAGTATCATTACACAGTTTGTTTAATTACTGAATTGAGAAAGTACGGTGTAGAAATGAACACACAATTACGTGAAAATATTGAGAGGATAATAGGTGAAATAAATAAAGTTAACTTACTGGCTGAACAAGGTTGTACCTCTGATGTACGTCAAATCAATACGGAGGATGGTTCGTACCTAATTAAAAGTTCATTTAAAGAAAAATATCGTGAATGGTTAAAAGCAGAGGCAATGGTGTTAAAAAAGTTGAATAACAAAAAGTTGATTCGAGTTCCCAGTTATTATGGTTATATCGAGGATAACGATAGTAGTCATTTAATAATGTCGTTTGAGAACGGAATCACTTTAACATCTGCTTTAAAACAAGCGAAGAATATTGAGGACAAGAAAGCGTTAATTAGAAGTTTTGGACACTTTCTTCATCAGCTTCACGAGACTGATACAATTGATTTACTGAGTCAAAAAATTGATTGGTTAGATAAGCAGTTGGTGAAGGCTGAAAGTTATGTAAAACATGGACAAACAGAAGGTAGTCAACAACTTCTTGAGAAATTAAAGTCAAATAAACCATTACCAGTAAAACAAACAATAATTCATGGAGATTGTACAACTGACAATGTTCTTGTGATAGATGGAGAAGTGAGAATATTTATTGATGTATCAGGAATGACAGTTGGTGACCCTCGGTATGATGAATCCTTAGCAATTAGAAGTTTTATAAATAATGATGAGTACAGAAAGTCTTTTTATGAAGGCTATACACGTTATAGAGTATCTAAGAATGAGTTTCAATATTTTGATGAAGGACTATATGAATTTTTTTAATTTCACCTTGTTCCAGAAACGGGGGCTTTTCTTCAATAAAGCTGATGAAGATCAGCTTAAGAACGATCTTCAACAATCGGGCGCGATGGAAATGAGGTTCTCGTTCCTTGAAATTCACGATAAGTAAGTTTGGAGCAAATTTTAACTTGACAGAATGTATGATAAATAGTAACATTACCATCATAAATAAATTGTTTAATTGATTCTCTAAATAAATAGATTACTTTAGCATAAGGTTAATAACGATCTATTGGCACGATGAAAAAGTAAATCTATAATAATGAGGGTAAACTGTAAATATACTTCCTTATTGGAAGGAAGAAAGATTATATAATTAGGTAGACGATTAAAAGGCCTGATTGGGCCCGTTAAAAGTAAACCGACAATTTTCAAAGTTTAATGGTTTTGACCATTATGCTTAAAAATTGTCGGTTTTTTGTTTTTGAAAATAAACAGAAAGGAATGGGTGTAATGAAGGAAATAGTCAGAATCATCTTTTCGGAATGTGGGTTTCTTCCATCCATTGATAGGGGGAAGTAGAATGTTAATTTCTCTGCCAGAAATATTTTTCGTATTGCTTGCAATATCGGTGTTCAGCGCGCTATTGCTGTTATATCCAAGGGTTCCGCTGTCTTTTGTGCGGTTTCATGTCGGTATCACATTGTTGCCCCCGATTGCTGCCCTGCTGGCCCTTGTAACGACCAAGGAGACCATGATTTATGGCCCTTGGCGGTTTGATTCTTTATCATGGCTGCTGGCATTGTTTGTTCTAACCATTGGTTTTATCGTGCAGCGCTATTCTGTTCGTTACTTACTCGGTGATCGTGCCTATCGAAAATATTTTGCCCTACTGACTATTACTACTACTGTTGATTCAGGTGCCTGGCTGAGTAATGATCTTCGCCTGTTGCTGGTTTGCTGGGGGGTTACACTCCTGGGACTGACACTGCTTATAAGATTAAAAAAAGAGTGGAGTGTGGCTAGAAACGCAGCTAAGCAATCTGGCCGTCTATTTGCACTAGGCTGGTTTTTCCTAATGGGAGCTGTCATATGGGTAACCCAAGCCACAGGGCAATGGGAGTTATCGCTCATCCTCACCAAAAGTAGTCTTGCACAGCTTGATTCATGGGAAAGGACTTGTATTAATCTTCTGCTAATCCTGGCTGTCGTGATTCCAGCAGCACAATGGCCTTTTCAACGCTGGCTGTTAGATTCAGTAGTGGTTCCAACTCCTGTATCCGCGGTAATGCATGCGGGATTAGTGAATGCAGGCGGAATTATCCTGACTCGGTTCTCACCGCTTTTTACCGGAGATATAGCTCAACTTGTTTTGCTTCTATTGTCCAGTGTTTCAGTCATCATAGGGACCGGAATTATGTTGGTTCACGTTGATTATAAACGGCAGCTGGTAGGGTCTACGATTGCTCAGATGGGGTTCATGTTAATCCAATGTGCATTAGGTGCATATTTGGCAGCCATTATCCACGCTGTTTTACATGGTCTATTCAAATCAACCCTTTTCTTACAGTCAGGCTCTGCGCTTCATCACGACGCGGTGCCTGACTCTGGGACGCACCAGCCAGCGTCATTATTATGGACCATCACTGGCGGTATTTTAGGCCTCATGGTCGCACTAGTTATTTGGCTGTCTTCTCCTGGAGAGAGTTATCAATTGATAAGCGCTCTTACGTTAGGATGGTCGGTTTCTTTGGCCTGGACTAAGCTCGTGGCTTTTGGGTACGGACGTGTTGGGCGTATTGCAGGATTTTCTCTGATTACTGCAGCGGCAGTTGTATACAGTTTGGTACATGATATTTTTTATGATGTGTTACAGGATTCAATCCCAAAAGGAATTCAAGCACAGGCACCGGCGGCCATTTTGCTCTTGATTATCCTATTGGCCGGAAGTACTGCAGGTGTTTGGCTGGCTCGTCATCGTTCATCAACTGCCTATGCTGTCATTTATCTTTGGCTTGTACGATTGGGTGAGCCTCAAAATGATTTGGTCGAAAGTCATCCTAAGTATTTGACAAAATCATTCTTTGGAGGAGGTCATTTACGATGAATACAACAATAGCAAAAACATTACATTGGGGAAATCTGCCCGATATCATTGATTTTGATCTTATTGACTTGGTGAAATCCGCCAGCAGCGTCATTGCACCGCTTGGGCCAATTACCACGTTTGCAGCACGCAACCCCTGGATAGGCTTAGAGGGACAACCCTTTGAAAAAACAGCACGGTGGCTTAAGGATACTTGTGATGTAGATATTTACCCCAATGATTCCGTATTTCTGTCTGCACGGAATCGAGGCCAGATTCATCAGGATTTATTAGAAAAAGGACTTCAACAGTGGTTAAACTCACAATCTTTGGAGCTGCCGCGTGAGGCAGCAGAGCGATTCTGCCGGACTGCACTTTTACAGACTCAACCATCTTCCAGCGTTTTGGAAGCACCTGAGATAAAAAGTATTGCAAGAAAACTTAACCGTTTTGCATCGCAAATGATTGAAAAACACTCGGTTAAAACTTATAGCCAGCGCTTGGAACAGCTGGGAAGGGTGAATGCAGCTCACGAACTTAACCGCCATATGATCAAGTGGTGTAAATTGTTTTTGAATGAGTCCCAGGCTGTCTGGTCTATGCCCAATCGAGAAGAAGGTTTTTATCATGCGTGGCGGAAACTAGTCAGGCATGATCCGGCACTTAGCCGTAAGATACGTAAACAACTAAGTGAGCTGCCGGAAGAAGCTGATGCTGCCTTAATGGAAGTTTTGCTCGAACTCGAAATTCCTTTTTCAGAAATTCAAGACTATTTTAAGGCACATTTCCTTGCTTTACCAGGCTGGGGTGGTATGATGCTTTGGCGCTCACAGCAATCAATTGAAGAAAGTTCACTGCTTTTTGATTATTTAGCTGTTCGAATTTGTCTGGAATGGGCCTTAGTTAAACCCTCTCTTCCCTTACCTGAAAAAAGGAAAGAAAAAGTTCATTTAGAACCATTGATTGCAGTTTGGGCCGAATGGGGAAACCTGCCAATTGATGCTTGGTCACAATTATCTTCTACAGAAATAAAGGCACGTTTGACTCTTGCTTATCGTTTTGATAAGATTCTACGCAATCAGCTTTGGCTTGAAGCCTGGGAAAAAACATATGAAGACCAATTAAAGAAAATGATTACACGCCAACAGCCTGCTGGAGCTGCTGAAAACGTAAAACCTGCACTCGCCCAATTTGTATTTTGTATTGATGTGCGATCAGAGCTTTTTCGCCGAAAGCTTGAAACAGCAGGTGATTTTGAGACTTTTGGAACAGCAGGCTTTTTCGGATTACCGATTGAAACCTGCGAGCTTGGCAGTAATCACACGCATAACTCTTTGCCGGTAATGTTTAAACCGCAATACAGCATAAAAGAGTTTTCACAGGATTCTGAATCCTATCAACAAAGGCATCAAGCGGCCAGCTCACTAGGTGATACGTTTAAAACAATGAAACATAATCTGGTTTCCAGTCTAGTGCTACCGGAGATTAGCGGTCCCTGGCTAAGTCTACAAACGCTGGCTCGCAGCTTTGTTCCGCGAAGTGCAGGGCGGACATTAAGCAAACTGTTCGAAACATGGCTGCATAAACCATCCACGGAACTCTCGCTTGACCATACGGATACATTGGAAACAGGTTTGCCAATTGGCTTTTCGGTGAAAGAAAAAGTACACTATGTACGTCAAGCTCTAAAAATGATGGGGCTGACCGATCACTTTGCACCACTAGTGGTTATTTGCGGACATGGAAGTCATAGCACGAACAATCCATATAGTTCCGCACTCGACTGTGGCGCTTGCGGAGGGGCATCAAGTGGATTCAACGCGCGGGTGCTGGCAGCCTTATGTAATCTTCCAAACGTAAGGAAGAGCCTTGAAAAAGAGGGAATTATGATTCCGAAAGATACCGTTTTTGCAGCTGCCGAGCATATTACCACACTTGATGAATTGCGCTGGATTTATGTTCCAGAACTGTCAGAAGAAGCTAAAGAAACATTTCTTCGTGTTCAAGCCGCGTTGCCAAAGGTCCGTGAGAAAGCCACTGCCGAGCGGGTTGTACACTTGCCAAATATTGGAAATAATTTCAAGAATCCGACGACTGAGGCGCAGCGTCTTTCAGAAGATTGGAGTGAGGTGCGTCCGGAATGGGGCTTGGCGCGTAACGCCGCATTTATCATTGGGGAACGCCGGCTGACACAAGGCTGCAATCTGGGCGGAAGAGTTTTCCTCAATAATTATAAATGGAAGAAGGATAAAAACGGTGCTATCCTGGCCAATATTATTTCAGGACCGGCAACGGTAGCTCAATGGATTAACCTGCAATATTATGCATCTACTGTGGCACCTCATTATTATGGTAGTGGGAATAAAACAACCCAAACCGTCACAGCCGGTCTCGGAGTCATGCAGGGGAACGCCAGTGACTTATTAACTGGACTTCCCTGGCAGTCTGTAATGAAATCGGATGAAGAGGCATATCATGAGCCACTGCGTTTACTGGTGGTCATCCAAGCACCGAGGGAGTATGTGAAACGGATACTGAACCACGATCATGCCTTTCAGCAAAAAGTGAAAAACGGATGGATTCGGCTTGCGTCCATTGATCCGGAAGGACACTGGGAGAGTTGGTCTTAACCTCTTTCCCAGATTTATATATACTTGTGTAAAGGCTGCTTTCTTTCTGGTTTTATAGCAATGGTACGTAGCTTTCAGAAAGAAAGTCATCACAATGGGCAGTAAAGATTATTTTTAGAATATTATAGGAAGTTTATCTATGAATGTAACTTTGAATAAAGGAAAAGGATTCGGTATGGATAAATCAAAAGGAACGATTGAAGCTGAGATTAGCAAAGCTTTAACACATTGGGAGAAAAATTATCTTGGAAGAGGTTCTGTATCTGTTAAATCAGATATCATACGGAATATGGTGATTGTGATACTGAGCGGAATATTAACTGCTGCTGAATATACAGTATGTCTGGATAAAGAAGGATTGTTATCAGTAAAAGAACATCGCAATAGTTTAGTGGAATCCGGTCTGGGTGATTTAAAGGAAATTATCTTAACGATAACAGGGGAAGAAGTAGTAAGTTTTCACACCGATCTTAGTACACAAACTGGAGAACGAGTAATGGTCTTTAAGCTTTCCAGTGACCTGCAAAGCAAATTATGTTAAAAACAAAGGATATGTTCGGACTCGCGCATTTTTCATATAAGAAAGAGTCGGGAAACTTATTTGGAACAAAATTCAAAACATTTATGGGGTGAATTTGATGTCTAGAGATGAAAAGAAAAAAGTACTATTTGTGATTGGAATGGAGCAGAAATTAGAACGATTCATTAAAGAAGAAACCAATGTCAATCCAGAAAACATGATCATTTTACAAACATATCAGCCAGTCGTTTCATACCCCTTCGACGATTTAATGAGGGACATCATTATTGCTGTGTATCAGGATAATGTTGAAGAAATTGTTGTGGTTTCCACTAATGATTATCAAAAGAATACTGGGGATATAATGAACAAAATATATAAAAACAAAGAATTACAGGACAAGATTCAAACATTAGATTATCTTTTTGAAAATTGCATGCCGGAATTTCCTGAGGGTACGGTAAGTGTATGGCTACATGGAGACAAAACTTTAACGGATAGCGTACAAAAAACTGTCAACATCATACGCAATCATCCGCTGCTGCCGTCACAGGTTAAGGTCAAAGAATTATATATTGATCAGGGGAATGAAGAGCTATCAGAAATTTTCTAAGAAACTATTGCTTATGTATATAATGAAATAAAAGTCTTAATTCCTTCAATTATAGGGATTAAGACTTTTTGTTTTGTAGTTTAATTATTGTTACAGTAATTAAACTATTATTGAATTTATTTTGATAGCCAGCTGCTCATACTAACTCATGTGCCTTTTTCATGAATACAGCGGTCTGAATGTATCGACCATAACAGCAAGTTCCCGTGTTTTTTTTTCCTATACTTGCTTCAATTTTTCCTGGATGTGGTAGACCGCTTGGATGAAGGGTAATCGATCCCTCTTCAATACCGTGGCGACTCATAAAGTCACCGTCCACATAATAAAGTACTTCATTACTGTCCACATTGCTGTGTACATAGGCGGCAGGCCTGTAATCTCCTGTAGGTCTTCCTCATTGATCTCCAATTTCCGTTCAATGAAACCTTCATTTTTTGGAAAAGGCCGCATTTTTCATCCGAAGAATGCGGCAATCATGCTTTTGAAAATAAACATCTTTATTGTCATTAATCAATTTGCTCATTCCCGAAAGTCCTCAATATTAATTCTTTACTCCTATATGTTCAATGAATGACGCGCTTCATCGCTTGAATTCGTCCCAAATGGTTTGCTTTGTGCAGTAACGGCATACCGGCTAATTCTCCAAAGGTTTTAAGTCCCATAAATGGTTTTTCCAGCGTTTCATTTAATCGTTCAGCAGGAATTTGTTGAGGACGAACTAACTGATCTTTCAACTGTATAACAAGCTCATCTACGGTAGGTACATCGTCTTTCCAATCAGCCGGCTTTGTGCCGTTCCCAAATAATTTGATATAGTTTGCCGGAAGATGGGTCGTTTTGTGGGGGAAGCCGAACATAAACTGTTCAGTAACCGTTAATACATGGCCGATATGCCATTGAATCGTGTTGTTAAAACCATCTAGCTGTACATTTGCTATTTCCTTCGAAACTGATTCTACATTTTTAATAAAATAACCTCTTGTCATCCCAAATTGTTTGAACACTAAGTTAGTCATACCTTTTTCCCCCTTTCAAATATCAAAAATTCCATAATGCACATATAGATGGATTAGGTAGCATTAAGCCTTCTGAGTATAACGATGTATACAGCAGTGAGGATCGTACAGGTGTACTATATTTAAAAGGATAGTAATAAAGCTCATTTTTATCGTTTTGGGGTTAACCTACTCCGTTAGGTTGATGGGCATGTTGTAGGACCCCTATATGAGTTCTTTTAATGTTATTTGTTTTTTAACAAACGGGCGCTTTCTCGTAGGAAGGTGTCTTTATTAGTTATCAATGAGAACTTAATAAGGAATCTGTTTGTTATTACTTATTAGACAATTAATACGTAATAAATAGGAAAGCTCTTAAAAAAAGCGTGAGATACCATGCTTCTCTGACTGTCGACAAATTCAAAAAATTCGGATTTTCTGACAGTCTTTTTTTGTATAATTTAGTTACAGAGGTGTAAATGGGGTGGATGAAATGTTAATCAAAACTAAACAGATGAATGGTGATCAAATAGAAATGATAGCTTTAGAACAACTTTTGCCAGCGGATCACTTAGTTCGAAAAGAAGCAAAGGTGTAGAGGACGTGGACTTAGCAAATGGTTAATGTGTGTAGTCATAGAACATCCTAAATTAAAAGGAACAAGTTTCCAACTTGCTACAAAGGATGCTCATTCTCTTTATAATCAATATGGTTTTAAGCCATTAGGACAAATTGAAAATAGAATGGCTAAACCTCTTAATTGGGAAGCTGTATATGATGGTTATAAATTAAACAAATAATCACCCAGGCTTTATTAAACAATCGGGCGCGTTTGTGGAATAACTCAATAGCTACTTGCTAACGATCCGTTTATTAGAAAAAAAACCTGGGCACCAAAAAGGTGCCGAATGGGTGCCGAAAACGATATTATTTTATATTGTTGAGTGAATATTTTAGTGGGGAACGAATGTTTTGTTGTATGCTTTAATTAAGGTTAGATTGTATGATGTTCTCATGTAAAACTCCACAATCTATGGGCGGCATGATGTAATTAAGTGTTATAAATCCTGATATGAATGGGTTTATAAGCTTGATTTAATTCATAAGTGTCCGAAAAAGTGACCGATAAAACCTGGAAAGATAAGAAGAGAGGTCTTTCATTAAGTTATTGAACTTAATGGAGGCCTCTTTTTTTTGTTTATTTTATAGGATAGATAAGAAATGATTTTAATCAAACTTTATTATATTTTACAAAGCTACACAAATAGCTCTGGTAAGTATTCTACTTATATTTGTTTGATCAGATTGATGTGCAGATATAATAAAGTTGTTTTATTTACAATAAAGTCATTTAAAAAATAATAAATTTGTTTAATTCTTAAAGAACTAACGGGGCAGGTTAGTTAAAAAAGAGAATAATTGTCTCTAAAGAATGATTGACGATTATTTGCTACACTCTGTATAGGAGATAGCAAGTTAGGATGGATAGATTGGAGTGGTTTAATGTTAAAAAGATATAGATGGTGGATTGGTGCATTAGTTTTTTCGATAGTAGGATTCTTTTTTTATGACTTACTAAGTGAAGATAAACAAACGGTTGAGGAATTTGCAAATGAGTTTTACTCCTACACACTTCCAACCAAGACAAAGATTATTGAAAAAGGGTTCGACTATGGAGTTTCATATGGTGGTGGACCTTGGGGGAGTGGAGGTCAACCTACTGCGGTTGCTTATATGAAGTTATCTTCTGAACCCAGCGAAAAAGAGTTGTTGGACTACTTTGAAATTGACAATAATAAACCCTTAAGAGGTTTTGAAATTTACTTTAAGGGGGACGAAGAGATTAAAAAAACTTTTGATGGAAAGCACAGTTGGTATGAAGGAAAAATTCCATCCAATCCCAGCAAGGAAAGTAATAAAGGGGAACCCATTGAATTTATAGTACAAAAAAGAACAGTATTTGATTCTCCTTTGGGAGAGTTTGTTGACGTTTTTCATTAGAAGGGAGTCTTAAGGGAACTAGATAATCAACTAACGGGGGCAGGTTAGTTCAATAAGAAAACCAGTCAATTTATTAATGGTTGAAGCTCAAACCTTATTATCCAATCCAATTTTACCGGATCGTTGATCTAAGGATATACGTCCATAATTAAATTCCCGTAACTAAACCCCAAACTGTTTTAAATGATGGTCAAGATGCTTATAAATTCCATGTCCCCATTGCTCGGAAGAAAGTTTTCCGAAAAAAGGATGTGGGTGACTTGTACAAGCCTCTGGTCCATTCTTTTGGAAGGTTGTAATTTTTTCTTTCAATCTTTCTCTTTCTATTTCAAAATCTTTTTTATCGGTTATTAAAATGGTTGGAATAGTAGACATATTATGTGGTAGGGGCTTGTCATTATAAAACATGGTTTTTGCAAACCGACCTACTAATAGCCCTAACCAACCTCTTGGAGGCATAGAATAGCCCATAGCAATGTCTTGGAAGGATGAGCAATGAGCTAACATTTGTGCGACATCCATTTTTCCCCATAATGGTTTTGAATTTGCGCTTAAGTTGTCGATACGTTTTAAAATTTCTTCTGTATACAAGACCTCAAAAATATTATTCATTAGAAAAACTCCTCTAATTTTGTTGATTTAAAACAGTAATTGATTATTTAATGTATATTCAACGTCAACATTATTTTATCCTTCTAAGCTAAAGGGGGACTGTTCCAGGTGGGTTGAAGTCCTGTTGGTTGAGCTAATATGAAGAGACAGTTTAGTTTAGTTCATTAACTTCCAGTTGTTAAGAAACTTTCACTTGTGTCTATTCGTATAGTTATTTAATCATTATGAAAAATGGGGGGGAGGAGTTTGGTTTCAAAAAGGGAAATTACTTTAAGAAAAGTGCTAAATATATATGGGGTTTTCGCTGTTCTTGCATTAATATTATCAATTTTTACGACTCCTATTTCTATAAACGAAAACATGCAACTTTTTTACAATGAAGATTTAAATATGGAAGCGAAATAGGTAAAGGAGTTCTTATTCTTTATTTTTGGTTCTGCTTTAGTTTACTTTTCCTTAGTAAATCTTTATTACAAATATATGAAGTGATAGAGATTCTCTAACTAACGGGTGCTTTACTTCATTGACCAGGAGCTGATCAGCAGCTCCTTTTTGTATAAAAACACCTTTAGTAAAAAAGCCATGCTAAAATAAACCCTCCATATTCTCATTTTTTTAAGGGCGTAAATGTACTATTTCGTTATTTTAACTGGTTATGCAGTTTGTTGTTCAGATGGAGCGAAAAAACATAAACTGAGGTTGCTTTAATGCATGATACATGGATTTATAATCATTTCATCAATACAGCGTTCTTCCCTATTTTATTAGTAATAATTTTTACAGCTATCTTTATTTACTTGTTATCTAAAAGTAAAAACAATCCGTAAACTTATTCCCCTACTATAGTTGTCTCTTTTATAACAACTATAGTAGGGGAATTCCTAACGTCACAGTATGTGTCTGATGTGTAGCATAAACCTTTTAAGGGCAATATAATATTACGAGCAAGGATCTTAGTCACCAATTGCACTTCCACCAGCGATCCTTGCTCATTGCTTCATTTCAATTACAAAAGTTTTTATACCACTGAGACATTTTTTTCTTGATAACAATAATTTTATTTCTTTTTACATAAATTACTGATCTAAACAAATCCTAATATCAATAAATATTAGGAGGTGAAAACGATGGCACGTAACAACAGTAATCAATTAATAGTTAATGGTGCTGAGCAAGCTTTACAACAAATGAAGAATGAAATCGCATCTGAATTCGGCGTACAACTTGGTGCTGACACAACATCAAGAGCTAATGGTTCTGTAGGTGGAGAAATCACTAAACGATTAGTCCAAATGGCTGAACAACAATTAGGCGGAAAACAGTTCTAATAATTTACTTAGAAATGAGGGAGTAGTGGGCTACACTACTTCCTTTTTTTATTATTTTTACACTTCCTTTCCACTGCACAGTTTGTGTCAACTCTACAATAATCCTTAATAACGGGTGCATTAGCTAAAGATCAGAGCTGTCTTTGAGGTAGCTTTTTCTTTATGCAACTATCGGGGCAGCATTCCTGTAATCAGTGAAATTGAAGTTTGAACAAAAAAATAACCTCTTGGTAGAATGAGAGAGTCCTGAAGCTCGGCGAAGAAAAGGACAAAACTCAAATACCAGGAGGCTTTAAAATGAATTATAACCAAAATAAGAAAATTGCTCAAATTACCTCTCAAACCCTTATTGTAGGGGTGGATATTGCTAAATTCAAGCATCTGGCACGTGCTCAAGACTTTAGAGGAATGGAGTTTGGATCACCTTGTTATTTTGAGAATACAAAAGAGGGATTCGAGCATTTTCTTAATTGGATTATGGAAATCAAGAAAGAACAATGTATGGAGAATGTGATAGTTGGGATGGAACCGACAGGGCATTATTGGTTCAACCTAGCTCATATGTTAAAAGAAAATGAAATTAAGTTTGTAGCTGTAAACCCTTTGCACGTCAAGAAAAGCAAGGAGCTTGATGATAATTCTCCTACTAAAAATGATGTGAAAGATGCTAAAGTCATTGCACAGTTGGTCAAAGACGGAAGATACGCCGAACCTACGATACCACAAGGAGTTTATGCCGAACTACGAGTGGCGAAGAAAATTCGTGATCTTTTAACAGAGGATCTTCAGACGGTCCAAGGCCAGGTCCATAACTGGATTGATCGGTACTTTCCAGAATTTCTAACGGTATTTAAGAAGTGGGAGGGAAAAGCAGCATTACAATTCTTAAAGCTCTATGCTTTACCACATGAAATAGTAAATTTCACTGAACAAGAACTGTTAGCCCACTTAAGAAAAACCGTGACCCGAAGTGTAGGTCTAAGCAAAATTCGTAAGTTAAAGCAAGCAGCCAGTAAGTCCATCGGACTTCGACAAGGCTCCGAAATGGCAAAACTAGAGCTGAAAAAGCTTCTGGCTAAATATGAATTAATCCACTTAAAATTCGAAGAATTGGATACAAAAATAGATTGTTTACTTGATGAAATACCAGGTGTACCACAAATGTTAGCGATAAAAGGTGTTGGTAGAGACACTATTGCCGGCTTCTTTGCAGAAGTTGGTGACCTTAAGGAATATACTCATCCCAGACAAATTATTAAGCTGGCCGGCTTAAGCTTAAAAGAAAATACCTCTGGTAAGCATAAGGGGAAAACAACCATCACAAAGAGGGGACGGAAAAAGCTGCGAGCCCTGTTGTTCAGGGTTTGTATGATTCTGGTCGCCAAAAATTCAGCATTTAAGGCATTACATGCCTACTATACTCAACGTCCAGATAATCCATTAAAGAAGATGCAGTCCCTTATTGCTTTATGTAATAAACTGATCCGTATTTTCTTTAGCATGGGTAAAAAGCAATTTGAATTTAATGAAGAAAAGATGTTAAAGGATATTCCTCATATGCGAGTATCAAAGAAGGTGGAACTAGCAGCTTGATTCAGTTTTAGATTAGATAAAATAGTAGAGGCGAGTTTTCTTGGTTAAGTATATTTGGGTATCATTTGAAGCACGGATTAGTCGGCAAAGCAACTAAATTACGGGCAAGGACCCTGTGGGGCAGCATGGCTGACATCCACCTCATGGAAAGGTTGGACGAAGGAATTTGAGAGCGAAGACTCTGTGAGGCATGGGAGGGTTGACCTCCATGAGAAATGTGGACATCCACCAGTGCAATCATAATTTAACTCATTCACCAATTTATGTAAGTGGTTGGTTAGTGGGCTATAAATCTTTTTTCTCCAAAGGTCTAATTTTAGCCATTCAAGTGATTTTTCCCCAACTATTAAGTGATTACCGGCAGGTAAACTACTATGAAAATCTAAGAAAAACGGAGATATCGAGAGGTTTTGCTTTCTTTATTGAGGGAGTTTAGCATTCCTGTAGTTCGTTATTTTTGAACTTTGATAAAAATAGGGCTCCTCAGTAAGATATGAGTAAGACGCGACTCTAACTCAAAACCTTAGGAGGAACCCTTACTATGAAGTTTAAAATGCAGGACAAACAAAATCAACTAATAGAAAGAATTACTGATAAGCATCTCGTTGTTGGGGTGGATATTGCACAACAATTCCACGTAGCCAGAGCTGTCAATTTTCGTGGGATTGTAGTTGGCGATCCAATCACTTTTGAAAACAATGAAGAGGGTTTTGCGGAATTATTAAACTGGATATACAAGATTAAAAGAATACATAAACTTAAGGCGACCATGGTCGGTATGGAACCCACGGGACATTACTGGATCAACCTTTCAAAATGGCTAATTAAGCAAGATATTGAAGTAGTAACAGTTAATCCTCATTTGGTGAAAAGGAATAAAGAAAACCGCGATAATACCCAATCAAAGAGTGACAAGAAAGACGCCCTGGTAATAGCCGATATGGTGAAGAACGGATACTATGCCTTTGTCAGGAATACTTCTGAGTCATTTGAAAAACTTAGGGTTCTCATGTCAAACCGGGATGTAATTGTTAAAAGATTTGTAAGCTCTGTCAACCAATTAAATCGTTGGGTGGATATTGTTTTTCCAGAACTCAGACAGGTATTTAAAGACATTACTGCTAAAGGGGCAGTCGCTACACTACGGCTTTTTCCATCTCCAATGGAACTGGGTTCCATGAAGCCTGAAGAGATAGTTATCGGTTGGAAGTCACTCATGAAGAGGCAGCCTGGTTTAAAGAAAGCCTATTTACTTCTCAATGTTGCCAGAAAATCTGTTGGTACAAGACAAGCAATAGATGCATACAAACTCCATCTTGAACAATTACTCGAAGAGTATGACCTTGCGGTTCAACAACTTGAAAGAGTTGAACGGGCAATCAAAGATGAATTACCTAAAATACCTTTTGCAAATAAGTTACTTTTGATTTAAGGAATTAGTGAAATTTCATTAGCCGGTATTTTAGGGGAAGCAGGGGATTTAAGTGGTTTTTCCCACGGCAATTCATTGCTTCGCCACGCTGGGCTGCATCTCGCTGAAGCTAGTTCAGGGAAGTGGAAAGGGCAAATTATCATTTCTAAACGTGGAAGATCAAGGCTTAGGCGTTTCCTTTATTTAGCCACTATGAGCCTGGTTATGAACAACCCGGAATTTAAGGCCATCCACTCAAACAATGTTAAAGTCAAGAAAATGAAAAAGATGAAATCTATTATGAAATTGGTCGGTAAGTTGGCCAGGATTTTTGTTGGAATAGCACGCAAAAACGAATCGTATTGTGCCAAGAAAGTTCAACCATTAACGGAGTTGACAGCATAGTCTAACCAATTTTTCGTTCTCGAAGAGAACCCTTAAATCGAGTGTTGGCTTATTCGTAGGATTTCAAATATGTACGAGTACCAGATTTCTTCAACAAAAGGGCACTGACCCATCAGGTTAGCAAAACTGGCCTCCACCCCTTGGATAGGCATGACGAAGGAATGATAGGGCAAATGACCCGTTGAGACATGGGAGGGAAAGCCTCCAGGGGCGGCGTGGAGAATGTACATCATATGGAAATATATGGAGTTGTGTTTCGCTCCTTTATTTTGCCATGCCTTCCGAAGCCAAAATGAAATGATTTCAATCCATCTAATCAAGAAAGTAAATCCAAGGAGAATGAAATCCTACGAATAAGCGAGTATTCGTGAGAAAATAGTATTAAACTGAGGGAGTTGAAGAAGGA
>NZ_JAGGQV010000015.1:0-14646 GCF_018613135.1 Bacillus sp. ISL-57 | reverse complement strand
ATGGTGGTCTTCCATATGGCGTTAATTTCCCCCAAAACCCTTGACAATAGATTAATAGTATGTTATATGAATTGTAAGCGTTTACAATAATAGCGCATGAAAACACCCACCGATTGGGTGGGTATTGTATACATTCCGTTTACATTTTTAATTTCTGACCAACATATATCGAATGAATATTTTTCAATTTGTTCTTTTTAGCGAATGCTTCCAATTTCTTTTTATCATTCGTTTTTAATATTTTAGAAAGACTATCCCCTGCTTTAACGGTATAGGTCTTTACTACCTTCTTTTCGACAGGTGCTTTCCAATTTTTATTGACTTGGAAGTGTGGGCGGTCAATATTTGTTTTCCAATCCCCTCCCCATTCAATACCCAGCTTTCTAGCAATTGCACCAGCCTTTTCAAGCGTTGTAAGGTCATACAGATACTTTGGCGGCATAACGGCTATATCCCATGCCATACGCCCGGTGTGATTGCTTGAACGTGTCCAAGTAACCTTATCCCCTTTACGTGTCCTCCCTTGCTCATACAGATAGTTTTGGCGTGATTGTGACCGGTATGTCTCGGTTATGAAAATATCGACTCCTGCTTTCTCACACTCATTTAAAAAGAGATTACAGGCTTTCTTTGCTACTGAAGACAATTCGTTAATATCCCTACATGCTTTTGTAATATCCATTATTTCATCCCCTTTTTTAATTAAATAAACCCATACCCTTTAATATTGTTATCAAGTTATTTAATTTTTCAGTATCATTTGCACCGGATAGTGTTTTCTTTGTTGTTCCGTAACTACCAAAGAATCCTAAGGATTTACTAGATGTTCCAATAGCAACATCTCCTGTTTGACTTTTAATTCTTGCCAAACTACCCGTCCAATCTCCTGATGCGTTATAACTATCAATTGTGGAATAGTTGCCACCCACATCATAATACTCACCTATTTTAAGTCGTGTCTTCCCGGTACGGTGGATAGAGATAACTGATTCATCTGTTAGACTAGATGTTCCAAACTCAGCTTTAATCCCATCGCGGTGAGACAATTCATTAATATCTAACCTCATTTTCTTGTTATTACCACTAATAGCATAATTACTATAATTAAACTGGACTTTCATATCAATTGTGATATTTTCGTTAGATGTACCACCAATTGAAACACCATAACATTGGAATCCCGGTTCTCCAATACGTTTATGGAAATCATTAGAGATACCATGAACATATATATTTTTAGAATCGTAAATATGGACACCGTTCAAATTGCTTGGTTGAACTGGAATAAATTCATGCGAGTAGCCGTTAGCATCAGCCAATACATTTGTTAGGGTAATATCTTGACATCCTCCCAACATGACCCCATGTTTATAGTTTTCTTGTGCTTCTAAGTTCACACCTATAATAGAAGTTGCCTCATTAAACCAAAATCCATATTCACGATTACCAAACGCTTTTAAATCGGATATACGGTAATTTCCAGTAAAGAACCTATACCCTGTACCTTCATTCCAAAAAGAAGTACACTTT
The DNA here is from genome assembly GCF_018613135.1 of Bacillus sp. ISL-57. Taxonomy (NCBI): domain Bacteria; kingdom Bacillati; phylum Bacillota; class Bacilli; order Caryophanales; family Bacillaceae; genus Bacillus; species Bacillus sp. ISL-57. The sequence continues at coordinate 13,116 of NZ_JAGGQV010000015.1, read as the reverse complement.
GATAAAATAGAATCCGACCCACCGATATCAAAACCGTTTAATCGACTATCCCTTACAAAGATATTGGTATATTTTGCTTCACGTACTTTTTCACCCGAATGTAAACCATGACCAGCAGCATCTCGTATGGTTACCTTATCTATAGTTGGTGCAATGTCAGGATTTTGGCTTGCACCTGTCCAATTCGGTGTTTCTAAGTGGATAGCATCACCATTATTATTATTTTGCTTATTACCGTCAATCGTCATATTTTCAATTCCGCCACGCAATCCTTCATTAATAGCATAGGTAATAAAATGGGTGTTTGTATTATCATTTAGTTTTAAAATGGTAGAGTCGCCTTGACCAGACAAGAACACAAAATCTCGAATCTTATAAAACCTTGCGATATAAGTATTTGCGCCTAATAAAATTTTCCCACCACCTTTTGAAGATACAAAGAGTGATGCTCTTTCTAATCGTCCAGTATCATCGATTTCGGGGATTTGGATTGGGAACTGGTCAATGGATAAAACTACTTGATTCACCCCTCTAACCATATCAGTCAAATATTGAATGGTTCGATTTAGTTTAGGTGAACCGTAATAAACGTCAAACTGTTCTAGCGGTTCGTCTACAATATCCCCATAATCTATTGTCATGTTATATCCTCACTTTCATTAAGGTTTTGCAATAAGCTGGTCAAGCTTCTCATTATTTGCAGTCATTAAAGTTATAAGACTATCAAGCTTAGTTTCAATTGATGCTGTTGAAACAGGATTTAAAACATTCACGTCCTGTGTAGTAGGAAAATTATTAACCCCTACACTCGTTACAGGATTTTCTACATTTACTTTTTGAATAGCAGGGAAGTTATTGACCCCCACACTTGTTACCGGGTTTTTGACATTAACTTCCTGCGTACTAGGGAAGTTAGTCACCACAACATTTCCTAGGCTCTGATTCGGGTCGCTTGTAACGGTTTCTTGTGTTTGGTTTAAAGTTACCGGGTCAAATTCTCCTTCCCAACTTTTCACACGCACACTATGAACATCAGAGTCATAGCAAACGATATATAATTCTTTAACCCCATTCATTTGGGAAAATAGCTGTCTCCCATTAACTGGGATAATAATATCCGCTACTTTATCACTGACCGCTGGACTTGTACTGACGTATAAAGGAGAATGACAAGGGTTTGTTAATAAAATATAGTTCGGTTTGGTGTCGTCAAAATAAATGGTTTTAACCTTACCAACCCCTACTCCTTCAATCGTTTGTTCCCTCCACGATTCGTTATTCATTTTAGCCATTCTTTTTCCCCTTTCGTTTTACAATTTTCTTAATCTGTTTTGTTGGAACGACAGCTTGCGCATCGGGAAAAGCTTTAATGAAGAAAGTCAATCCGATAATAATAAATAAGGCAATGAGAATAATTTTGACGGATGAACCGAATATTTTTTCGGTTGCTCCTGTTCCTGATTGAGAACCGTTTGTACTTGATTGAGAACCTTCTTTCATATCGATTAATTTCCCATCACCTACAAACGTCTTCCCATCGGCATGCTTACCAGTTCCCCACCCGACATGTACATGGTCGTAATGTCCTGCGGTTTCATATAAAACCTCTGTGAATATTCCAGAGTTCTTTGCCCAATTAGCAAAAGCCTTCATCTGGGCTTTACTTCCTGCGAAATCGTAAGCCGTACCAGATTGGTGCATACTGTTTTTACCACCGCCCACACTAGCATTTTTACTCGGTGAACGATATCCACTTGTCATAGTTAGCCCCATACTTTTTCCATATTGCATGGCTGCTCGTGACGCTGCGGTTTCTTGTATTGTCATTACATCACCGCCTTTAATAGTTTGGCTTGTGGCGGTATAGGTACATCTACTGGAAATACTTTAAAGAAGAAAATGAATCCTACTACAATGCAAAAGATAATAGCCAGTACACTGATGGAACTAGAAAACAATTTTTCTGCTATTCCCTGCCCGCCCCCAGAACTTGAAGAACCATTGGTACTCACTGATAAACCAGAACCGTTATAATTCGCCATAATCTTTTTGACATAGTTTTGCGTTTCGGTGAAAGGGGGAATCCCCCCATATTTACGCACGTTACCCGCCCCCGCGTTGTAACTGGCTAGAGCAAGGGGAACACTCCCATTGTTAGCCTTTAGCATTTGAGAAAGGTATTTTGTACCCCCCTCTATATTCTGTTTTGGGTCATATACATTTTTCACGCCTAACCCTCTAGCTGTACCCGGCATTAATTGCATCAGACCACCTGCCCCCGCGGAACTCCTAGCACCCGGATTAAAACCAGATTCTTGTTGAATAACAGCTTTCACTAATTTAGGGTCAACCCCATATTTAGCGGCTGCCGCATTAATATAGGAATCGTACTTATTAGACATAAGCTATCCCCCTATACCAGAATTTTAATTTTCTGTCCGACTTTTATTTTGTTAGGATTAGAAATTTTGTTGTACTTAGCGGTTTCCGTATAAACCTTTTTACTACCACCCTTACCATATTTCTCTGTCAATTCTGATAGGGTATCACCCTTTTTAACCGTTACCTCTTTATACTTTGGTTTCGCTGCTGGTTTCGGTTTTGGTTTTGGTTTTGCTGCCGGTTTTGGTGTCGGCTTCGGTGTCGGTTTTGGTTTTGGTGTCGGTGTTTTAGGTGCTGACGATAAGTTTTTAATTTGAGTAGCAAGATTTTCATTTTGTTTAGCAATTTTATCAAGCTGACCTTGGTACTTAGCATTATTCTTTTCAATTAATTCTTTATTGGTTTCCCCTATATCGGTTTTCAGTTCGTTCAAATCCGCATTCCATTGACCTTCAAGAATGTTCCCGAAATTTTGCATTTGAGATTGTACATCGACATCGTTATCCGGGTAACCGTCTGTTAAATAGACTTCTCGTCCTTCCTCGTCCTCTGCTGCTGGTGCGCCCCCGCGCCCGCGTATAAGGATAAAGACAATGACAATAACCGCCCCACCGATATAAAGCATGGGTTTTGATATTTTCATACCCTTCTTTTTAGGAAAGGCAGGGTTTCCCCCGCCCCCACCGCTGCCATTATCCATTTGAAATTCTGCTGCCAATTAGAACCCTCCTATCACATTTCCGATATAGAATTCTTTCGGAAAATTTTCTTCTTTAATGTTCTCGGCATGCCCGTCTATCTGAGTCATTTCAATAGCTCTATTCCCAGCATCCGGGACAACTACATAATTTTTACGCGCCTGATATTCTACCCGCATAATAGAAGGGGAAAGGTCTTCCCCTATACCTACCGCGAGACGTGCATCAGGAACATAGATTGTCTTGTTTATATTTTGAAAAGCGTGTTCAGCGTTTTGTTTATGATAGCCTTCCATCATAATTAACGCCCCTGCAATACTTTGATACCAGAAATAGAATTGCTTCCAATCGTTGAGATAATTGAAGTCGTAGCTTTGCTGTTATTCAAAAATAAGAAAATCGCAATCAAAACACCGATTCCACTTACTACGCTAAATACTTTATTCATTCAAACTTCACCTTCCCTAATAGGTTTTTTATTTTATCCGAATTCATAACCGCCATGGATGCTAATACCAGATAAAGCATACCTTCCGTCATTTTTGCTCCAAATAACATATGGAAAAAGAATGTTCCAGTTATGAAAAAGATTAAGAATGGCATACTTGCCGTAAAATCTTTCAATGTTCCCTCCCCCTTTAAGACGGGATACGTCCATCATAGAAATGGTCGACAGCATCCTTTAAATGCTTTTTCGTATCTTTATCAACCTTACTTTTATCAATTTTTTCTTTCGCTTTTTCGCTACCCTTTTGTATTTCTTCCGGGTCTTCCAGTTGCTTGTCTACAAAGTCCCCGACGGCTTCCCCGACACTTGGAATGTCCGGGGTCATTTTGGCAGCCATGGAAGAGATTCTTTTATTTCCAAAGAACTCATCGAACACCAACCAGAAACACCCCAAACATAAGGAAAGAAATAATAATCCTCGTTCCGTATTCATCGGTTATCCCTTTTTCTTTCGGATAACAAAGAACCAAAAGGCTAGAATGACTACGACTAACATTAACACTTTACTATTCAACGTTTTGCCCCCCTAGCTTTTCATATAACTTTGTCATAATCCTTGTGTTAGCATCTAAAGAACCTTTTACTTTAACAAGGGTATAAGCGAATAATGCCGGAATGACACCGATTTGGGTTACCACATTAATAATGGTCTTTTCATCGAATTCCATGTTTTATCACCCCAAATTCAACAGGACGATAATAATAACAACCGCAGCAATGGAACTCCACATAACTTTATTGGATGCGTTTGTTACTTGTACGGGATTCGCTTGTGCTAAATCCTCATCGTCGACTAGTGTATTTTGGTCTTCTGCTTCTGGTACGGTTTGCGTTCGTGTATCGACCCCGCCCATAGTTGGGTAGGCGTCGGAATAACTAAAATTCAAAGCTGACATTTATTTACCCCCTCTATAATGGAAGGGAAAGCTTTCACTTCCCCCATTTTATTTATTAACGTAAGCGCGATAGTGTTTCAGAAATAGCGGTAACTTTACCTGATTTATTGGTTGAAAAACGTAACCAGAATTCAGTTAGACGTTCCGTATCGACATAATCACGTGACCCGCCCATATTCGGTAATCCTTGGTTACTAAAGTCGAAAATAAAGACTCCATCCGGCAGTGCATAACCTAGCTGGCTTGCATTTCTTGCTGATAGAACGGATGGTTTAATGGAAATCGGAATATCTGCCTGATTGAATACGAGTTCCAACTGACCGCTAAAGTCCGTATCTTTCAACGGAACACCGTCATTATCTTCTAAATAAAGAACCAATTTTCGATATATCGTACCGACATTCAGCTTGACAACATTTTGACCGTTCCCGGCAAAAATATCAGCTTTCGATTGTACCAGCTTCAAAACGGAAATGTCTGGTGTAGCATCGGCGCTTGGTGGAATCGTAAACGTTTCTAAAACAGGTGTAACTTGCATAGATTTAAAGGTAACGGTTTCCCCTGCTTTTGGTTTATAAGCCTTAGCAAGTGTTTCAATATCCAGTGTCAAGGTTACTTGTGTTTCTGGATTTTGAAGGAGAATCAAACCGACAGGGTCGCGGTCATTCAGTGTAATGGGAAGTTCAACCATGAATTTAATTTTTTGGTCTTGTCCTGCTACGGTTGCCGCATTTTCTACATAGTTCATCCCACGTGCGTTTGTATTGCTAAATAAAACGTCAGGATTTAAACGGTCTGTATTATAAAGCAATAAATCCCGCCCAGGAACGATAAACGGACTAAAACCGTTATTCAAATCGAGTGACACCCTACGTAAAATTTGGTATGGTGAAAATACATCTTTAGCAATATTCACCGCGCTGGCTGCTTTAAGCGTTGCGACCGCTTCGACTTCCAGCATGATTTTAGAAAGTAGTCTCGTTTTTGGTAGTACGAATTGAACGGAACTATTTTCAGATGTGACTTGTTGGGTAGGCATCGTTTGAAGTGTTTGACGCGTTGCCTGCCCGAATAAGATTGCTCTTTGTTGAGCCGATAATTGTTGTTGAGCCATGAATAAAAATCCTCCTAGTAAACTAATTTTTTATTAAACTTCTGATGCCATTTTGCTAACGACTGGAATCTCATATTTTGCAGATACCTTTTTAATAATCCAAATAAATACCATCGTAATGAACACTTGTATAAATGTGTTGATATACCATTTAGGACTAAACAAATTCATTGTTTCACCTCCCTTCAAATTAAACCGCTGTGACTACATCGGTCACACCCGGAATCGGATGCTTAATAAGAATCGTTTTTAAAACCACAATGACGACGATTGTAAATAACGCTAGTGAAATAGCTTTTGTCAAACCTACCCCTAGAAATTTAGAAGTCTCCAATTTATCACCTCCTTTCAATAGAAGTCTCCAATTTATCACCTCCTTTCAATAGAAGGAACTAGACTTTTAATATCCCCCTCGTTGCATTCATTTCCCCTAGTTTGAAGTACCAGAAATAATGTTTGCCCGGTTGTTCATAAAATTCTAAAATCCCTGTACTGTCAGCAATCTTTTTCCTATCTTGTGGCTGGTTCAAATTGAATACAAAAAAGTGTGTCGTTTGTGAAAGGACAATTCCGGGAATATCTAACGTTCGTTGAGCCAATGCCCAAATACTCACATTCTTACTACGTCCGCGCGTATAGATGGCTTTTAAATATGGTGGGTACTTATGCGGGTTTGGTGCTACCTCCATAAGTTCGTCAATCCATAGAGTGGTATTTTCCCTTTCATACACCCATTTCATAAGGGCATCGTAATGCTCTAAAGATTGTTCGGTAAAATGTGGTGCGTATATGATTTTAGGCGTTTCGACATCGGGTAAATCTTTCAAATACTCCACGACTACGAAATCTTTTCCTTCTATTAAACCGCGCCATATTGGTTGCTTCTTTTTCCTGCGTTCATACACTTCCCCTTTCGTATCCAATTTCACAACCGAATTTTCGAATCCTGCAAGATATATTTCAGCTAACCACGACTTACCAGAACCCGTCATTCCGGGTACAAATGCATGTTCGTCAGGTCCTATTGTAATTTGAGACATGTTTACCAGACCCCTTTTGTTCATAAGCTTTTACGACTCGTTTAACACCCTTCCCCCTTTTCAACCCCCCCAGCCGGGATACCATGGGAATGTCAGTTGGCACTTTCTCTAAATGAAGAAAAATTTCTTCCTTATTGATAACTGGTAACCAATACCGGGAAAATTCGTGTAGAGGTATTTGATAGTAAAAATCGCCTTCTTTAATGGTGACCATGTTCGACATAATCTATAAATTCCTTAATCTTTAGGATGAAGTTATCCGTTTCAGAATCCGGCAGTTGTTGGAATAAGGCTAGATAGTTGCCCCCCAAAGTTCGTGCCATTGTCCGTATGTGCACGGGAAGACTGTCCATCATTTGGTCGAGAACCTCCTGTAGACGTTCCTTCTTCGTTTCGTGGTTTGGTAGGTGTAATAGACTGTTTTGGTTTTCCATAGTTTACTTTTTCCCCCTGTTTGGCTTTTTTAGGTTTAGTAGCTTGGTGCATAATGAATTTTGGTACAAATATCATGAAACATGCCATGACTAATGCGAACGCGTCCGCATGCTCACTCGTTACATTATTGAGTGCTTCATTCTTAGCGATTATGTTACTAATCGGTTCGGCAAGCTGTAAGGATTCCTCTGCCGATAAGTTCCAGACTTCCATACCCGGACGACTTGCAATGATTCCTGATACGGTTAGGAGTAGCATTTGCACTTGTGTAGCATCGGCTTTCTTGGCAGCAGCTTTCTTTTTAGCGGGTGCTTTCTTTTTCGGTGCTGCGGGCTTGTCTTCACCCGGAATGGAAATAGATGTTGCTTTTGGTTCGTTTACATTAGCCAGTTGATGAAGCTTTTCTTTTTGGGAGCTGGTGCTTCCTCGTGGTCTTCCTCTTCCTTTTCTTCCACTTTCGGTGCTGCTGGTACTGGAATTTCCGCTGCTCCCTTCCCGCTGTTCGATTGCGGACTCTGTTGAAGTAAGTCTAGTATTTTCTTCGCCCATGGTGGCGTGTCATCCCCTTTCTTTTCTTCTTTTTCTGGTTCTGTATTTTCTTCTTTTTCTGGTTCTGTATTTTCTGGTTCGTCAGGTTCTGCAAAAAATTGAAGATTTAATTTTAAATAATAATGACAGGTACATGATTTTATATCTGTCGAACATTTATGACACATATTTTTACCTCCATTGGAATAATTTATTTAATTCGGTAGATTAAATATATGCGAACATTTATTCGGTGTCAATAAAAATACGAATATATGTTCTGTTAATTTGCGAACAAAATAAAAACCCCTATTAAAATAGGAGTTTTAATTCATAAATAATTATAAATAATTATAAAAATAAAATACCCAAAGGTGTGCGGCTATGCTAAACATATTTAGGGGTTCGTATGTTTTCATTAAATTAACCTAATACAATTTTTAATTCTTTGTCACAATCGGCAATAAAGCCTATTGGAAAGGACTTACGAAAATGAGTATCCATTATTTCTACCTCATATTCCCCGCTGGCTTCTGAATTAATTCTATTTAATTCATTTATTAAATCTGTGAGTTTCATATTTTAATTCTCCTTTTTTAATCTATTTTTAATCTATTTTTTAATATGAAGTTTTCCTCATATAAATCATTGTTTACATTTTTTAATGCTTTATTTTCAATACGTAACGTAGCAGACCGCTGCTGCTCTTTCATTAATTCTTTCGTTAAATTAGATTCGGATAGGAATTTAATTTCTTCTTTTAATTGTTTATTTTCAACCATTAATTTAGTATTAGCTATAAATAATTTTTCTTTACTCCATGGAATATTCACCATTTATTTAATTCCTCCTTTTTCATTATTGTTGGATATAAAGAAGATAAATCCAATTTATATTTATCTAATTCGACTAATTTGTTATTTTCAATCGTATAGCTTTTCATCTGTCCGTATTTGTTAAATAGACTATTTATTTTCACCATTGTTTTAATTCTCCTATTCTATTTAATTTATTATTTATTTTATTATAGATTTGTTCGGCATCTTCGAAGTATGTTCCTCCACTGGATACCGCTTCATATAAAATCGATTGGAGGGTTTTTAATTCGGATTCGTTAAATGTTATTAATTCTTTTAATTCCATTATTGCACGCTCCATTCATTTAATTTATGAGGGGTGCTTGTATTATTGATATAGTCCATTTTTCTTTTTTGCGAATTGGTTAAAATAATTCCTTTAGTTACCTCAAAATCATCATCAAAATTTGTTTGACCGTTTTTTAAATTAGTGGCGAATTTAAATCGTTTTTTCTCTGCTTTTAAATATAAAGGGAAATACGCTTCCTCTTTTGGAATTTTTTCCCCAGCTTCCTCCCGCCTTTGAATATCCTGTAATTTCCCGAATATTTGACGATACGTATCTACTGTGACATCTTCCATTTTACGTTTAGGAATTCCCTTAAATTTTTTCGTTTCTTTATTCATTAAATTCCCTTCCGCGTCCTCTTCTAATTCCCCATGTTTCTCCCAATAGGTTTTAGGTTGTAAGAAAATACCTTCCACCACTTCACTTTCTAATTTCCATTTACCGTATTCCTTATCGTCCACTAATTCATCATCCATCATGGCTTTACAGGCTACTGAATCCGTATCACAGTATGCCACTTGTCCTTTATCCAATTGTTCCATAATTCCTTTATATAAAACAATACGCGCCAAGCTGGTTACATAGGCAGCGATATGCGGTTGTATATAAGGCGCATGGGAAGCAATATCAGCTTCAATAAATTCATCGCCTTCTATTAAAGGATTATTTAATACAATATACCGATACCCTTTTGTTCTATACCGTTCTTTACATTTATCTAATTCCTCAATCGGTAATAAGCTGCGTCTTAGTCTTCGCATACCGAATTTTCCATATAAACTATTTTGCATTAATTTCGCAAATGTTTTTTTAGCGCCCTCGCTTGTTGTTTTTATTTTTTCATAGTAGGCAATAAAATCTTTAAAAATAAAATCGACTTTATCAAAAAATAAACATTGATAGATTTTATTTATTTTACAACCCATTTCCAAGGCAACTTTAATTTCCTCAAACGTCCAGGTTCCATGTAAATTACCGACCGGGAATATTAATTTATTATTCCGTTTTGCTGGTAATGGGGGAATATGCAACGTGTCTGGTATATGAATATCAATTTCCATGAAACCAGCACCTTGACCGAAATTATACCAATACTTGAACATTTGGCGGGCTTTATCACCCATGTACATCGTTGGTTTGCCGTAAGGGATAGGGAAGTTTTTCATAACATAGGGATATAAAGAATTTACATCATAATGATACCCTTGTTCCAGATAGGGTGTAAATACTTCGGTACGCCCTCCACAATAACTATTTCGAATAAACGCTTCATTCTTTTCACCTGTGACCCCATAATAATTAGTCGAACACGCTTTTTCATAATCTTCCGGGTAATTTATTTGAAACACTTTCATTGCAAGACTAGCCGTTGTGGGACATTTTAAAAATTCGTGTATCGGTAACTCTGATATGTTAATTAATGTGGTTATTACCTCATATAAGGAAACACAGTCCATTCGTAAATATTCATTTAATTCTTTTTCCCAAGGGTCGACGTTCATAAAATAATATCCTTCACTTTCAAACTCGTCATACTCGGATTTATTTTTAATCGGTTCCCCTTTTTTATTTCTTCCCCATCCTAATTTTAATATATGGTCTTTTAATTCGATTTTTGATTGATTGCTATCCAATCCAAAATCTTTACATATTTTCTTTAACCGACCTAATATAATTTTATTGCTATCATGTAGCGTAATAGGTTGTGTAATAATGTCATTTTCTTCTGTATGCTGTGCGGTCGTAATACTCGCTTGAAAGACGGTAACATTATTATTAATAAAAATACTTTTATTTAAATCGACTGTCGGAATTAATTCGGTCGCCATTTTAGATAAATCAAAATCCAAATTATGAATAAATATATGACAATCATAATTTATGGTATACTTAGATAAGATGTTTTTTATCTCTTTAAAAGTGTTTGAAACGAAATATTTTTCACCATCATACATGCCGACGCGGAATATGTCCCCAAACAAACCACGCGTTTCGGTATCGAGGGTAAAAATCTTAACAGGTTTTTTATCCTCTTTTTTTTGTTTTTTTCCAGCCATTTTAAAATCCCCTCCAATTTAAATCCTTTGCTAAACGTAAAGCCATTTTTTTATTTATTCTCGGGAGAAACTTATCTATTAAGTTACCGATAAAATCAGACCGTTCGTTAGTATCATACATTAATCGAACCATAGCATGAACCGCTAGCAATAAAGGATGATATCTCATAGCCTTTCCTTCATAGACTACTATCCAGTCATTCGCATCAGACATGGTGTTTACTGTTTCGGACATATGAGACATAAAGTTGATATATTGTTTTCGCTGGTTGCCTTTCACCAGCACACATAAACTTGTTCCTATCTCTGCGCCTTGCGGTTTGATTGTCCGTAAATATTTATTAATCCGTTCAAGTAATTGTTCATTATTCATATACTGATATTGATATTTATATCTTTCTATCAATTCCGTATCGGCAAACCCTTCCGCGGTTTTATCCCTCCAAAACATGAGTAAATATAAATCATCATCATTTTTCTTTTTTGTTTCTTCTTTCTTTTTTATTCGGTGTTGTTCTTGTACCCACGCATCCCACCTAGCAGACCCCCAGTAACGTTTGCTAGAATGGTCAGACACTTTATACCCAAACGATTTAATAACGCTAGAGCGTTCATTTGCAACCTGTTTTCGGTGTTCTTTTTTATAAACACTCTGCACCGCTTTAGGTTTATTTTTTAATTGTTTTATTTCTTTTTTATTTGTAATCCCTACGGACGATAGCAATTCTATATTTTTCTTTGCCTGCTGCTTCTTTCTCTGTCGCTTGCTAGCCATTACACTATATTCACCCCCTTAATTAAAAAAGTCATAGAAGGAATAAAAATATTCCCTCTATCAATTTATGAATTAAGCTAGTTTCTCTATAAATTGGTTATTAACTAATTCACATGCAGCCGTCATAAATTCCGATACGGAAAGGCTAACCACCTGTAAATCTGTATCAATCCAGTCGTAAATAATAACGGTGTTATCTGGTATGTTCATAACAATTTTTCGCTTAGTCGTAATGTCATCGTCCGTAAATATAAGCTCTATCCCGGTTTCAACCTCTTTTCTAATCATGGCAGCCATTTATTATATATCCCCCTTTTATAAAAAATAGCCCGCTAATTTAATAGCGGGCTATTCTATTCACCTTGGCAATTATTATCCTTGTAAATGTAATGTAAGAGTTTTGAACCCTTTACGCGTTTTCACTTCTTTAGGAACGATAGCAAGTGGTTCCTCTGTCCAAGGACCTTGTCCTACCAAGCCAATGATACGTTGCATAGAGGATACGACACCGCCTGACACGCTGTGATAACCTACACCGTCTTTCGTAAGAAGAACAACCCTCATGGCTTGTACATCTTCTTTTGTAATTTCGTCCTGGAGTGTAATAGGGTGTGCTACAAAATCCGTAATCTTAATGACTTCACCTAGGTGGTCGGATAAAGAGTTATCGCTGTTACTAATGGCGTTGTATACTTTTACTTTCGTTTTACGGTCGTCGCCTTGAATAGTTGAGAATAATGCTTCACCAGTATTTTCAAACATTGTAGGTGAAAGAGTTGTAACCAAATCTTCCTTTACAATGATGTCCGTTTCTACGATTTCTGTATTATTTGTTTCTACCGCTTTAGAAGTGTTTGAGTTTGTCATTTTATTTATCTCCCTTTTGTTTGTTAGATTTTGTTTTTAGAAATTCTTCTACATCAGACGGTGCTATCTTCCAACTTGTCCCCAATTTATAAGCTGTCAGTTCACCATCGTTAATGTATTTTCGAACCGTTTTTTCTGTTAAGCCTAAATCCTTTGCAACTTGTTCCACTGTTAAGTATTTCGATTCCATATTCCTTCAACTTCCCTTCCCGTAAGGTGGTATCACCTTCTTTACTATAACTTACCGCGGTTTCCCTTGGCTACCTTTATCTTACGTCATCTTCTGCTAAATGTCTACAATTTCTTTTATTTTATCGTTCGACATTATCCGACATGGGAAGTGAGGGTAATTCTGGAGTAGTTCTATCCTATTATAGAACAAATGTTCCGAATGTGTAAAGAACTATATATTACGGGTTCGCCTCCCTCCATCTCCCTCTTCCCTCCCTCCGGGTATACAGTAGAGGAAAGTCTTGGAGAGGGTGGAAGAAGTACCTAATTAAATATAGGTCATTTGTTCGGATATTGTCTCCCTTTTTTAAACATGTAATACATTCCAAATTTTCCATGGTTTATGTTGTTGATTCTCCTAACATATTATTCTTTTAAAGTCAATGCTTTTGGGGTAAATTTACGCCATATGGGAGACCGGCATATGGTGGTCTCCCAT
>NZ_JAGGQV010000014.1:0-62473 GCF_018613135.1 Bacillus sp. ISL-57 | reverse complement strand
GCCATCCGGCTGGTCTTTTTTTGTTTGTAATTAAAAAAAATTTCCTTTTTCAGGGACAGCACGGACTGGCCTTATTTGAATTGGTAGTCATATCATGAGGAGGAATGGATGAGCTGGGGAAATGGGGCAGAATTTAAGTGGTGAAACCTTAAGGAGAAGAAAAATTTCAGGTTTTACATCCATTAATATAGGGTATTTATGTAAGATATTTCAACTTTAATGTTCAATGGGGTATGTAACTACATATAATTTGGAGAAAATGGATATTACAGAAAGAAAGTGCGTTTAAGTTGCAAAATGCATTATTCCTTGTATAATAATAGTCAAATATAGTCAAAGTCAGAATGGAGGAGGCTGAGTGAGAAACATATCTGATGTTATCGAAACTTATTTGAAGCAGGTACTTGAAATAAGTCAAAAAGATATCTTGGAGATTAAAAGAAGTGAAATAGCAGATAAATTTCAGTGTGTTCCTTCTCAAATCAATTACGTAATCAATACCAGGTTTACCATCGAGAGAGGTTATGTTGTAGAGAGTAAGCGTGGAGGCGGCGGTTATATACGCATCATGAAAGTGGAATCACAGGATTCCGTGCAACTTATCAACCAATTATTATCGCTTATTGGTTCCAGGGTAACTCAATCGATGGCTGAAGGAGTAATTTCACGGCTGATGAATGAAGACGTCATTAATGAAAGAGAAGCAAAGATTATGATGAGCGTCATAGATAGATCGGTGATTTATATCGACCTGCCTGACCGCGATGAGCTTAGGGCAAGAATTTTAACTGCGATGCTTACGACTTTAAAATATAAATGAAACTGGCAGAGGTGATGAACGTTGATTTGCCAAGAATGTCATCAAAGGCCTGCTACCCTGCACTTCACCAAAATCATCAATGGAAAAAAGACTGAAGTCATGATTTGTGAGAAATGTGCTCAGGAAAAAGGTGAAATGTTCATGGAGGCAGGTGGACCTGGTTTTTCAATAAATAATTTATTAGCAGGATTGTTGAATATGGAGTCGAATATTCAACAGACAAAGGCAAATGCATTTCCGAAAACGGAGGAGAGACGTTGCCCGCATTGCCATCGATCTTATAAAGAATTTGTCCATATTGGCAAGTTTGGCTGTGCCGAATGTTATAAAACGTTCAATGAACAGTTAAATCCCATTTTAAAGAGGGTTCATAGCGGCAATACAGCACACATAGGAAAAATTCCAAAAAGGATTGGCGGCACCATATATCTTCGAAAGCAAATTTTGGATTTGAAAGAAGTTTTAAAGGTCCACATTGATCAAGAGGAGTTTGAGAAAGCGGCAGAAGTAAGAGATAAGGTTCGTTCCCTTGAAAAAAGGTATGAAGCACAAGAGGGAGGCGAGGAATTATGAGCTTGGAAAAGTTTGTAGAAAACGCCTTGAGTTCCTGGATGAGTGCCGAAGGGCCGGAAATCGATATTGTATTGAGTTCGCGGATTCGGCTGGCCAGGAATTTCAAAGACTTTACCTTCCCAACCTCCTTTTCGAACGAAGAAGCTAATAAAATCATTGAATTGGTCAAAAAAAGAATCGAAGAGGAAGTAACCCCGGAGATTGGAAAATTGGAACTATTAGAGATTGACCAATTGCAGCCACTGGAAAAGCGCGTTCTGGTTGAAAAACATTTAATCAGTCCTCATTTAGTTGAAGATTCAGCGAAAAGCGCTTGTCTCCTTTCGGAAAATGAAGAAATAAGTATCATGATAAACGAAGAGGACCATCTCCGTATTCAATGTTTAATGTCGGGATTGCAGCTAAAGGAAACCTTAAAGATTGCAAATGTTCTTGACGATTGGATTGAAGAATCCATAGACTATGCATATGATGAAGAAAGAGGATACCTAACTAGTTGTCCGACTAATGTGGGAACTGGGTTAAGGGCTTCAGTCATGATGCATCTGCCGGGCCTGGTCCTTACACAGCAGATGAATAATATCATACCGGCTATCAACCAATTGGGGTTGGTGGTTCGAGGGATTTATGGAGAGGGAAGTCAGGCGTTGGGGAATATTTTTCAAATTTCCAATCAGATCACTCTTGGAAAATCGGAAAGGGACATCGTTGAAGATCTAACGAGTGTAGTGCAACAAATCATAGCCCAGGAACGGTCAGCGAGGGATGCATTAGCGAGGACTTCCCACATACAATTAGAAGATAGAATTTTCCGTTCATATGGGGTTTTGTCCAATGCTCGAATCATCGAGACCAAGGAAGCAGCTACATGTATCTCCGATGTTAGGTTAGGGATAGATCTTGGGTATATAAAGAATATTTCCAAAAGCATTCTAAATGAATTGATGATTTTGACGCAGTCGGGATTTTTACAAAAGTACGCTGGCGGCCCTTTAAGACCCCATGAAAGGGATATCCGTAGAGCAGCACTCATCCGGGAACGCTTAAATTTCACGGAATCTTCCTCCTCATAGAGGTTATTGACCTCTTTAGGGAGAATTAAATTTCATTAATAGATATGGAGCAAGAATAAGCTTCTGCCATTACTTAGAGTATTGCCAGCAACTTTATTCAAAACGAAAATTCTAAAGGAGGAATTCCCTATGATGTTTGGTCGTTTTACTGAAAGAGCCCAGAAAGTATTAGCATTAGCTCAAGAAGAGGCAATCCGTTTAGGTCATAATAATATTGGCACGGAACATATTTTACTGGGCCTGGTTCGAGAGGGTGATGGTATTGCAGCCAAAGCATTATTCGCTCTTGGATTGGGTCCGGAGAAGATTCAGAAAGAAGTGGAAAATTTAATTGGCCGTGGACAGGATACGGCTCAAACGATACATTATACCCCAAGAGCCAAGAAGGTCATTGAGCTTTCCATGGATGAAGCAAGAAAATTAGGTCACTCATATGTTGGGACAGAGCATGTCCTTCTAGGTCTTATTCGAGAAGGGGAAGGTGTCGCTGCCCGCGTATTGAATAATCTGGGAGTAAGTTTAAATAAAGCTCGACAACAAGTATTACAGCTTTTGGGCAGCAATGAATCAGGTGGTCATCAAGGTTCAGCCGCTGCAAATGCAAGCACGCCGACACTGGATGGCCTTGCCCGTGATTTAACGGCGATTGCCAGGGAAGGAAGCTTGGATCCGGTTATCGGAAGAAGTAAGGAAATACAGCGTGTCATTGAGGTATTAAGCCGTCGTACAAAAAATAACCCAGTATTGATCGGTGAACCTGGCGTTGGTAAAACAGCCATTGCTGAAGGGCTTGCCCAACAGATCATCAATAATGAGGTACCTGAGATTTTACGTGATAAACGCGTCATGACACTTGATATGGGTACTGTTGTGGCTGGCACTAAATACCGGGGTGAATTTGAGGACCGGTTGAAGAAAGTCATGGATGAAATACGCCAGGCGGGTAATATCATCCTATTCATCGATGAATTGCATACATTGATTGGTGCAGGTGGTGCAGAAGGTGCCATTGATGCCTCCAATATCCTTAAACCATCATTGGCCCGTGGTGAATTACAATGTATCGGTGCTACAACTTTGGATGAGTACCGCAAGTATATTGAAAAGGATGCTGCCCTTGAACGTCGCTTCCAGCCAATCCAAGTCGATGAGCCGACAATTGAGGAATCCATCCAAATTCTTAAAGGTCTTCGTGACCGTTATGAGGCACATCACCGCGTATCGATTACTGACGAAGCGATTGATGCTGCAGTCAAATTATCAGACCGTTATATTTCCGATCGCTTTTTACCTGATAAAGCGATTGACTTGATTGATGAAGCTGGTTCCAAAGTTAGGCTGCGCTCATACACAACGCCACCTAACCTAAAGGAACTTGAAGTGAAACTAGATGATGTTCGCAAGGAAAAGGATGCTTCCGTTCAGAGTCAGGAATTTGAAAAAGCTGCTTCGCTTCGCGATACAGAACAACGCTTAAGAGAACAATTGGAAGAAACGAAAAAAACTTGGAAAGAAAAACAAGGGCAGGAAAACAGTGAAGTGACTGTGGATGACATTGCACACGTCGTATCCAGCTGGACGGGAGTGCCGGTCACTAAGTTGGCGCAAACGGAGTCAGACAAACTGCTTAATATGGAGTCAATCCTCCATGATCGTGTAATTGGGCAGGAAGAGGCCGTCATTGCGGTTTCTAAAGCAGTACGACGTGCAAGGGCAGGTTTGAAAGATCCTAAGCGTCCAATTGGTTCATTCATCTTCTTGGGGCCTACAGGGGTCGGTAAAACCGAGCTAGCCCGTGCTTTGGCTGAATCCATTTTTGGTGATGAAGATGCCATGATCCGCATCGATATGTCCGAATATATGGAGAAACATTCGACTTCACGTCTTGTTGGATCGCCTCCAGGATATGTTGGGTACGAAGAAGGCGGTCAGTTAACGGAAAAAGTGCGGAGGAAACCATACTCCGTCGTTCTGCTTGATGAAATAGAAAAGGCGCATCCGGATGTCTTCAATATTCTTCTTCAAGTGTTGGAAGACGGAAGACTGACAGATTCAAAGGGGCGTACTGTCGATTTCAGGAATACCATTCTGATTATGACATCGAATGTAGGGGCATCTGCCTTGAAAACTGATAAGTATGTCGGCTTTAACATCCAGGATACTGGTCAGGACTATAAAAATATGAAAGGGAAAGTGATCGAAGAACTCAAACGTGCATTCCGTCCGGAATTCCTGAATCGTATTGATGAAACTATCGTGTTCCACTCATTAGAGAAGGATCATTTGAAACAAATCGTTACATTAATGTCAAATCAGCTTACTACCCGTTTGAAAGAACAGGAGATATACTTGGAGCTGACAGATGCGGCTAGAGAAAAAATTGCCACGGAAGGTTTTGATCCGGAATATGGGGCAAGGCCAATCCGCAGGGCGCTTCAGAAGCATGTAGAGGATTATCTATCCGAAGAGTTGCTTAAAGGCAACGTGAAAAAAGGGCAAACGGTCGTAATGGATGTCGTGAATAATGAGTTTGCAATCCGACAAGGCGAGCCTGTTAATGTAAGTGAATAACCTAGTCCTAAACTTCGAGGTACACGCAGATTCTTTTGCAGTGTACCTCTGTTTTTTATCTATAGGTAGATATGAGTATATATGGGACAAGCAAAGTGAATATTTTTTTAAAAAAACTTATCCTTAAGAAGGATTAAATAAAACAGAGATATAATATCCTTAATATAGATATTTTTTCCAAAGAAAGAGGAGTAATTTATGGCTGTAAAAAAGAAAACAAAATTCATGTGTCAGTCTTGTGGGTATGAGTCCGCGAAATGGATGGGGAAATGCCCAGGCTGCGGTGAATGGAACAAAATGGTCGAGGAAACAGAAATCGTTAAACCTGCAAGAAAAGGCGCTTTTACCCATTCAGAGGTTAGAGTTTCCGGGGAACGGGATAAGGCAGCACCCATAACGACTATTCAATCAGAAAAAGAACCACGCATTAAGACGGATTTAATGGAATTGAATCGTGCTCTTGGGGGAGGGATCGTACAGGGATCACTTGTATTGATCGGAGGGGACCCAGGTATCGGTAAGTCCACCCTGCTTTTACAGGTATCATCCCAATTGGCGCATAAACAGAAAAAAGTGCTTTATATATCAGGTGAAGAATCAGTCAAGCAGACCAAATTGAGAGCGGACCGGCTTGGGACCATGTCGGAAAATCTATTCGTTTATTCTGAAACCGATATGGACTATATCCAACAGGCAATTGCAGACGTTAAACCGGATTTGGTCATTATTGACTCGATTCAAACGGTTTACCATTCGGAGGTTACATCTGCCCCTGGAAGCGTTTCACAAGTGAGGGAATGCACAGCCTCACTCATGCGCATTGCTAAAACGAACGGGATCGCGATTTTTATCGTCGGTCACGTTACAAAAGAAGGGGCCATTGCGGGACCACGGCTGCTTGAGCACATGGTCGACACCGTATTATATTTTGAAGGGGAAAGACACCATACATATCGAATTATACGTGCGGTTAAAAATCGCTTTGGTTCGACGAATGAGATGGGTATTTTTGAAATGAAAGAACATGGATTGGAAGAGGTTGCGAATCCATCGGAAATTTTCCTTGAAGAACGGTCGCAAGGAGCTTCGGGGTCCACAGTCGTCGCATCCATGGAGGGCACAAGGCCGGTGCTTGTTGAAATTCAAGCATTGATTTCTCCTACGAGTTTTGGCAATCCGAGGCGGATGGCCACGGGAATTGACCACAATCGAGTTTCGCTTTTAATGGCTGTCCTGGAAAAGAGAGTGGGCTTGCTGCTCCAAAACCAAGATGCGTATTTAAAGGTTGCTGGCGGTGTCAAGCTGGATGAACCGGCAATCGACCTCGCTGTCGCAATAAGCATTGCATCAAGCTTCCGTGATAAACCAACAAACCCAGCAGATTGCATCATTGGTGAAGTGGGGCTGACTGGTGAAGTGAGAAGGGTGTCACGAATTGAACAAAGGGTGCAGGAAGCCGCTAAATTAGGGTTTGAGCGGGTTATCATACCGGCTAATAATATAGGAGGGTGGACCGCGCCAAAAGGTATTAAGATCATTGGTGTTTCATCGGTTTCGGAGGCTCTTAAACAATCGTTAGGGGGTTAAGCATGACAGATAAAAAAGGGTATGAGAAAACAAAATTGGAAATTCTGCAAATCGTAGCACCGGGTACCCCGCTTCGGGAGGGCATCGAAAATGTTTTGAGGGCAAATACGGGCGGTTTGATAGTGGTCGGTTATAACGAGAAGGTGCGAACGATCGTGGATGGCGGCTTCGAAATCAACTGCAGCTGTACCCCCAGCACATTATATGAGTTGGCGAAGATGGACGGGGCCATCATTTTAAATGAAACCGCCGATAAGATCATTTTCGCAAATGCCCAATTAGTGCCTGATAACAGTACACCTTCCACTGAAACGGGAATGAGGCATAGGACAGCGGAACGAGTGGCA
The DNA here is from genome assembly GCF_018613135.1 of Bacillus sp. ISL-57. Lineage (NCBI taxonomy): Bacteria > Bacillati > Bacillota > Bacilli > Caryophanales > Bacillaceae > Bacillus > Bacillus sp. ISL-57. The sequence goes on along the minus strand of NZ_JAGGQV010000014.1, from coordinate 55,502 downwards.
AGGGAGACCAAGTCGTTGGTCATCGCAATCTCACAACGCCGGAATGTCATCACTTTATATCAGGGCAATTTCCGGTATGCCCTTAAAGATATAGGAGTCATACTTGCCAAGGCTAATTTAGCCATCCAGACCTTGGAAAAATACAAGGTGGTCCTGCAGCAGAGCATATCGGTTTTAGGAGCGCTCGAGTTTGAGGAAATCGTGACCTATGCCGATCTTTTGCAGGTATTTCACCGTTATGTGATGGTGCTCCGGATCAAGGCGGAGCTGCTAACGTACCTTAATGAGCTTGGTACGGAAGGAAGGCTGATCCGTTTGCAAATGAATGAAATCCTGGCAGATATTGAAACGGAAGGGAAATGGCTTATCAAGGATTATACCTCCAGTAACGATGAAAATCCCGAGGAAATCATTTTTAGGCTTCAAGAGTTGGCCATGCAGGAAAAATTGGATGAAAGCATTCTACTTAAGGTGTTGGGCTATCATGGATATATACATCTTGATGAGTCAGTACATCCCCGTGGTTACCGTATTCTTCATAAAATCCCACGCTTGCCGGGTTTGATCATCGAAAATTTGGTGAAACAGTTCGGAAGCTTTAGTGAAGTCAATAAAGCTACGGTTGAAAACCTTGACGATGTGGAGGGTATAGGTGAAGTCCGGGCCAATAAAATTAAAGAAGGACTCCGGATTTTGAAAAATCAGCTGGTCACAAATAGAAGGATGTAAGGTTCGGCCGGCTTTTATAAAACTCCTGAATGGGCTTGAAATTGATTGGTGTTTATTTTTGACACTCAAAACTCAGGGTGCTAGGCTAATATTACGAAAAAGAGATGAATTCATATTTGTAAATCCACTAATTCCTTAAGTGAATTTAACGTATATAGTGAAAACGAATTTTCGAAGGTTTCATTTTATTTTATTGGTCAATAATGAGTAGAAGGAGGTGAAAGGGATGTTAAAACGCATTATACAAGCATGCTTCTTAATAGTCGGCGGAACACTTGGTATGTTGCTTATTCCGGAATTATTAATTGTTTTACATGCAGACGATATTGCTTTATTAAACAATCCTTATGTAAGTGTACTGTTGGGTGCCATTATCTTTTATCTTATAACTTTTTGGGCAGTAGATCACGTGATCTATTTTATGAAATGGCTGGAGGAACAGCTTGTAAAGATACCAATTACGGATATAATCTTTGGCAGCGTAGGTCTTTTAGTTGGACTGCTGGCAGCGTTCCTGGTTGGATACGCATTCAGTGCCATCAAGGTTCCCTTTTTGAATACAGTGGTTCCTATCATCCTTACGCTTTTATTTGGATATCTTGGTTTTCAGGTAGGCTTTAAAAAACGTGATGAGCTATTGAGTTTATTCACGAAAAGCAATAAGAAAAAGAACACGGATGGTGAAGTCAGCGAAGAGGATGAAGAGGGGTATAGCAAGCGCCTGAAGATTCTTGATACAAGCGTCATCATTGATGGCAGAATTGCGGATATTTGTCAGACAGGCTTTTTGGAGGGTACCATAGTCATTCCTCAATTCGTATTGAACGAATTGCAGCACATTGCCGATTCATCTGATGCTTTGAAAAGGAATCGTGGAAGGCGGGGTTTGGATATCTTGAATCGGATTCAAAAAGACCTACCGATTAAAGTGGAGATGTACGAGGGGGATTTTGAAGACATTCAGGAAGTGGACAGTAAACTGGTGAAGCTTGCCAAAATATCCGGCGGAATGGTCGTTACCAATGATTTCAATTTAAACAAAGTATGCGAGTTTCAAAATGTGGCGGTACTTAATATCAATGACCTGGCCAATGCCGTAAAACCTGTTGTACTTCCTGGGGAAGAGATGAACGTTCAGGTCATAAAGGACGGGAAAGAGCAGAACCAGGGAATCGCTTATTTGGACGATGGAACCATGATCGTTGTCGAGGGTGGCCGTGACCATATCGGGAAACGGATCGATGTACTTGTCACAAGTGTATTGCAAACCTCTGCAGGCCGGATGATATTCGCTAAACCGAAACTATTAGAAAAAGCATTATAAAGAAGAGTAGGAGAAACCGTTATGTTTTATGAAGTAGTGATCCCTGCAGCAGGACAAGGCAAAAGAATGAAAGCGGGCAAGAATAAACTTTTTATTGAACTATCTGGTATCCCGATCATTGTTTATACACTGCGTGTCTTCGAAGAAGATCCTGACTGTCGGGGGATTATCCTTTCGATAAACCCGGCAGAAAAGGAATATTTCAATCAATTGATAGCAGCGTATGGTCTTAAAAAGATCAAGAAACTGGTCATGGGTGGCAAGGAGCGCCAACAAAGCGTTTATAATGGACTGCAACATGCAGAAGAAGACATCGTTCTGGTCCATGACGGTGCCCGCCCTTTTATTACCCTAGGTCAAATCGGTGAATTGACTACTGCCGCCTCCCTTCATGGAGGTGCCGTAATTGCAGTGCCCGTTAAGGATACGATTAAAAAAGCGGCAAACAAAAAGGTATTGGAAACAGTGGAACGATCAAGCTTGTGGGCGGTGCAAACTCCACAAGCTTTTCGTGTATCCATATTAAAAAGTGCGTATGAACAGGCAGAAGCAGAAGAATTTTTAGGGACGGACGATGCAAGTTTACTAGAGCGGATCAATGAACAGGTAGTTATTATTGAGGGCAATTATGATAATATTAAGATTACGACTCAAGAAGACCTTTATTTTGCAGAAGCGATTTTACATAAACAACAACATGGAAAACGATGATTGGGGAGAATGATATGTTTAGAATAGGACAAGGATATGACGTTCATCAACTAGTGGAAGGCAGGCCTTTGATAATTGGCGGGATTACGATTCCGTATGAGAAAGGGCTGCTGGGTCATTCGGATGCGGATGTCCTTCTGCATACTGTTGCCGATGCCTGCTTGGGGGCAATTGGTGCAGGGGATATCGGTAAGCATTTTCCGGATACCGACCCTGAATTTAAAGATGCCGATTCGGCAAAACTGCTGCAATATATTTGGGCGATCGTAAAAAAAGAAGGATATTCCCTAGGCAATGCGGATTGTACAATCATTGCACAAAGCCCTAAAATGGCACCGTATATCGAGGAAATGCGAGGCAGGATTGCAGAACTTTTAGATTCCTCGATTGACAGGATTAATGTAAAGGCGACCACAACGGAGAAACTAGGATTTACAGGCAGGGGCGAAGGAATCGCGGCACAGGCTGTTGTCTTATTGGTCAAATCAAACTAAATCGTTTTTAGAGTCGATGCCTTTATCCCAATGTATTTAAATGATAATATAAACAATAGAATAGAACGACTGGGAGGTCTATATATATCATGAGCAGCGATATTCGAGTTCGCTATGCACCGAGTCCGACTGGACATTTACATATTGGTAATGCACGGACTGCTTTATTTAATTATTTATACGCACGAAATAAAGGCGGGAAATTCATCATCCGTATTGAAGATACCGACCAGAAGAGAAATATCGAAGGTGGAGAGGAAAGTCAGCTTAAATATTTGAAATGGCTTGGCATGGATTGGGATGAAGGTGTTGATGTTGGCGGTGAATACGGTCCATATCGTCAATCCGAAAGGAACGACCTTTATCAGGAATTGTATCAAGAGCTTTTGGATAAGGGTTTAGCATATAAATGCTATTGTACGGAGGAAGAGCTTGAAGCGGAGCGTGAAGGACAGGTCGAACGCAATGAAACGCCAAAATATTCCGGGAAGTGCAAGCATTTAACTGAGGAAGAGCAAGCGGAATTAGTGGCACAAGGAAGAAAACCGAGCATTCGCTTTGCCGTTCCAGCTGGGAAGGTCCTTACTTTCAAAGATATGGTCAAGGATGAGGTTTCATTTGAAACAGATGGTTTTGGTGATTTTGTCATCGTTAAAAAAGATGGCATTCCAACTTATAACTTTGCAGTGGCCGTCGATGATCACTTGATGAAGATTTCCCATGTCCTTCGCGGTGATGATCATATCTCCAATACTCCAAAACAATTGATGATTTATGAAGCTTTCGGCTGGGAACCGCCGGTATTCGGACATATGACGCTGATTGTAAACGAAAGCAGGAAGAAACTGAGTAAACGTGATGAGTCGATCATCCAATTCATTGAACAATATGAAGAGCTTGGTTATGTGCCTGAAGCTTTATTCAATTTCATTACATTACTAGGATGGTCTCCGGTCGGGGAGGAAGAGATTTTCACGAAGGAAGAATTCATTAATCTTTTCGATGCTGACCGCCTGTCTAAATCACCTGCACTTTTCGATAAGCAAAAGCTTACATGGATGAATAACCAATATGTGAAGCAATTGGACGTCAATCGTGCGGTGGAATTGTCATTGCCTCACTTAATTAAAGCCGGGAAGGTTTCAGAGACACTGACCGCCGAAGAAGAAGAGTGGGTTCATGGGCTTGTTTCACTTTTTCAAGAACAGATGAGCTATGGAGCGGAAATAGTCGAGCTTTCTGAACTGTTTTTCAAGGATGAGGTCGAGTTCGAGCAAGAAGCTAAGGAAGTGCTGGCCGAAGAACAGGTACCTGAAGTCATGAAAGCTTTCCTTCAGGAGATCGAAGGGCTTGAAGAATTTAATGCGGATGAAATCAAGAAGTCGATTAAAGCCGTACAAAAAAGTACAGGGCATAAAGGAAAAAAATTATTCATGCCGATAAGGGCTGCCGTCACGGGTCAAACACATGGTCCTGACTTGCCTAAGGCAATTTCATTACTGGGCCAAGAAAAAATTAAACAGCGTATTCAGAGTATTTTATATTAACAATTTGTCAAAAATGTAATATAGTATTTAATAATCTTACAAAAGAACGCGTAGATGGGGAGAAGTAAGTTAACGAAGCTTTTTAGAGAGAACCATAACCTGCTGAAAGTGGTTCAGGCCTCTCGTTTTCTGAAATGCACCCTTGAGTCCTTTGCTGAACTAACCTATAGTAGGCACAGGCGGAATGTCCTCCGTTACAGGGATTAAAGTTGGGGATGAAGAAACAGGAAAAAGCTATACCTGGTTCGTACATTCCAAACAGAGTGGAACCGCGCTTCAAGCGTCTCTGTCTATTTGGACAGAGACGCTTTTTTATATGCTTTAAAAGCTTCAAAAGGGGATGTTGGAAAAGGACGGAACATAGGGGGGAATCATTTTGTTAAAGATGTTTAAAGAAGATATCGAAGTGGTTTTTGATCAAGATCCTGCTGCGCGCAGCTATTTGGAAGTCATATTGACGTACGCGGGTTTACATGCGATTTGGAGTCATAGGATGGCTCACGCACTATTTAAGAGGAAATTCTTTTTCCTGGCGAGAAGCATATCTCAAATCAGCCGGTTTTTTACCGGAATCGAAATTCATCCAGGGGCTACGATTGGCCGTCGTTTCTTCATTGACCATGGAATGGGGATCGTCATTGGCGAAACTTGTGAAATTGGCGACAATGTATCCGTCTTTCAAGGTGTAACCCTTGGGGGGACCGGAAAGGAAAAGGGAAAACGTCATCCCACGATAAAGGATAATGTTTTAATAGCTACAGGAGCAAAAGTGCTGGGTTCCATCACTGTTGGGGAAAACTCGAAAATCGGTGCGGGATCGGTCGTTTTAAAGGAAGTGCCACCTAATTCTACAGTGGTGGGCATTCCAGGTAAAGTGGTCATACAAGATGGTATCAAAATCAATAAAGATCTAAATCATTGTGATCTTCCTGATCCAATCGCTGATCGCTTTAAGGAATTGGATAGTGAAATCAGAGCCTTAAGGGCAAGGTTGGCCGAACAGAAGCAGGAAGAAAGGAGTCTATAATATGGCGATTAAAATATATAACACAGCAACGAGAAAAAAGGAAACCTTCGTCCCGATTGAAGAGGGAAAGGTGAAGATGTATGTATGCGGACCCACTGTCTATAATTACATTCATATTGGCAATGCAAGACCGGCAATCGTATTCGATACCGTTCGTAGGTATTTGGATTACCGTGGATATGATGTGCAATTCGTTTCGAACTTCACGGATGTGGATGATAAGCTGATTCGCGCGGCAAAAGAATTGGGGGAAGATGTCCCGACCATATCGGAGCGTTTCATCAAGGCGTATTTCGAAGACGTGTCGGCATTGGGCTGCAAAAAAGCGGATGCTCACCCGACCGTAATGGAGAATATGGATGCAATCATTGAATTCATCTCTGCATTAATCGAGAAAGGATTCGCTTATGAATCTGAAGGGGATGTGTATTACCGCACTCGCCAGTTTGAGGGATATGGCAAGCTTTCACATCAGTCCATCGATGAGCTTCGAGTGGGGGCGCGTATTGAAATAGGGGAGAAAAAACAAGATGCCCTTGATTTTGCCCTTTGGAAAGCGGCCAAGGATGACGAAATATCATGGGAGAGCCCATGGGGCAAGGGGCGTCCTGGCTGGCATATCGAATGCTCCGCAATGGTCAAAAAGTATTTGGGGGACACCATCGATATTCATGCAGGAGGTCAAGATCTGGCATTCCCGCATCATGAAAATGAAATTGCACAATCCGAAGCATTGACGGGTAAGACTTTTGCGAATTATTGGATGCATAATGGGTATATAAATATTGAGAATGAAAAAATGTCTAAGTCCTTAGGCAATTTCGTCCTTGTGCATGACATCATTCAGAAGCATGATCCACAAGTGTTGCGCTTCTTTATGTTATCAGTACATTACCGTCATCCGATCAATTATAGTGAAGAAGTGCTTGAAAATGTAAAAGCGTCCCTAGAACGCTTAAGGACATCATATCAAAATTTAAAGCATCGCCTTCAAGTAAGTGACGGGTTGACTGAGAATAATGATGTTTGGTTGGAGAAGCTGAATGATTTACATGAACAATTCATTAAGGAAATGGACGATGATTTCAACACAGCTAATGCAATATCCATGCTTTTTGAACTTTCCAAACAGGCAAATTATTACTTGATGGAGAAAAACACGGACACGGAAGTGATTGATGCTTTCCTTGATAAATTCAACACCTTATTTTCTGTCCTCGGTTTGTCCCTTGAAGAAGAGGGGCTTCTGGATGAAGAAATTGAAGGATTGATACAGCAAAGGATTCAAGCGCGGAAAGACCGCAATTTTGGATTATCCGATGAAATTCGCGATCGCTTGAAAAACATGAATATCATATTAGAGGATACCCCTCAAGGTACAAGATGGAAAAGAGGGTAATTAATGCTTCATTACGATAGTAAGGTAGATGCAAAAATGCTGAACAGTCTTGCTTTAGCATATATAGGTGATGCTGTATACGAAACGTATATACGGCATCACCTCATTCAAAAAGGGGCGGTCAAGCCCAATCTACTTCACAAAAAGGCTACATCTTTTGTAGCTGCTAAAGCGCAAAATAAAATCATCCACTTCTTTCTGGAGTCAGATTGGCTATCGGAAGAGGAATCCGCTGTCGTTCGGCGCGGCCGAAATGCGAAATCAGGTACGGTACCGAAGAATACAGATGTGCAAACGTATCGCTACAGTACAGCCTTCGAGGCTCTTATGGGATTTTTGTATTTATCCGGTCGAATAGAAAGAATGGAAGAACTCATCAAAAAATCCATTGAATACATTGAAGAAGAAAAGGGGAGTAACCCATGAGCGAAGAATATATCATTGGCAGGAACCCCGTATTGGAAGCACTTCGCTCCGAACGGGAAGTTAATAAAATTTGGATAGCCGAGGGCTCGCAAAAAGGCTCGATGCAACCGCTTATCGGTCTCGCGAAGGAAAAGAAGGTGCTCGTGCAAATCGTACCGAAGAAAAAAATTGACCAAATGGTAGAAGGCATCCATCAAGGCGTTATCGCACAAGTGGCTGCATATGAATATGTGGAGCTGGATGACTTATTCGCAAAAGCGGCTGAACGGGACGAGGCACCTTTTTTCATGATTCTTGATGAGGTTGAAGATCCGCATAATTTAGGTTCGATCATGAGGACGGCTGATGCAGTCGGGGCGCATGGAATCATCATTCCGAAAAGAAGAGCGGTGGGCTTGACGGCAACGGTGGCTAAAGCTTCGACTGGTGCAATCGAATATATTCCCGTAGCACGCGTGACAAATTTGGCAAGAGCGGTGGAAGAATTGAAAGAGCGAGGGGTATGGATAGTCGGTACCGATGCGAAAGGCAGCGATGATTACCGTAACATGGACGGAAAGATGCCTATCGGACTTGTTATCGGCAGTGAAGGAAAAGGCATGGCCCGGTTAATGAAGGAGAAATGTGATTTTCTCATCCGTCTTCCAATGGCAGGAAAAGTAACTTCGTTAAATGCATCGGTAGCAGCCGGTTTATTGATGTATGAGGTTTATAGAAAAAGAAATCCCCTAGGGCAATGACGAAATGAATATTCTGTTGGTGGACGGTTATAACATTATTGGAGCTTGGCCGGAACTGAGAGAATTAAAAGAACGGGATCTTGCTGCTGCAAGGGATCGATTGATAGAAATGATGGCGGAATATCAAGCGTTTACCGGATACCGTGTAATTGTCGTATTTGATGCTCAATATGTTCAGGGAATTGCCCGCATATTCAAAAATCACAAAGTTGACGTAATTTTTACAAAAGAAAATGAAACTGCGGATGAAAGAATAGAAAAGATGGCCATCGAACTGAATAACGTCAAAACGCAAATTCAAGTGGCAACCTCTGACTTCACGGAACAGTGGGTGATCTTTGGCCAAGGGGCCCTAAGGAAATCCGCTCGTGAACTGCTTATTGAAATGGAAGAAATTCAAGGTGAAATCAAGAAAGATGTAAGGAAAACAACAACCATAAGACCCGTTGCTAAAATTCCTTTAAGTGAAGAAGTGGCAGAAATTTTCGAAAAATGGCGCCGGGGGAAAATTTGAACCATTGACGGGTAAAATTTACCTGCTGTATAATATTTCTATCTGAGTCAGGTCAGGGGGATATAATGTGGGTCTCAAATTCGGAATGAAGCTGAACGAAAAGTATCTTCAGTTTGAGGATGATGAATTGATAGGGTTGGTGCACACTGGAGACAGTGAAGCGCTTGATTATTTGATCCAAAAGTATCGTAATTTTGTAAGAGCGAAGGCAAGGACTTATTTCTTGATTGGTGCCGATAAGGAAGACATCGTGCAAGAAGGTATGATTGGTTTATATAAAGCCGTCCGTGATTTTAAAGGGGATAAGTTATCTTCTTTTAAAGCATTTGCAGAACTATGCATTACGAGGCAGATCATTACAGCTATCAAAACAGCAACACGTCAAAAACATATTCCGCTCAATTCCTATGTTTCCCTGGACAAGCCAATTTATGATGAGGAATCGGACCGAACTCTAATGGATATCATATCGGGTACGAAGGTTTTGGACCCGGAAGAACTGATCATCAACCAAGAAGAGTTTGACGATATCGAACTAAAGATGGCCGAGCTCCTGAGTGATCTTGAGAGAAAAGTGTTAGCTCTTTACCTGGATGGACAAACCTACCAAGAAATTTCGGAAGAGTTGAACCGGCATGTTAAGTCAATCGACAACGCCCTTCAGCGGGTGAAAAGAAAGCTCGAGCGCTATCTGGAAGTAAGGGAAATCAGTTTATAATCCCTCCGCTTTTTCCGCTTAATTTCATCTGTCCCTTCTCCACATGGAAGTTTTTTATTCACTAAGATTTTTTAGATACAAGCCGATGTTTTGATTTACGTTGTCCATAATGGGTGAAACCCGCTTTGATATTGACAATAAAAAACAGTCGTGATAAGGTTTTATGGATATAGTAGATAGGATAGGTGTATCTAATGCGAAAAAAAATAGTTCTTGCCTGCAACGATTGCGGTTCAAGAAATTATAGTTATGAGAGCAAACAATCGACAAGCGGCGAACGGCTGGAAATCAAGAAATTTTGCAGTACTTGCAACTCACACTCGATTCATAAAGAAACGAAATAACCGTTTTATAAATAGATTGACAGAAGCTTCTAATGCTTGGAGGTACATTCATGAAACGTTTTACCGAATTTTTCAGCGGAGTCGCTCGCGAAATGCAAAAAGTAAGCTGGCCGAAACGCAAGGAGCTTACCAAATATACAATCGTGGTGGTAACGACTGTAGTATTTATGGCTTTATTCTTTACAGTGGTCGATTTGGGTATTTCCGAATTAATTCGCTTAGTTATTGAATAAGAGATTCGAAAATAAGGTATAATAGTGATAGAATAATATGTGTCAGCAGAAAAGCCCGGAAACGGGTTTTTTAATTTGTCTTTTTTAATAAGTGAAGAAGTTTAAAAACGAGTGCTGCTGTAATATGAATCATCACAATATATTCTAGTTAAGTTCGGGATGACGCCTGTTTGGTTTTTGGCTAAAACGTTCAAAGATAAAGATTAATAAAGAAAATGATTGATTGCAGGGAGGGAAGGACGTTAAAGTCCTAACACATGGAAAAGAATTGGTATGTAGTTCACACCTATTCAGGTTATGAGAACAAGGTTAAAGCTAACTTGGAAAAACGTGTTGAAACTATGGGGATGGAAGACAAGATCTTTCGCGTTGTAGTTCCAGAAGAAGAAGAAACAGAAGTGAAAGATGGCAAAAAGAAAGTGACCAAAAAGAAAGTGTTTCCAGGTTATGTGTTGGTTGAGATCATCATGACGGATGATTCATGGTATGTTGTCCGGAATACGCCTGGGGTAACAGGTTTCGTGGGTTCATCTGGAGCCGGGTCAAAACCGACTGCATTGCTTCCGGAAGAAATTGAAGTCGTTCTTAAACGAATGGGCGTAGATGAAAGCAAAATCGAAGTTGATTTTGAAATCGGTGATACGGTTCAAGTTAAAGAAGGACCATTTGCAACTTTTGCAGGACCGATTGAAGAACTTGATAAAGACAAAGGGAAAGTAAGGGTCCTAGTCAATATGTTCGGCCGTGATACACCGGTTGAACTTGATTTTAATCAAGTGGAAAAATTATAAACGGAAAAAAACTTGAAATTGCCTTTTGAAAGTGGTAAAATTTCAAAGGTCAGTATGTTTCAATTTTTAGGCCTCAACGATACAAGCATTCTTTATTAATATATAAAGAATTCAAGATGAGTGGGAGGGTATTACCCTATTACCACATCACGGACTTATAAGGAGGTGTGTCTCGTGGCTAAAAAAGTAATTAAAATGGTTAAATTGCAAATTCCTGCTGGTAAAGCGAATCCGGCACCGCCAGTCGGTCCTGCATTAGGTCAAGCTGGTGTAAACATCATGGGATTCTGTAAGGAGTTCAACGCTCGTACAGCAGATCAAGCTGGTCTAATTATTCCTGTTGAAATCACGGTATTTGAAGACCGTTCATTTACATTCATTACAAAAACTCCACCGGCTGCAGTATTGCTTAAGAAAGTAGCAGGTATCGAGTCTGGTTCTGGTGAACCTAACCGTAATAAAGTTGCTACAGTCAAGCGTGATCAAGTGCGCGAGATTGCTGAAACTAAAATGCCTGACCTAAACGCTGCAAGCGTCGAAGCTGCAATGCGTATGGTTGAAGGTACTGCTCGCAGCATGGGTATTGTCATCGAAGACTAATCCATGTAATTGCTATTTGTTTCTACGGGGTTGCGATTGATACTCGCAACCTTTATTCGTGGGAGGTCATTCCGTTAAAACCACAATTTAGGAGGATTTATATCATGGCTAAAAAAGGTAAAAAGTATCTTGAAGCAGCTAAGCTTGTAGAAGTTTCTAAGGCTTATGCTGTAACTGAAGCAATCGAAGTTGCTAAAAAAGCAAACTTCGCAAAATTCGATGCGACTGTTGAAGTTGCTTTCCGTTTAGGCGTAGACCCTAAGAAAGCTGACCAACAAATTCGTGGAGCTGTTGTTCTTCCGAATGGTACTGGTAAAACTCAACGCGTATTAGTATTCGCAAAAGGCGAAAAAGCAAAAGAAGCGGAAGCTGCTGGTGCTGACTACGTTGGCGAATCTGACTACATCAACAAAATCCAACAAGGATGGTTCGAATTCGATGTAATCGTTGCGACTCCAGACATGATGGGTGAAGTTGGTAAACTTGGCCGTGTATTAGGACCTAAAGGATTAATGCCTAACCCTAAAACTGGCACAGTAACTTTCGATGTAACGAAAGCTGTTAATGAAATCAAAGCTGGTAAAGTTGAATACCGCGTAGATAAAGCTGGTAACATCCACGCTCCAATCGGTAAAGTATCTTTCGAAGATGCTAAACTAGTGGAAAACTTCACTACTATCTATGATACATTATTGAAAGTTAAACCTGCGGCTGCTAAAGGAACTTACATGAAAAACGTTTCTGTAACAACTACAATGGGCCCTGGCGTGAAAGTTGATCCTTCTTCTTTCAAATAAATAATTGACATACCAAAACTATTATTGTTATAATAAGTTTTGTTGTGAATAAATGAATACTATTTGTACCGTAGACAGTAGGTGCTCATTACGAGCTTAATTCCCTGCCGAGGTAATTCGATAATAATAGTCCTTGACTATGACTTTTGAAATTACTGCCTTCATGTCTGCAATAGAGATGAAGGCTTTTTCTTTGAAACGGTATAAATGTTTTCAAGCAAATCTACAGGAGGTGTAAGGATGAACGCAATTATTGAACAAAAGCAAAAAATCGTTGCTGAGATTTCTGAAAAGTTAACTTCAAGCCAATCAACAGTAGTTGTTGACTACCGTGGATTGACTGTTGCAGAAGTAACAGAACTTCGTAAGCAACTTCGTGAAGCTGGCGTTGAGTTTAAAGTTTACAAAAACTCTATGACTCGCCGTGCTGCTGAAAGTGCTGAGCTTAGCGCTTTGAACGAATCATTAACAGGTCCAAACGCAATTGCATTCTCAACTGAAGATGTTATTGCGCCAGCAAAAATCCTTAACGATTTTGCGAAAAAACATGAAGCGTTAGAAATCAAAGCTGGAGTTATCGAAGGAAATGTTGCAACTGCTGAAGAAATTAAAGCTCTTGCAGAACTACCTTCACGCGAAGGCCTACTTTCAATGCTACTCAGCGTGCTACAAGCACCTATGCGCGGACTTGCTCTTGCTACAAAAGCTGTTGCAGAGCAAAAAGAAGAACAAGGCGCGTAAGCTAACCGCTTATTTAGCCTGCTGATTCAAAAAAAACCAACCATTTCGAGGAGGAAATAAAAATGACTAAAGATCAAATCATTGAAGCAGTTAAAAACATGACTGTTTTAGAATTAAACGACCTTGTAAAAGCAATCGAAGAAGAATTTGGCGTAACTGCTGCTGCACCTGTAGCTGTAGCTGCTGCTGGTGGCGCTGCTGCTGAAGAAAAAACTGAGTTTGATGTAGTTCTTACATCTGCTGGAGATCAAAAAATCAAAGTTATCAAAGCTGTACGTGAAGTTACAGGTCTTGGACTTAAAGAAGCAAAAGAACTTGTTGACAACACTCCAAAAGCAATCAAAGAAGGCGCTTCTAAAGAAGAAGCTGAAGAAATCAAAGCTAAACTTGAAGAAGTTGGAGCTGGCGTTGAAGTTAAGTAATCTTGCATAAACAAAAAGCTCGCTATCATTGGCGGGCTTTTTTTCTTCATTTTTAAAGAAATGACGGGAACTGGCCGTTAATGGTTTGGTAACGAGGATATCGTTACTGGACATTCCGGCGTGCAAGCATCCTTCTTCAATTCTCTTCTCTCATTAAATCTTCAATATTCCTTTCTGATAGGGGGAGATGACTCTGACAGAGCATTACTACTCACATAAACCGGATGTCGTAAGCAATCCGAAATTTTGGGATTTCACATTAAAGGGACGTACATTTCGCTTCAAAAGTGATAATGGTGTTTTTTCGAAAAAGGAAGTTGATTTCGGATCGCGTCTTTTGGTTGAGAGTTTCAACCTTCGTGAAGCTGTGGAAGGAAATATTCTCGATGTTGGTTGCGGGTATGGACCGATCGGAATATCGATTGCGGCAGCTTATCCCGATAGAACGATAGAAATGATTGATATAAATAGCCGGGCGGTTGAATTGTCAAAAGAGAATGCTGCTTCTAATGGGATCGCAAATGTGAAGATTTACGAAAGCGATCGTTTTGACAAAGTTGCCTCCAATCAATTCGCAGCGATTCTTACGAACCCTCCCATTCGCGCAGGTAAAAGTGTAGTCCACGAAATTTTGGAAGAAAGCTATCGCAGTTTGGTAGCTGGTGGAGAATTATGGGTTGTCATTCAAAAAAAACAAGGGGCTCCATCCGCAATGGATAAAATGGAGCAATTATTTGGAAAAGTTGAAGTGCCTGTTAAGAAAAAAGGTTACTATATACTATTATCCAAAAAGGTTTGACTCTAAATTTTTGCTATGTTAGTATTATAAAATGCATATATATAATTCCGTAACTATGCAATTTTTATACCATTGGTGTATAATCAATGGATAATATGGGAAAAATATATAAATAATAGTTCGTTTTATGAGAAATAGTGGTTTTTAAAATAAAAACCATTTTCTTTTTGTCTATGGAAATGATTCCTTTTCCGAGGCAAATGGATCCTTATAACGCTTGATTTAAGGGGTGAATCAGTTGACAGGTCAACTTGTTCAGTATGGACGACACCGCCAACGTAGAAGTTATGCAAGAATCAGTGAGGTTTTGGACCTTCCGAATCTGATTGAAATTCAAACAGCTTCTTATCAATGGTTTCTAGATGTAGGTTTAAAGGAAATGTTCCAGGATATTTCTCCTATTGAGGATTTTACAGGTAATTTATCGTTAGAATTCATCGATTACAGCTTAGCTGAGCCGAAGTATTCTGTGGAAGAAACAAAAGAACGCGATGTTACGTATTCTGCACCACTTCGTGTGAAAGTGCGCCTTGTTAACAAAGAAACAGGGGAAGTAAAAGACCAAGATGTATTTATGGGTGACTTCCCGCTGATGACTGAAACAGGTACATTTGTCATCAATGGTGCTGAACGGGTAATTGTATCCCAATTAGTGCGCTCACCGAGTGTTTACTACAATGGGAAAATGGATAAAAACGGTAAGCTTGGGTTCTCCGCGACCGTTATTCCTAACCGTGGCGCATGGCTCGAATACGAAACAGACGCCAAGGATGTTGTGTATGTTCGAATCGACCGCACCAGGAAATTACCGATCACGGTATTGATGCGTGCCCTTGGATTCGGAACTGATCAAGAAATCATCGATTTGATCGGTGACAACGAATACCTTCGCAACACTCTTGAAAAGGATAACACCGAGAGTGTGGAAAAAGCATTACTAGAAATCTATGAGCGTCTACGCCCAGGTGAACCGCCTACTGTCGAAAACGCGAAAAGTCTTTTAGTATCACGCTTTTTTGATCCGAAACGTTATGATTTAGCTAATGTAGGCCGTTATAAAATAAACAAAAAACTGCATATTAAGAACCGTTTATTCGGACAACGTATTGCAGAGACTTTGATTGATCCTGAAACGGGAGAAATCATTGTTGAAAAAGGTACAATGCTTGATCGTCGGACTCTTGATAGGATTCTGCCTCATATCGAAGGTGGAATTGGATTCAAAACATTCCATCCATCAGGTGGTGTAGTAGAGGAAGAAACTCTTCTTCAACCTATTAAAGTGTTTGCACCAAACGATGCTGAAGGCGAAAAAGTGATCAATATCATCGGTAATGCTTATGTGACCGACCAGGTCAAAAACATTACACCGGCTGATATCATTTCTTCCATCAGTTATTTCTTTAATTTATTGCATGGTGTGGGAATCACGGATGACATTGACCATTTAGGTAACCGTCGTCTGCGTTCCGTTGGTGAATTGCTGCAAAACCAATTCAGAATTGGTTTATCCCGTATGGAGCGTGTTGTCCGTGAAAGAATGTCCATTCAGGATACGAACACAATCACTCCACAACAACTAATCAACATTCGCCCGGTCATTGCATCCATTAAAGAGTTCTTTGGAAGTTCACAGCTTTCCCAGTTCATGGATCAAACGAACCCGTTGGCTGAGTTGACCCATAAACGTCGTCTATCTGCATTGGGACCTGGTGGTCTGACACGTGAGCGTGCTGGCTTTGAAGTACGTGACGTTCATTATTCCCACTATGGCCGCATGTGTCCGATTGAAACGCCTGAGGGACCGAATATTGGTTTGATTAACTCGTTATCCAGTTTTGCAAAGGTTAACCCATATGGCTTCATTGAAACACCATACCGCCGTGTGGACCCTGAAACAGGTAAAATTACAAGCCAAATCGATTACTTAACAGCTGATGAGGAAGATAACTATGTAGTTGCCCAAGCGAATGTACGACTGTCGGATGATGGCTCATTCCTTGATAACGATGTTGTTGCACGTTTCCGCGGTGAAAATACCGTTGTTCCGCGTGACCGTGTAGATTACATGGATGTATCTCCTAAACAGGTTGTATCTGCCGCGACTGCATGTATTCCTTTCTTGGAAAACGATGACTCCAACCGTGCCCTTATGGGAGCGAACATGCAACGTCAAGCAGTTCCTTTGCTTCAACCGGAAGCCCCTCGGGTAGGAACGGGTATGGAGTATGTTTCAGCGAAAGACTCCGGTGCTGCCGTAATCTGTAAACACCCTGGTATCGTAGAGCACGTTGAATCACGTGAAGTATGGGTACGTAGGGTAAGTGAAGTAGACGGGCAGCAGGTAAAAGGAAATCTTGATAAATATCGTCTATTAAAATTCATTCGTTCCAACCAAGGAACGTGCTATAATCAACGCCCTATCGTAAGCGTTGGCGACAACGTCGTAAAAGGTGAAATTCTTGCTGATGGTCCTTCAATGGAAAAAGGTGAGTTGGCACTTGGACGTAACGTATTGGTAGCCTTCATGACATGGGATGGATATAACTATGAAGATGCCATCATCATGAGTGAACGATTGGTTAAAGATGATGTGTACACTTCCATTCATATTGAAGAATATGAGTCTGAATCACGCGATACAAAATTAGGGCCTGAAGAAATCACACGTGATATCCCTAACGTAGGGGAAGATGCGCTTCGTAATCTTGATGAGCGCGGAATTATCCGTGTGGGTGCTGAAGTGAAAGACGGAGACCTTCTCGTTGGTAAAGTCACGCCTAAAGGTGTAACGGAACTGACTGCTGAGGAACGTTTATTACATGCAATCTTCGGTGAAAAAGCACGTGAAGTAAGGGATACATCACTTCGTGTACCTCACGGCGGCGGCGGAATCGTTCTTGATGTTAAAGTGTTTAACAGAGAAGACGGCGATGAACTGCCTCCTGGTGTAAACCAACTCGCACGTGTATATATCGTTCAAAAACGTAAAATCCATGAAGGCGATAAAATGGCCGGACGACATGGTAACAAAGGGGTAATCTCCAGGATTCTTCCTGAAGAAGATATGCCTTATCTACCGGACGGCACTCCAGTCGACATCATGTTAAACCCATTGGGTGTACCTTCACGTATGAACATCGGTCAGGTGTTGGAGCTACACTTAGGTATGGCTGCACGCGCACTTGGCATTCATGTAGCATCTCCTGTATTCGATGGTGCCACTGAGGAAGACGTTTGGGGTACGATTGAAGAAGCCGGTATGTCCCGTGATGCAAAAACTGTCCTTTATGATGGCCGTTCAGGTGAAGCATTCGATAACCGTGTATCAGTTGGTGTCATGTACATGATCAAACTGGCGCATATGGTCGATGATAAACTTCATGCACGTTCAACTGGACCTTACTCCCTTGTTACGCAGCAACCACTTGGTGGTAAAGCGCAATTTGGTGGACAGCGTTTCGGTGAGATGGAAGTATGGGCGCTTGAAGCTTATGGTGCCGCTTATACATTACAAGAAATCCTAACCGTTAAATCAGATGATGTCGTGGGCCGTGTTAAAACGTACGAAGCGATTGTCAAAGGTGAAAATGTCCCTGAACCAGGCGTTCCTGAGTCATTCAAAGTATTGATTAAGGAGCTTCAAAGTTTAGGATTGGATGTTAAAATCCTCAATGCCGAAGATCGTGAAATCGAAATGCGTGATTTGGAAGATGAAGATGAAGCCAACCAAGCAGACAAATTAAGCCTTGATTCAGAAACTAAAGATATGGTTGCTTCCGAAGTAGGGGCACCTGTCAAAGAATAAAATTAAATATAAACATATCCAGTTATATATTACCTGCTCTGACTGGCAGCGAGATGTTCATTAGAACATCATGCTGCCTTGTTAGAGCCTTATTGATTCAATCAACCATCATCCGGTGTAAGATTGCCTCATAACGTGACGGCAATCAAGGGTTAAACCTGGAGATTAAAAGGGAGGTAGGCCCCTTGTTAGACGTTAATAATTTTGAGTATATGAAAATTGGTCTTGCTTCACCAGACAAGATTCGTTCTTGGTCCCATGGAGAAGTTAAAAAACCAGAAACAATCAACTATCGTACGTTAAAGCCAGAAAAAGACGGTTTATTCTGTGAGAGAATTTTTGGACCTCAAAAGGACTGGGAATGTCATTGCGGAAAATATAAACGTGTTCGTTATAAAGGCGTAGTCTGTGACCGTTGTGGCGTTGAAGTCACCCGTGCTAAGGTGCGTCGTGAGCGTATGGGTCATATTGAGCTGGCAGCACCAGTTTCACACATATGGTATTTTAAAGGAATTCCTAGCCGTATGGGACTTGTTCTTGATATGTCTCCACGGGCTTTGGAAGAAGTTATTTACTTTGCATCTTACGTAGTAACTGAAACGGGCGATACGACTTTAGAAAAGAAACAGCTTCTTTCTGAAAAGGAATATCGTACATACCGTGAAAAATACGGTAAGAAATTCCAAGCTGCCATGGGTGCGGAAGCTATTAAGAAACTATTACAAGATATTGATACGGAAAAGGAAGTAGAGTCGTTGAAAGAGGAGCTTAAAACAGCCCAAGGACAACGCAGAACCCGTGCAATCAAACGCTTGGAAGTGCTTGAAGCATTCCGTAACTCCGGAAATGAGCCTTCATGGATGATCCTTGACGTGCTTCCGGTCATTCCACCGGAGCTTCGTCCTATGGTTCAACTTGATGGAGGACGTTTTGCCACATCTGATTTAAATGATTTATATCGCCGTGTTATCAACCGTAATAATCGGTTGAAAAGATTACTGGACCTTGGAGCACCAAGCATTATCGTTCAAAATGAGAAGCGTATGCTGCAAGAAGCTGTCGATGCTCTTATCGATAATGGCCGTCGTGGCCGTCCGGTAACTGGACCAGGTAACCGTCCGTTAAAATCTTTATCTCACATGTTAAAAGGTAAACAAGGTCGTTTCCGTCAAAACCTTCTTGGTAAACGTGTTGATTACTCTGGCCGTTCCGTTATCGTAGTCGGACCAAACCTAAAGATGTACCAATGTGGTCTTCCGAAAGAAATGGCGATTGAATTATTCAAACCATTCGTAATGAAGGAGCTTGTTCAAAGAGGTCTGGCGCATAACATCAAATCCGCTAAGCGCAAAATTGAACGTTTATCTCCTGAAATATGGGATGTCCTAGAAGAAGTCATTAGAGAACACCCAGTACTATTGAACCGTGCACCGACTCTTCATAGACTTGGGATCCAAGCATTTGAACCAACGTTGGTTGAAGGTCGCGCAATTCGTTTGCATCCGCTCGTATGTACAGCTTACAACGCTGACTTTGACGGTGACCAAATGGCGGTCCACGTTCCTCTATCTTCTGAAGCACAAGCCGAAGCACGCATGCTTATGCTTGCAGC
Organism: Bacillus sp. ISL-57; assembly: GCF_018613135.1. Classification (NCBI taxonomy): domain Bacteria; kingdom Bacillati; phylum Bacillota; class Bacilli; order Caryophanales; family Bacillaceae; genus Bacillus; species Bacillus sp. ISL-57. The sequence goes on along the minus strand of NZ_JAGGQV010000014.1, from coordinate 35,726 downwards.
ACAGAACATTTTGAACCCTAAAGATGGTAAACCTGTCGTTACACCTTCTCAAGATATGGTATTAGGTAACTATTACTTAACGTTGGAAAGAGAAGGCGCTATCGGTGAGGGTATGATCTTTAAAGATACAAGTGAAGCATTACTTGCATACCAAAACGGATATGTACACTTACATTCCCGTTGTGCCGTACATGCATCGTCACTAAATAATGAAACATTCACTGAAGAACAAAACGGCCAACTTCTAATTACGACTGTTGGAAAATTGATCTTCAATGAAATTTTACCTAAATCATTCCCGTATATTAACGAACCGACACGTTATAATCTGGAAACCAAAACTCCAGAGAAATATTTTGTGGAAAAGGGCGCTAATATCCCTGAATTGATTAAGTCCCAACCTGCTATCGATCCTTTCAAGAAGAAAATTCTTGGAAATATCATCGCGGAAGTCTTTAAACGCTTTAAAATTACCGAAACATCCAAAATGCTTGACCGGATGAAAGATCTTGGATTCAAATATTCGACAAAAGCTGGTATTACCGTTGGTGTGGCTGATATTGTCGTTTTAAAAGAAAAACAAGAAATCATTACTGAGGCTCAAACCAAAGTGGATAACGTCTTGAAACAATTCAGACGCGGTCTTATTACTGAGGATGAGCGTTATGATCGCGTCATTTCGATTTGGAGTGCTGCCAAGGATACCATTCAGTCCAAACTTATGGACTCCCTGGACCGACGCAACCCAATCTTCATGATGAGTGATTCCGGTGCCCGTGGTAATGCTTCCAACTTTACGCAGCTTGCTGGTATGCGTGGTTTGATGGCCAACCCGGCTGGACGTATCATTGAATTACCGATCAAATCAAGTTTCCGTGAAGGTTTAACAGTGTTGGAGTACTTCATCTCTACACATGGTGCTCGTAAAGGTCTTGCCGATACAGCGCTTAAAACGGCCGATTCCGGTTACCTTACCCGTCGACTTGTTGACGTTGCCCAAGATGTCATCATCCGTGATGACGATTGTGGAACGGACCGCGGCTTGAAAATTTCAGCCTTGAGAGAGGGTACTGAAATAATTGAGCATCTTGAAGAGCGCCTAGTTGGCCGTTATGCAAGAAAAGCGATCAGACATCCAGAAACAAATGAAGTAATCGTGGCTGAAAATGATCTTATTACTGAAGATCTTGCTAACTATATTGAATCACTTGGAATCGAAACGGCATGGATTCGTTCTGCCTTTACATGTAACACCAGCCATGGTGTATGTAAAAAATGTTATGGTCGCAACTTGGCTACCGGTCAAGAAGTTGAAGTGGGCGAAGCAGTCGGTATCATTGCCGCTCAATCAATCGGAGAACCTGGTACACAGTTGACGATGCGTACATTCCATACAGGTGGGGTTGCTGGGGACGATATCACTCAAGGTCTTCCTCGTATCCAAGAAATATTTGAAGCAAGAAACCCTAAAGGTCAAGCTGTCATTTCCGAAATTGAAGGAACGATTGTTTCCATCAATGAAATCCGGGATAAACAACAGGAAATCGTCGTTCAAGGTGCTGTTGAATCACGCACATATACTGCGCCGTACACAGCACGTTTAAGAGTAACTGTCGATACACCTGTCCGTCGTGGTGAAGAGTTGACAGAGGGTTCCATCGATCCGAAAGAATTGCTGAAGGTTACAGACGTGCTTACTGTTCAGGAATACCTGCTTCATGAAGTTCAAAAAGTATACCGGATGCAAGGTGTTGAAATTGGTGATAAGCACATCGAGGTAATGGTTAGACAAATGATGCGTAAAGTCCGTGTGCTTGATGCAGGTGAAACTGAAGTGCTTCCAGGAACATTATTGGATGTCAACCAGTTCACTACTGCAAACACTGATGCATTGTTGACCAACAAATTACCGGCAACAGGCCGTCCTGTATTGCTAGGTATCACAAAAGCATCTCTTGAAACGGATTCCTTCTTGTCCGCCGCGTCATTCCAAGAAACAACTAGGGTCTTGACTGATGCAGCAATAAAAGGAAAACGTGATGAATTGCTTGGGCTTAAAGAAAATGTCATCATCGGTAAACTTGTCCCTGCAGGAACGGGAATGCTTAGATACAGAAAAGCAAACCCTGTCGTTGTTGACGAAAGTGCCGATACAGTAACAGTGGATTAATGGAAAAAGGACCAGCTCAATAATTTAAACTGAAAACCACACTCCCGTTTCCTATAGGAGATGAAGGATCAGAATTTATTGAGCTGGTCTCTCTTATTACTAAAGGCCGGCTGAAAAGCCTATGAGAATTTGATAATTTCCGTTTGGGCAAATTGAAAATCTTAATAGAATTATGTAAGGAAAACCTTTTGCTTGAATTATTTTTTTGAAAGAAGTTGACAGTATCCGACTTATAATGATACTATAGCAAAGGTGCTCCTATGTTACCCTGTAACTTTGGAGGATATGGACCATGTCTTATGAAAAAGTAATACAGGCAAAGTCAGTGATTATAGGGACGAAGCAAGCAGTTAGAGCTCTTAAAAACAATTTAATTCAAGAAGTTATCATCGCTGATGATGCAGATATATACTTGACTGGGCGTGTCGTTGAGACCGCCAAAGAATTGGATGTTCCTATCACATATGTTGATTCGATGAGAATGCTTGGCAAAGCATGTGGTATTGATGTCGGAGCAGCAACTGTTGCCATTAAAAAGTAAAAATGTTTTTGCAATAATATTTGCAAAGACTTTGTTTTTACCCATTTATGAACCACCTGGATGTGTGGTACTAGAAATGAAAACGTGAAGGGAGGAAAAATGTAATGCCTACTATTAATCAATTAGTGCGTAAAGGACGCGAGTCTAAAGAGGTTAATTCAAAATCTCCAGCACTTAACAAAGGCTACAACAGCTTTAAAAAAGCACAAACTAACGTATCATCTCCGCAAAAACGTGGTGTTTGCACTCGTGTGGGTACTATGACACCGAAAAAACCAAACTCCGCGTTACGTAAATATGCGCGTGTACGTTTAACAAACGGTATCGAGGTAACAGCTTATATCCCAGGTATCGGTCACAACCTACAAGAACACAGCGTGGTTCTTATCCGTGGCGGACGTGTAAAAGATTTACCAGGGGTACGTTACCATATCGTACGTGGTGCTCTTGATACAGCTGGAGTTAACAATCGTATGCAAGGCCGTTCTAAATACGGTACTAAGCGTCCGAAAGCAGCAAAAAAATAATCTAAAACCAAAATTGAACTTTCTTGAAAGGAGGAAATATAATGCCTCGTAAAGGACCTGTAACGAAAAGAGACGTATTACCAGATCCAATATATAATTCAAAACTTGTGACTCGCTTAATCAACAAATTAATGGTTGATGGACAAAGAGGTAAATCACAAAAAATTCTTTACTCTGCATTTGATTTAATCAAAGAACGTACTGGCAATGAGCCGATCGAAGTTTTCGATCAAGCACTTAAAAACATCATGCCTGTACTAGAAGTAAAAGCACGCCGTGTGGGTGGAGCTAACTACCAAGTACCAGTTGAGGTGCGTCCAGACCGTAAATCGACTCTAGGACTTCGTTGGTTAGTAAACTACTCTCGCCTTCGTGGAGAAAAAACGATGGAAGAGCGTTTAGCTTATGAAATCATGGATGCTGCCAACAATACTGGAGCAGCAGTTAAGAAACGTGAAGATACACACAAAATGGCTGAAGCCAACAAAGCTTTCGCTCATTATCGCTGGTAAGATTAATCACTATAAAATCCTTATAGAAGGAAGGAGAAAGACAAATGGCAAGAGAGTTCTCCTTAGCAAACACTCGTAATATCGGTATCATGGCTCACATCGATGCTGGTAAAACGACAACAACAGAACGTGTTCTATATTACACTGGTAAAATTCACAAAATTGGTGAAACGCACGAAGGTGCTTCACAAATGGACTGGATGGAACAGGAACAAGAACGCGGAATCACGATCACTTCCGCTGCAACAACTGCGCAGTGGAAAGGTCACCGTGTAAACATCATCGATACACCAGGACACGTAGACTTCACAGTTGAAGTTGAACGTTCTTTGCGCGTACTTGATGGAGCTGTAGCTGTACTTGATGCCCAATCAGGTGTTGAGCCTCAAACTGAAACGGTTTGGCGCCAAGCTACAACTTACGGTGTACCACGTGTCGTATTCGTAAATAAAATGGACAAAATCGGTGCAGACTTCTTGTATTCAGTTGGAACTATCCACGATCGTTTACAAGCTAACGCTCACCCAGTTCAGTTACCAATCGGAGCAGAGGATCAATTCTCTGCAATCATTGACCTAATTGAAATGAAAACTCATTTCTACGGTAATGACCTAGGAACTGATATCACTATCGGTGAAATTCCTGAAGAACACCGGGAATTAGCTGAAGAATACCGTGAAAAGTTAATTGAAGCAGTAGCAGAAGTTAATGAAGACTTAATGGAAAAATACCTTGGCGGCGAAGAAATCAGCATTGCTGAATTAAAAGCAGCCATCCGTACAGCAACCGTTAATGTTGAATTCTTCCCAGTTATCTGCGGATCGGCTTTCAAAAACAAAGGTGTTCAATTAATGCTTGATAACGTTATCGACTTCCTTCCTTCTCCATTGGATGTACCAGCTATCAAAGGTACATTACCGGATTCAGAAGATGAAGTTGAACGTCATTCAGATGATTCTGAACCGTTCTCTGCTTTAGCGTTTAAAGTTATGACTGACCCTTACGTTGGTAAACTTACATTCTTCCGTGTGTACTCTGGTACACTAGAATCAGGATCTTATGTAATCAACTCAACTAAAGGAAAACGTGAGCGTATTGGACGTATCCTTCAAATGCACGCAAACAGCCGTGAAGAAATTTCTACTGTATATGCAGGAGATATAGCAGCAGCCGTTGGTTTGAAAGATACTACAACTGGAGATACTCTATGTGATGACAAGAACCAAGTAATTCTTGAGTCCATGGTATTCCCAGAGCCAGTTATCTCTCTATCAGTTGAGCCGAAATCAAAAGCAGACCAAGACAAAATGTCTCAAGCTTTACAAAAGCTTCAAGATGAAGATCCAACATTCCGTGCGCATACTGACCAAGAAACTGGTCAAACGATCATCGCTGGTATGGGTGAACTTCACTTGGACATCCTTGTTGACCGTATGCGTCGCGAATTCAAAGTGGAAGCAAACGTTGGTGCTCCTCAAGTAGCATACCGTGAAACTTTCCGTGGTTCAGCTAAAGTTGAAGGTAAATTCGTTCGCCAATCTGGTGGTCGTGGACAATTCGGACACGTATGGATCGAATTTGGTCCAAACGAAGAAGGTAAAGGATTCGAATTTGAAAATGCTATCGTCGGTGGTGTAGTACCACGTGAATATATCCCTGCTGTACAAGCTGGATTAGTTGATTCACTTGACCGTGGTGTACTTGCTGGTTACCCGCTAGTCGACATCAAAGCTAAATTATTCGACGGATCTTACCATGACGTTGACTCCAATGAAATGGCATTTAAAATCGCTGCATCTATGGCACTTAAAAATGCGGCATCTAAATGTAGTCCTGTCATCCTTGAACCGATCATGAAAGTGGAAGTAGTTATTCCAGAAGATTACCTAGGCGACATCATGGGAGATATCACATCTCGTCGTGGTCGTGTAGAAGGTATGGAAGCTCGCGGCAACACGCAAATGGTTAAAGCGATGGTTCCACTATCTGAAATGTTCGGATATGCTACATCTTTACGTTCTAACACTCAAGGACGCGGAACATTCTCTATGCACTTCGATCATTATGAAGAAGTACCTAAGAGCATTTCTGAAGAAATCATCAAAAAAAATAAAGGTGAATAATTGATTTTCATCTCTTATTAAAGTATAACTATCTTATGTAAGCTGTGATGGAAGAATTAGTCTTCTTTCACAGCCCCTATATACTTAATTTTTTATTTATAATTTTAAGGAGGAATTCCTAATGGGAAAAGCTAAATTTGATCGTTCAAAACCGCACGTTAACGTTGGAACAATTGGTCACGTTGACCATGGTAAAACAACTCTAACTGCTGCAATCACAACTGTACTTGCTAAATCTGGTGGAGCTGAAGCTCGCGCTTATGACCAAATTGATGGTGCTCCAGAAGAAAGAGAACGTGGTATCACAATCTCTACTGCACACGTTGAGTACGAAACAGCTACTCGTCACTATGCACACGTTGACTGCCCAGGACATGCTGACTATGTTAAAAACATGATCACAGGTGCTGCACAAATGGACGGCGGAATCCTAGTAGTATCTGCTGCTGATGGCCCAATGCCACAAACTCGTGAGCACATCCTTCTTTCTCGTCAAGTAGGTGTACCATACCTAGTAGTATTCATGAACAAATGCGACATGGTAGATGACGAAGAACTTCTTGAATTAGTAGAAATGGAAATCCGTGATCTACTATCTGAATACGAATTCCCTGGCGATGACATTCCAGTTATCAAAGGATCTGCCCTAAAAGCTCTTCAAGGAGAAGCTGCTTGGGAAGAAAAAATTCATGAATTAATGACAGCTGTTGACGAGTACATCCCAGAACCAACTCGTGACACTGACAAGCCATTCATGATGCCAGTTGAGGATGTATTCTCAATCACTGGTCGTGGAACAGTTGCAACTGGTCGTGTTGAGCGTGGACAAGTTAAAGTCGGTGACGTTGTTGACATCATCGGTTTCAACGAAGAGTCTAAACCAACAACTGTAACTGGTGTTGAAATGTTCCGTAAACTTCTTGACTATGCTGAAGCTGGTGACAACATCGGTGCACTTCTTCGTGGTGTATCCCGTGAAGATATCCAACGTGGACAAGTTCTTGCTAAACCAAGCACTATCACTCCACACACAAAGTTCAAAGCTGAAGTTTATGTTCTTTCTAAAGAAGAAGGTGGACGTCACACTCCATTCTTTACAAACTACCGTCCTCAGTTCTACTTCCGTACAACTGACGTAACTGGTATTTGTAACCTTCCTGAAGGCGTAGAAATGGTTATGCCTGGAGACAACATCGAAATGACTGTAGAACTTATCGCTCCAATCGCTATCGAAGAAGGTACTAAATTCTCTATCCGTGAGGGTGGACGTACTGTAGGCGCTGGCGTAGTTGCTACAATCCAAGAATAATTGATTGATAAAACAATATTGGAAGGGACGCCTTCCGGAAGAAGCAGATGGGACGCCATCTGCTTCTTTTCTTTTTGTAAAGAATATTCATTCTTTCTTCTATAATAACTGGAGTTTATTTAATGGGTTTCTTGATAATTTCAAATGAAGAAAATGGATACGAAAGACCGCGTAGAATGTACTTGTAAATACTTGTGATAGTATGTATAATAATAAAAGTGTGTTGCACAAGAAAAAATCTAAGTTTGACTTGCATTTCACTTGTGTTATATGTATAATAGACAATGTTGGTCTTTGACTGCGATGATATGGAAGGTTGCTGACACACCCGGCCGCTTTGCCATGGCGAGTGTGTGGGAAATTTCCATTGAGAAGGTCTATTTTAAAATAGGCGAAAAGGAGGGAAAATTATGGCAAAACAAAAAATTCGTATCCGTTTAAAAGCATATGATCACAGAATCCTTGATCAATCTGCTGAGAAAATTGTTGAAACTGCAAAACGTTCTGGTGCGGCTGTATCTGGTCCGATTCCATTACCTACTGAAAGATCGGTTTACACGATCCTACGTGCGGTTCATAAATACAAAGATTCTCGCGAACAATTCGAAATGCGTACGCATAAACGTCTAATCGACATCGTTAATCCAACTCCACAAACAGTTGATTCATTGATGCGTTTAGATTTACCGTCAGGCGTTGACATTGAAATCAAATTATAATTCATATAAATATGAACAATTACTCTAGGAGGTGTGACTTATGACCAAAGGAATCTTAGGAAGAAAAATCGGTATGACTCAAGTTTTTGCTGAAAACGGTGAACTTATTCCGGTAACAGTTATCGAAGCTGCTAATAACGTGGTTCTTCAAAAGAAAACTGTTGAAACTGATGGCTATGAAGCAGTTCAAGTTGGTTTTGAAAACAAACGTGAAAAGCTTTCTAACAAACCTGAAAAGGGCCATGTTGAAAAAGCAAATACTACTCCTAAGCGCTTCATTCGCGAATTCCGCGGAACGGATCTTACTGAATATGAGATCGGTCAAGAAGTCAATGTTAGTATTTTCGCTGAAGGCGATTTAGTAGATGTATCAGGAATTTCAAAAGGTAAAGGTTTCCAAGGCTCTATCAAGCGTCATGGACAATCTCGCGGACCTATGTCTCATGGTTCTCGTTACCACCGTCGCCCAGGTTCAATGGGTCCTGTAGCTCCAAACCGCGTATTCAAAGGTAAACTTTTACCAGGACGTATGGGTGGAGATCAAATCACTGTTCAAAACTTAGCTATCGTTAAAGTTGATGTTGAACGTAACCTACTATTGATCAAAGGTAATGTACCTGGTGCTAGAAAAGCATTGATCAAAGTTAAATCTGCTGTTAAAGCAAAGTAATTTCTGAGAAAGGAGGAGCAATAGAATGCCAAAAGTTACATTGTTCAACCAAACAGGTTCACAAGTTGGCGACATCGAACTAAATGAATCCATCTTTGGTATCGAACCTAATAATCACGTATTATTTGAAGCAATCATCATGCAACGAGCTTCCTTACGTCAAGGAACTCATAAAGTTAAAAACCGTTCTGAAGTTGCAGGCGGTGGACGTAAACCTTGGAAACAAAAAGGAACTGGACGTGCGCGTCAAGGTTCTATCCGTTCTCCACAATGGCGTGGCGGTGGCGTTGTTTTTGGACCAACTCCAAGATCTTACGCTTACAAGCTACCTAAAAAGGTACGTCGTTTAGCTATTAAATCTGCATTGTCTGCAAAGGCATTGGAAGAGAACATTTTGGTACTTGAAAGCTTGTCTTTCGAAGCTCCAAAAACAAAAGAGTTTGTAGCGGTACTTAAAAACCTTTCTGTAGATACTAAAACGTTAGTCGTTACTGACGGTTTAGATGAGAAAGTTGCTCTTTCTGCACGTAACATCCCTGGTGTTACTGTAGTTGAAGCTGATGGTCTTAATGTTCTTGATGTTGTTTCACACAACAAATTGATCTTGACTAAATCAGCTGTCGAAAAAGTAGAGGAGGTGCTTGCATAATGGATGCACGCGATATCATTAAGCGCCCCGTAATCACTGAACGCTCTTCAGACATAATGGCTGAAAAGAAATATACTTTTGAAGTTGATGTTAGAGCTAATAAAACTCAAGTTAAAGATGCTGTTCAAGAAATTTTCGGCGTTAAAGTTGAGAAAGTAAACATCATGAACTACAAAGGTAAATTCAAACGCATGGGCAAACATGCAGGCTATACTAACAAGCGCCGTAAAGCTATTGTTAAATTAACTGCTGACAGCAAAGAAATCGAGCTATTCGAGGCTTAATTCATTAGAGAAGGAGGGAAATACAAATGGCGATTAAGAAGTATAAACCTACCTCTAACGGTCGACGTAATATGACAACTTCCGATTTTGCTGAGATCACTACAGACAAACCGGAAAAATCATTACTTGCTCCTTTACACAGCAAAGGCGGCCGTAATAACCAAGGTAAGTTAACAGTTCGTCATCAAGGTGGCGGCCACAAGCGTCAATACCGTATCATCGATTTCAAACGGAATAAAGATGGTATACCAGGACGCGTTGCTACTATTGAGTACGATCCAAATCGTTCTGCAAACATTGCATTAATTAATTACGTTGATGGAGAAAAACGTTATATCCTAGCTCCGAAAAACCTAGAAGTAGGTTTGGAAGTTATGTCAGGTCCAGAAGCTGACATCAAAGTGGGTAACGCACTACCTCTAATTAACATCCCAGTTGGTACAGTAATTCATAACATCGAGCTTAAACCAGGAAAAGGTGGACAATTAGTCCGTTCAGCAGGTACATCTGCTCAAGTACTTGGTAAAGAAGGCCGTTATGTACTTGTACGTTTAAACTCAGGTGAGGTTCGTATGATTCTTGCTACTTGCCGTGCTTCAATCGGTCAAGTCGGTAATGAACAACATGAACTTATCAACATTGGTAAAGCTGGCCGTAACCGTTGGTTAGGTAAACGCCCAACAGTTCGTGGATCTGTAATGAACCCGAATGATCACCCACACGGTGGTGGTGAAGGTAAAGCGCCAATCGGACGTAAATCACCAATGTCTCCATGGGGTAAACCTACTCTTGGATTCAAAACTCGTAAGAAGAAAAATAAATCCGATAAATTTATCGTACGTCGTCGTAAAAAATAACGGGATTGAGCTACGGTTCATAAATAGAACCGTAGAACAGTCACGAAGGGAGGTACTCGCATGGGTCGTAGCTTAAAAAAAGGACCTTTTGTTGATGATCATTTATTGGTAAAAGTTGAAAAATTAAATGAAGCTGACAAGAAACAGGTAGTAAAAACTTGGTCTCGTCGCTCAACAATCTTCCCGCAATTCATCGGACACACAATCGCCGTTTATGACGGTCGTAAGCACGTGCCGGTTTATGTAACAGAAGATATGGTAGGTCACAAACTAGGCGAATTCGCGCCTACACGCACTTATAAAGGTCACGCAAGTGATGACAAGAAAACAAGACGTTAATGAGAGGAGGGCATCTCATGCAAGCTAAAGCTGTCGCTAAAACAGTTCGTATTGCTCCTCGTAAAGTGCGTTTAGTCGCAGATTTAATTCGAGGAAAACAAGTAGGTGAAGCAGTGGCGATTCTTCGCTTAACACCAAAATCTGCTTCTCCAGTCGTAGAAAAAATTCTGAAATCTGCTATCGCAAATGCAGAACATAACTACGAAATGGATATTAATAACCTAGTCGTTTCAGAAGCATACGTTAATGAAGGACCAACATTAAAACGTTTCCGTCCTCGCGCTCAAGGTCGTGCGAGTGCAATTAACAAACGTACTAGTCATATTACAATCGTTGTATCAGAAAAGAAGGAGGGGTAATCTGTGGGTCAAAAGGTAAATCCAATCGGTATGCGTATCGGGATAATCCGTGACTGGGAATCCAAATGGTACGCTGATAAAGACTACGCAGTTCTTTTGCATGAAGACATCAAAGTTCGTGAATATATCGCGAAACGTCTAAATGATGCTTCTGTTTCAAAAGTTGAAATCGAGCGTGCAGCTAACCGTATCAATGTATCTGTCCACACTGCTAAACCAGGAATGGTTATCGGTAAAGGCGGTACTGAGGTCGAAGCACTTCGTAAAGCTTTGAACCAGTTGACTGGCAAAAGAGTTCATATCAATATCATCGAAATTAAAAGAGCAGATCTTGACGCAAAATTGGTTGCAGAAAACATCGCTCGTCAATTAGAAAACCGTGTTTCATTCCGTCGTGCTCAAAAGCAAGCTATCCAACGTACTATGCGTTCTGGAGCAAAAGGAATCAAAACTCAAGTTTCTGGTCGTCTTGGCGGTGCTGATATTGCTCGTGCTGAACATTACAGCGAAGGAACAGTTCCACTTCACACACTTCGTGCAGACATAGACTATGCTCATGCTGAAGCAGATACTACTTACGGTAAGCTAGGCGTGAAAGTTTGGATCTACCGTGGAGAAGTTCTTCCTACTAAGAAGAAATCTGAGGAAGGAGGAAAATAATATGTTATTGCCAAAACGCGTAAAATACCGTCGTGAACACCGCGGTAAGATGAGAGGGATGGCTAAGGGCGGCACTGAAGTTCACTTCGGAGAATTTGGACTTCAAGCTCAAGAAGCTTCCTGGATCACGAACCGCCAAATCGAAGCAGCTCGTATTGCGATGACTCGTTATATGAAACGTGGAGGTAAAGTTTGGATCAAAATCTTCCCAAGCAAACCTTACACAGCTAAGCCGCTTGAAGTACGGATGGGTTCCGGTAAAGGTGCTCCTGAAGGATGGGTAGCAGTTGTTAAACCGGGCAAAGTCATGTTTGAAATCTCTGGTGTATCTGAAGAGGTGGCAAGAGAAGCATTGCGCCTTGCAGCACACAAACTTCCAATCAAATGCAAGTTTGTAAAAAGAGAGGAAATTGGTGGTGAAACAAATGAAAGCTAATGAAATCAAAGATCTAACCACTGCTGAAATTGAACAAAAACTAAAATCTCTTAAAGAAGAACTATTTAATCTTCGTTTCCAGTTAGCTACTGGACAACTTGAAAATACAGCTCGCATCCGTGAAGTTCGCAAATCGATTGCTCGTATGAAAACAGTTGTTCGTCAAAGAGAAATCGGTGTCACTAATCGATAATGAATGGAGGTTTGCAGAATGAGCGAACGCAACCAACGCAAAATCTACACTGGACGCGTAGTATCCGACAAAATGGATAAAACAGTTACAGTTGTTGTAGAGACCTATAAAAAGCATTCTTTATACGGTAAACGCGTGAAATATTCTAAAAAGTTTAAAGCTCATGACGAGCTAAACGAAGCTAAAGCAGGCGACGTAGTACGTATCATGGAAACTCGTCCACTTTCAGCTACAAAACGCTTCCGTCTTGTAGAAGTAGTAGAAAAAGCAGTAATCATTTAATCTAGTTCGGATTAAGCTAATTCCGAAGGGAGGTACCGTACATGATTCAACAAGAATCTCGTTTAAAAGTCGCTGACAATTCAGGTGCTCGTGAAGTGCTAACAATTAAAGTCCTAGGTGGTTCAGGCCGTAAGACTGCAAACATCGGTGATATCATCGTTTGTACAGTTAAACAGGCAACACCAGGAGGCGTTGTTAAAAAAGGTGAAGTCGTTAAGGCTGTTGTTGTCCGTACAAAACGTGGTATGCGTCGTCCTGACGGTTCTTACATTCGTTTCGATGAAAACGCATGTGTAATTATCCGTGACGATAAGAGCCCACGTGGAACTCGTATTTTTGGACCTGTTGCTCGTGAATTACGTGACAATAGTTTCATGAAGATCGTTTCTCTTGCTCCAGAAGTTCTATAATATGTAAAATTTGTATAAAGCCTTTCAAGGAGGTGCCAAGCTAATGCATGTTAAAAAAGGTGACAAAGTCGTAGTCATCTCTGGTAAGGACAAAGGCAAACAAGGAACAATTCTTTCTGCATATCCGAAACAAAATCGTGTACTTGTTGAAGGAATTAACATCGTGAAAAAGCATTCAAAGCCATCTCAACTTAATCCACAAGGTGGAATTATCAGTAAAGAAGCTGCTATTCACGTATCCAATGTAATGCCACTTGATCCTAAATCAGGTAAACCGACTCGTGTTGGATATAAGATCGAAAATGGTAAAAAAGTACGCGTAGCTAAAATATCAGGTGAATCTTTAGATAAATAAGTCATAAATGAAGGGAGGTACACTAAGCAATGAGCCGCCTTAAAGAAAAATTCAAAAGTGAAATTACACCATCATTGATGGGTAAATTCAACTATCAATCAGTAATGCAAGTACCAAACATTGAGAAAATCGTTATTAACATGGGTGTGGGTGACGCAGTTTCTAACTCGAAAGCTTTAGATACAGCAGTTGAAGAACTTACATTGATCACTGGTCAAAAACCCGTTATAACAAAAGCAAAAAAATCAATCGCAGGTTTCCGTTTGCGTGAAGGTATGCCTATCGGAGCGAAAGTTACATTACGTGGTGAGCGTATGTATCAATTCCTTGATAAGCTAGTATCTGTATCTTTACCGCGTGTACGTGATTTCCGTGGCGTTTCAAAGAAATCCTTTGACGGACGTGGAAACTATACATTAGGCGTTAAAGAACAACTTATCTTCCCTGAGATTGATTACGATAAAGTGAGCAAAGTTCGTGGTATGGACATCGTTATCGTAACGACTGCCAACACTGACGAAGAAGCTCGTGAACTACTTACTCAAGTTGGAATGCCGTTCCAAAAGTAATCTCTAAATAAAGGGAGGCGAAATCGTGGCTAAAAAGTCTATGATCGTAAAGCAAAAACGCGAACAGAAGTTTAAAGTACAAGAATATACACGTTGCGAACGTTGCGGACGTCCACATTCTGTATTACGTAAATTTAAACTTTGTCGTATTTGTTTCCGCGAACTTGCATATAAAGGACAAATTCCTGGCGTTAAAAAAGCTAGCTGGTAAAACCCGAGTTTGGGAAGGAGGTAAAATATAATGGTCATGACAGATCCTATTGCAGATATGCTTACTCGCATCCGTAATGCGAATATGGTTCGTCACGAAAAACTGGAAGTTCCTGCTTCAAAGATCAAAAAGGAAATTGCTGAGATCTTAAAAAGTGAAGGCTTCGTACGTGACTTTGAATTAATCGAAGACAACAAACAAGGTATCATCCGTATCTTCTTAAAATACGGTGCAAACAACGAACGTGTTATCACTGGTCTAAAACGTATCAGCAAACCTGGTTTGCGTGTATATGCTAAAACTGGAGAGGTACCACGCGTTCTTAACGGTTTAGGTATCGCAATTGTTTCTACTTCTCACGGAGTTTTAACAGACAAAGAAGCTCGCTCTAAACAAGTTGGCGGAGAAGTTTTAGCATACGTTTGGTAATACATTTTCACAAGAATGGAGGTGCACATTATGTCTCGTATAGGTAAAAAACCTATTGAAATCCCTGCAGGCGTAACAGTTACTGTTACTGGAAGTGAAGTAACTGTTAAAGGACCTAAAGGTGAATTATCTAGATCATTCAGTCCTGACCTTTCAATCGTTGTTGAAGAGAACGTGTTAACTGTTACACGTCCGTCTGACGAGAAGACTCACCGTTCTTTACACGGTACTACTCGCGCGCTTATCTCTAACATGATCGAAGGTGTATCAACAGGTTTCGTAAAATCACTTGAACTTATTGGGGTTGGGTACCGTGCACAAAAGCAAGGTAACAAGCTTATCCTTAACGTAGGATATTCCCACCCTGTAGAAATAGAGCCAGAAGCTGGCGTTGAAGTAGAAGTTCCTTCTAATACAAAAGTAATCGTCAAAGGTGCAAGCAAAGAACGTGTAGGAGCTCTAGCAGCTAATATCCGTGATGTTCGCCCGCCTGAACCGTATAAAGGTAAAGGTATCCGTTACGAAGGCGAATTCGTTCGTCGTAAAGAAGGTAAAACTGGTAAGTAATGCCGCATAAGTAAACGAAAGGAGTGACGTAAATGATTACGAAGCTTGATAAAAATGCTACTCGTCAGAAAAGACATGCGCGTGTACGTGCTAAGCTTTCTGGAACAGAAGCTCGTCCTCGTTTAAATGTGTTTCGTTCAAACAAACACATTTACGCACAATTAATTGACGATGCAAAAGGCGTAACATTGGCAAGTGCTTCAACTCTTGATAAAGAGATCGGTATCGAAGCAGGTAGCAATGCTGAAGCAGCTCAAAAAGTTGGCGAACTTATTGCGAAACGTGCTGTTGAAAAAGGTTTCAAAGCTGTGGTTTTTGACCGCGGTGGTTACCTCTTCCATGGTCGTGTTAAAGCATTGGCTGACGCTGCTCGTGAAAACGGCTTAGAATTTTAATGGATAAGGAGGGACATAACAGATGCGTAGCATTGATCCTAATAAATTAGAACTTGAAGAACGCGTAGTTACAGTAAATCGTGTAGCTAAAGTTGTTAAAGGCGGACGTCGTTTCCGTTTCACTGCACTAGTTGTTGTTGGTGATAAAAATGGTCATGTTGGATTTGGTACTGGTAAAGCTCAAGAAGTTCCGGATGCTATCCGTAAAGCTATTGAGGATGCTAAGAAAAATCTAATTACTGTACCAATGGTTGGTACTACTATTCCTCACCTTGTGAACGGTCGCTATGGCGCAGGTCACATTCTATTGAAACCAGCTTCTGAAGGTACAGGAGTAATTGCTGGTGGTCCTGTTCGTGCGGTACTTGAATTAGGCGGAGTTAGCGATATCTTGTCTAAATCACTAGGTACTAATACACCTATTAATATGGTTCGCGCAACAATTGAAGGATTGAAGCAATTGAAACGTGCTGAAGACGTAGCTAAGTTACGTGGAAAATCAGTACAAGAACTGTTAGGATAAGGAGGGAAATCGAATTATGGCTAATAAATTAGAAATCACCCTCACTCGCAGCTTGATTGGTCGTCCTGAAGATCAACGTGTTACAGTTAACACTTTGGGTTTACGCAAAATGCATCAAACGGTTGTTCAAGAAGATAACCCTGCGATTCGCGGTATGATTACCAAAGTTGCTCATCTTGTTACTGTAAAAGAACAATAAAATAATTTTTAACTTAACAAGGAGGTGCCAACATGAAACTTCATGAGTTAAAAGCTGCAGAAGGTTCTCGTAAAGAACGTAAACGTAAAGGTCGCGGTATTGGATCTGGTAACGGTAAAACAGCAGGTAAAGGACACAAAGGACAAAACGCTCGCTCCGGCGGCGGTGTGCGTCTTGGATTTGAAGGGGGTCAAACTCCTCTATTCAGACGTTTACCTAAACGTGGATTTACCAACATCAACCGTAAAGACTATGCTATCGTAAACCTTGATACGTTGAATCTTTTCGAAGACGGTACTGAAGTAACACCAGCTCTTTTACTTGAGACTGGGGTTGTAAGTAAAGAAAAAGCAGGAATCAAGATTCTTGCCAAAGGAAGCATTGAGAAAAAGCTTACTGTTAAAGCTCACAAATTCTCGTCTACTGCTAAAGAAGCTATCGAAGCTGCTGGCGGTAATACAGAGGTGATCTAATGTTTCGCACGATCTCCAATTTTATGCGCGTGGGTGAAATAAGGAATAAGATTATTTTTACCCTTCTAATGTTAATCGTCTATCGCATCGGTACATTTATACCTGTACCGCATGTGAATGCCGATTTTCTCGCTGAACAGGACCAGCTGAGCGTCATCGGGCTTTTAAATACCTTTGGCGGTGGGGCACTGCAAAACTTTTCCATATTAGCGATGGGTATCATGCCGTACATCACGGCATCCATCATCGTTCAGCTGTTACAGATGGATGTTGTTCCTAAGTTCACTGAATGGTCTAAACAAGGGGAAGCAGGGCGCCGTAAATTAGCTCAATTTACTCGTTACTTCACTATTATCCTAGGATTTATCCAAGCAGTTGGTATGTCCTATGGGTTCAATAATATGTCAGGTGGACAGTTGATTGAAAATCCTGGGATTGCAACATACTTGCTTATTGCGACTGTCTTAACGGCAGGAACAGCTTTTCTTTTGTGGTTAGGGGAGCTGATCACTGCTAAGGGTGTGGGTAATGGGATTTCCATCATTATCTTTGCTGGTATCGTAGCTAGTTTGCCTACTACGGCAAATCAGATTTACGCACAGCAATTTGAAAATGCCGGGGATCAATTATTCTTACGAATCATAACGATTATCCTCATTGTTTTAGCAGTATTAGCAATCGTGGTTGCTGTTATCTTCATTCAGCAGGCATTACGTAAAATTCCTATTCAGTATGCGAAACGTGCTGCGGTAGGTCGTACGCAAATGGGTGGCCAGTCTACTCATTTACCATTGAAAGTAAATGCTGCGGGGGTTATTCCGGTAATCTTTGCAATGGCATTTATCATTACTCCCACTACAATCGCTTCTTTCTTTGGAAAGAACAGCGTGACTAGCTGGATTTCAACAAATCTTGATTACACCAAACCAATTGGTATGATCATATATGTTGCTCTTATCATTGCTTTTGCGTATTTTTATGCTTTCATTCAGGTTAATCCAGAACAAATGGCTGAGAATTTGAAAAAGCAAGGTGGCTATGTGCCGGGGATTCGTCCAGGTAAGAGTACACAAGAATATTTAACACGTGTTTTATACCGTTTGACGTTTGTAGGCTCGATATTCTTGGCCATCATTGCCGTTTTACCGGTATTTTTCATTAAGCTTGCTGATCTGCCTCAATCTGCACAGATTGGTGGTACCAGTTTGCTGATCGTAGTCGGGGTTGCCCTTGATACGATGAAGCAGCTGGAATCACAACTTGTGAAGAGACACTATAAAGGCTTTATAAAGTAATGAGTTTTGGGAACGGCTTGTTCCCTTTACCCATTATAGAGTTTGAGGGGGAAGAAAATTGAATCTAGTGTTAATGGGTCTGCCGGGTGCTGGTAAAGGCACTCAAGCTGAACAAATCGTAGAAAAATATAATATCCCTCATATCTCTACTGGAGATATGTTCCGAACAGCTATCAAAGATGGAACAGACCTAGGTCTAAAGGCGAAATCATTCATGGACAAAGGCGAATTGGTACCTGATGAAGTTACCATTGGCATCGTACGTGAGCGTTTAAGCAAGGAAGACTGCCTAAGAGGATTTTTGCTTGATGGATTTCCACGTACTGTGGCACAGGCAGAGGCACTTGAAAGCATTCTAACTGATTTAGATCGCAATATGAATTTTGTCATTAATATCGATGTTGATAAAAGCATCTTAATGGAAAGATTGACAGGACGTCGTATTTGCAAATCATGTGGTGCGACATACCATCTTGTATTCAATCCTCCTGCTAAAGATGATGTATGCGACCGCTGCGGCGGAGAATTATATCAACGTGCCGACGATAATGCTGAAACGGTTCAAAATCGCTTAGATGTGAATTTGAAACAAACCAAGCCACTTCTTGATTTCTACGGAGACAAAGGTTACTTGGTCAACATTAACGGACAGCAAGATATTAATAAGGTATTTGAAGATATCGATGTGTTGCTTGGTGCTTTACAAAATTAATCATATGTATTGATTTATGAAATTCATACCATTTTTATAACTTACTAGTTAAACTTGGTGCATTCCTATAATACAAAGGGTATAATGGATTTCGCGAGAGCATTCGCACATTTATTAATCAGGTTCTTGTACTTGGTATTCCCTGAATTGGGCGATTACTTTTTAAGTGATCTTCATGGACATATCCGGTCGGCAAAATTGATGAAGAAATGCAGTGACTCTATTGGGATTCCTAAAGAGTCGTGATATAGAGGGTTGAAAGAAGCTATGTCAGGCGTGCGCCTTTCAAACATCTCCCATGCTATTCAAACCTATGTCGAGACTAATTGCTTCTCTATTTCGAGAGTATGTCGGTCACGGAATCGGTCAAGACTTACATGAGGACCCATAAAATCCTCATTTCGGTCCAACTGATAAAGGTCCTCAGTTAAAGCCTGGTTCTACAAAATGGTGAATACTTGATGCAGAATTGTAAGACTTATGAGGATAATTGGACTGTAGTAATGTTGACGGAAAGATGTGCACCTTTAATAGGTTCACGCATAGAGAAGGGAGAATCACTTTAATGGCGAAAGATGATGTAATTGAAGTAGAAGGCACAGTACAAGAGACTTTGCCAAATGCAATGTTTAAGGTAGAATTAGAAAATGGTCATACTGTTTTAGCTCATGTATCCGGTAAAATTCGTATGCACTTTATTCGCATTTTGCCTGGAGATAAAGTTACGGTTGAGCTTTCCCCGTATGATCTAACTCGCGGCAGAATCACATACCGGTTCAAATAATCCGGTTACGCTCCGATCTGTATAAGGAGGTTAGATAGCAATGAAAGTCAGACCATCAGTCAAACCAATCTGCGAAAAGTGTAAAGTTATCCGCAGAAAAGGTAAAGTAATGGTTATTTGCGAAAACCCTAAACATAAACAAAAACAAGGCTAAATAGAAGGAGGTGCACTCAAGCATGGCACGTATTGCTGGAGTAGATATTCCCCGTGACAAACGTATTGTTATCTCATTAACATATATATATGGTATTGGAAAACAAACAGCGATCAAGATTCTTGCAGAAGCAGGCGTTTCTGAAGAAACTCGCGTTCGTGACTTAACGGAAGACGAATTGAACAAAATTCGTGATATCATTGACAAGCTTAAAGTAGAAGGCGACCTTCGTCGTGAAATCTCCCTAAACATCAAACGTTTAATGGAAATCGGTTCTTACCGTGGTTTACGTCACCGTCGTGGTCTTCCTGTTCGCGGTCAAAATACAAAAAACAATGCTCGTACGCGTAAAGGACCTCGTCGTACTGTAGCTAACAAGAAAAAATAATTAGTAAAGGAGGTTACTTTTCATGGCACGTAAAACTAATACACGTAAACGTCGTGTGAAAAAGAATATAGAAACTGGTATTGCACATATTCGTTCAACTTTCAATAACACTATCGTTACGATCACTGACTCTCATGGTAATGCTATTTCTTGGTCAAGTGCTGGAGCTCTAGGATTCCGTGGATCTCGTAAATCCACTCCATTTGCTGCACAAATGGCTGCTGAAACAGCTGCTAAAACATCAATTGAACATGGTATGAAAACTCTTGAAGTTACAGTTAAAGGACCTGGTGCTGGACGTGAGGCTGCCATTCGTGCACTTCAAGCTGCTGGCCTAGAAGTAACTGCAATTAAAGATGTAACTCCAGTTCCACATAACGGATGCCGTCCACCAAAACGTCGCCGTGTTTAATTTTTCTGTATAGATTTTGTATTCCTGTCAATAATGGGATATAATACTGAGTTTGCGTTCTTACAGAGGATTAATTTTCAGTTGTTGCGCACAGCGGGAACGTATACATGGGGAATTTCGGTTTAAGTGACTTCGTTTACTTGCCGGGGTTTTGACGTTTTGAAGGAGGGTTTATTGATGATCGAAATAGAAAAACCAAAAATCGAAACGGTTGAAATCAACGACGATACCAAGTACGGTAAATTCGTCGTAGAGCCACTAGAGCGTGGGTATGGTACTACATTGGGTAACTCCTTACGTCGTATCCTTTTATCCTCACTCCCAGGTGCTGCTGTCACAGCTATACAAATTGATGGAGTGCTACATGAGTTCTCAACAATTGAAGGCGTCGTGGAAGATGTAACATCTATCATTCTTAATGTGAAAAAACTAGCTCTTAAGATTTACTCTGATGAAGAGAAGACGCTGGAAATTGACGTTCAGGGTGACGGAGTCATCACGGCTGCTGATATCACTCATGATAGTGATGTAGAAATTCTTAATCCGGATTTATATATTGCTACAATTGGTAAAAACGGTCATATGCGTATGCGTTTATCTGCACGTCGCGGCCGCGGCTACACTCCTGCTGTTCAAAACAAGAGAGAAGACCAGCCAATTGGTGTAATTCCAATCGATGCTCTTTACACTCCGGTTTCACGCGTATCTTTCCAAGTTGAAAATACACGTGTTGGACAGTTGTCTAACTTTGACAAGTTAACGTTTGATGTTTGGACTGATGGCAGTACTGGTCCGCAAGAAGCGGTAGCACTTGGAGCTAAGATTTTAACAGAGCATTTAAATATCTTTGTTGGTTTAACCGATGAAGCTCAAAATGCTGAAATCATGGTTGAAAAAGAAGAAGATCAAAAAGAAAAAGTTCTTGAGATGACGATCGAAGAATTGGACCTTTCTGTTCGTTCTTACAACTGCTTGAAGCGTGCTGGAATCAATACCGTTCAAGA
The DNA here is from genome assembly GCF_018613135.1 of Bacillus sp. ISL-57. NCBI lineage: Bacteria > Bacillati > Bacillota > Bacilli > Caryophanales > Bacillaceae > Bacillus > Bacillus sp. ISL-57. Next base: position 14,216 of record NZ_JAGGQV010000014.1, on the reverse strand, counting down.
GCTAGCTCATAAAACGGAAGAAGATATGATGAAAGTACGTAATCTAGGTCGTAAATCACTTGAAGAAGTGAAAGCGAAACTAGAAGAATTAGGCTTAGGTCTTCGTAAAGACGACTGATAACATGGCGGAATCAATCCATTATGTTGTGAGCCTTGTTATTGACACACAATATAGAACTTCAACAAAGGAGGGAATCTCTAATGGGTTACAGAAAGTTAGGACGCACTAGCGCACAACGTAAAGCATTACTTCGTGATTTAGCTACGGATCTTATTATCCATGAGCGCATTGAAACTACTGAAGCACGTGCAAAAGAATTACGTTCTGTAGTAGATAAAATGATCACTCTTGGTAAACGTGGTGACTTGCATGCACGCCGTCAAGCTGCATCTTTCATCCGTAACGAAATCGCTGACGCTGAGAATGGCACAGATGCCCTTCAAAAACTATTCAGTGACGTGGCTCCACGTTATGAAGAACGTCAAGGTGGATACACTCGTATCATGAAAGTTGGTCCACGCCGCGGTGACGGTGCACCAGTCGTGGTTATTGAATTAGTTTAATAACAACGATGAAAAAGGGCGGGACAAATGAATATACTCACTTGTTCTATGCCCTTTTTCTTTTTTTTAATAGAAATTCTGTACTTTAGAAATTCGCATTGAGTGTTACGATGGCTGGCGGAACCTGTACATACGGGGAGCCTTCACGTCTAGCTCAAGCATCCCTTCCCGCTTTTGATAAGCGATTATAAGATAACCTGTTTTTCGTAACAGGCCCGCTGTTAGCTGCTCTTAATTTACCGAAAATTCTTTCGGTGGAAGGGGTGCAGCGTTTTTTTATATTTTCAGAAGGAAAAACTACTATTTTTATATTGAGTGAGCAGAGATTAGTTTAGGCGAGTGCAGTCGAGGATGAGGAGGGCCACATGGTGAAGAAGCTGGTTTCTTTAAATAATATTGTTTTTAAATATGAGGGTCAGTCTCGAAACGCCTTGGATGATGTTTCTTTTGATATTCATCAAGGGGAGTGGCTAGCGATTGTCGGACATAATGGTTCTGGCAAGTCGACATTAGCGAAGTTATTGAATGGCCTTCAGTTCGCTAACTCAGGTACCATTACGATTAATGATCAACTTTTGACAGAAGAATCCGTTTGGGATGTACGCCAGAAAATTGGCATGGTTTTTCAAAACCCAGATAATCAATTTGTAGGCACTACAGTTCAGGATGATGTGGCTTTTGGTTTAGAAAACGCCGGTGTTTCTCAGCAGGTTATGGTGGAGCGTGTTCATGGTGCGTTAAATAAGGTTAAGATGAATGCCTTTCTTAATCAAGAGCCGCACCATCTATCCGGCGGTCAAAAGCAAAGAGTGGCCATCGCGGGTGTAATAGCCTTGCAGCCAGACATAATCATCTTAGATGAAGCAACCTCCATGCTTGACCCAAGAGGCCGTGAAGAAGTGCTTGAAACAGTTAGGGAATTAAAACAGGAAAACGAGATCACTGTCATATCAATCACCCATGATCTTGAGGAAGCTGCGAAAGCTGATCGAATGATAGTCATGAACCAAGGTCGGTTATATCGTGAAGGATCGCCTCAGGATATTTTTGAGTTAGAGGAAGAATTGATTGCTCTTGGTCTGGATATTCCCTTTTCAGTGAAACTAACCAAGGAGTTACAAAAAAATGGTGTTCGTGTAGTTGATGGGCATTTGACAGAGGAAGAGTTGGTGAAGGATTTATGCGAATTACACTCGATGATGTAGAATACCGCTATCAGGTGAATACTCCTTTTGAACATCTAGCCCTTCATGATGTCAATATTTCAATGGAGCCGGGAACCTATACCGCAATCATCGGGCATACAGGGTCCGGGAAATCCACGCTACTGCAGCATTTGAATGCTCTTTTAAAACCGACGAAGGGTCGGGTTTTCATTGGGGATCGGACGATTGAAGCCGGAAGAAAAGAAAAGGCTTTGCGGCCAATAAGACAAAAGGTCGGAATTGTTTTTCAGTTTCCGGAACATCAGTTATTTGATGAAACGGTTGAAAAGGATATATGTTTCGGTCCTATGAATTTTGGCGTTTCTGAAATCGATGCAAAGAAACTGGCCAGGAAAGCCATTGCGCAAGTCGGATTGAATGAGGAAGTTCTTGAGAAGTCTCCATTCGACTTATCCGGCGGACAAATGCGACGGGTGGCCATCGCTGGGGTACTTGCCATGGAGCCGGAAGTATTGGTCCTTGATGAGCCCACAGCGGGACTGGATCCGCGAGGACGCAAAGAAATCATGGATATGTTTTATGAGCTCCATAAAGCAAGGGGCATTTCAACGATTCTGGTGACCCATAGCATGGAGGATGCAGCCAAGTACGCGGATGACATCATTATCATGCATAAGGGTACGGTGTTCAAAAAAGGAACCCCCCAGGAAATTTTCTCAGAGCCGGAACAATTAATGGAGCTAGGCCTGGATGTTCCTGATACGGTCCGCTTTCAGCTAAAGCTCCAGAAGGAACTTGGTGTTCGATTTGATCATCCATGTCTTAATATTGGTGATTTAGCGATAGAAATAGATAAAGCCATGAAACGGGGGAACCGCTGATGCTGGATAAAATGATTATCGGGCGTTATGTCCCTGCGAATTCATTGATGCACAAGATGGACCCAAGGGCTAAACTGCTCCTCGTGTTCCTGTTTGTTTGTGTCGTCTTTTTGGCGAATAATGTCGTTTCTTACGGTTTGCTTGCTGTATTCACCATCCTTTTGATCAGTCTTTCCAAAATACCGCTTCGTTATCTTTATAATGGGTTGAAGCCAATTTTTTTCTTGATCGTATTTACATTCCTTCTCCATATATTGTTTACGAAGGAAGGGGAATTGCTTTTTGAATACGGGTGGTTTGAAATCTATGAAGGCGGTTTGATTCAAGGTTTTTTCATATCCATTAGATTTACTTTACTAATCCTTGTTACGTCACTTTTAACTTTGACGACATCCCCGATTTCCATTACAGACGGGATGGAAGAGCTGTTGGGACCTTTGAAAAAGTGGAAGATGCCTGTACATGAACTGGCATTGATGATGTCCATTGCCCTTCGATTCATCCCAACGCTAATGGAGGAAACGGAAAAAATCATGAAGGCCCAAACTGCAAGGGGCGTTGATTTTTCTTCTGGCCCGATAAAGGACAGAGTTAAATCGATTGTACCTCTGCTGGTTCCTTTATTTGTTAGTTCGTTCAAACGGGCCGAGGAATTGGCAACTGCCATGGAATCAAGAGGATACCGTGGCGGGGAAGGCCGCACGAAATATCGCCAATTGAACTGGAAGACGAGTGATAGTCTTTTGATGGTCTCAATAGGTGTTCTAACGGTCATGTTATTTTTATTACGTTCATAATAAGGAAGAGAACTATGCCAAAATATAAATGTGTGATCGCTTATGACGGCACGGATTTTGCTGGCTATCAGGTGCAGCCTGAGAAACGCACCATACAAAGTGAATTCGAGGCAGTCTTGGCCCAAATGCATAAAGGCACAATTATAAAAGTGACTGCTTCAGGCAGGACAGATTCTGGGGTCCATGCAAAGGGGCAGGTACTTCACTTTGAGTCACCCCTTACATTCCCTACTGAAAATTGGATAAAGGCGTTCAGCGCGCTTCTTCCGACCGATATCATCGCTCTGGAAGTCGATATCGTGCCTGACGATTTTCATGCGAGGTTCCATACCACTGGGAAAGAGTACCGTTATATCGTAGCCCGTTCGAAACTGCGGGATCCGTTTAAGCGGAATTACGCCTATCATTATCCGTACCCGTTAAATGTGAAGGCGATGAGGGAAGCAATCTCCTATTTGATAGGGACACATGACTTTACAAGTTTTTGTTCGGCAAAAACGGAAGTGGTCGATAAAGTTCGAACCATAAAAGAAATGGATTTTGAAGAGAGCGATGATTTCCTGGTTTTCCGCTTCGTTGGCGAAGGCTTTTTATATAATATGGTGCGTATCTTGGTTGGGACGCTCCTGGATGTCGGCAGCGGCAAGATGTCACCCCAAGATATGAGCGGGATTTTGGACAAAAAGGACCGCAGCTTTGCAGGGAAAACAGCACCTGCCCAAGGCTTGTATTTATGGAAAGTATTTTACAAATAAAAATATTTTCAAAGTGATACCAGTTTTTTTACAAATGGGTAATGGGCTGAAATCAGTAATGGAGCGGTTTGATGCGATACTGAGCTTTTCCTGGAGTTGCAGAGAGTGTTTTATAGACAACTTATCCTAGTGTAACATTCCCTTGACAATGAATCTGGGAGAAGTTAATATAATATGGTATGTATTTTAATCCCACGATAAGCCCCGGAAGTTTATTGTGATTGAAAATAAATATAAAAAATTAAAAAGTTTTTTAGGAGGTTAACCATGCGTACGACATTTATGGCGAAAGCTAATGAAGTAGAACGTAAATGGTATGTGATTGACGCTGAAGGCAAAACTTTGGGTCGCCTTTCTACTGAAGTAGCATCCATCTTACGTGGTAAACATAAACCAACTTTTACACCGAACATTGACACTGGTGATCATGTAATTCTTATCAATGTTGAAAAAATCCATTTGACTGGTAAAAAATTGACTGACAAAATTTATTACCGTCACACTATGCATCCAGGCGGTCTTAAAACTAGAACTGCTCTTGAAATGCGTACAAACTACCCTGAGAGAATGCTTGAACTTGCTATCAAAGGTATGCTTCCAAAGAATTCTCTTGGTCGTCAAATCTACAAAAAATTACACGTATACGCTGGAGCTGAGCACCCACACGCTGCTCAACAACCAGAAGTATACGAATTACGCGGATAATTACTAAGGAGGTTACTATCTTGGCACAAGTTCAATATTATGGTACTGGTCGCCGTAAGAGCTCAGTAGCTCGTGTACGTTTAGTACCAGGCGAAGGTCGCATCGTTATTAACGGTCGTGACATCAATGAATACATTCCTTTTGCAGCATTACGTGAAGTTGTTAACCAACCACTAGTTGCAACAGAAACTACTGGAAATTACGACGTTCTAGTAAATGTTAGCGGTGGTGGATATACTGGTCAAGCTGGAGCAATCCGTCACGGTATCGCTCGTGCATTGCTACAAGTTGATCCAGAATACCGTCCATCTCTTAAAACTGCTGGTTTACTAACTCGTGACCCACGTATGAAAGAACGTAAAAAATACGGTCTTAAAGGCGCACGTCGTGCACCTCAGTTCTCAAAACGTTAATTCTATTACCGTTTCGAAAGGCTCTCAACCATATTGGTTGGGGGCTTTTTTTTTGACTGGAATATTAAAAAGCATATCCGTGATCTCCCGGATATGCTTTATTTTAACTACTTCAGTTAACAATCTTAGTTTTGAGATTCACCTTCACCTTTATTGATTGCGGCTCTTTTCGGCATGAAGCATGCAATTATTAATGCGACAAAAGATAAGGCCAGCATGAAAACATAGGCATCGCTTGAGCCAAGAATGGAAGCTAATGCCTCTAGTTGTATAGCTGTATTGTTTTCATTTTCCATTGATAGCTCAGTGGCATGTGATGTTGCCTGCATGGTATATACTGTGATGATAACTGCTGTCCCGATGGCACCTGACAATTGGCGAATGGTATTATTTACAGCTGAACCATGGGAACCCAATTCTCTTGGTAAAGCATTCAACCCTGCTGTATTTAATGGCATGGTAATGAAGCTCAAACCAACTCGTAATATTATGGTACGAACCATGATATAGATATACGGCGTTGAGTCGCTTATATCTATGACTCCCCACATCGAAACAATGATGAATACCAAACCTGTAATAAAGAGTGGCTTAGCACCATATTTATCAAACATTTTACCTGTGACAGGGGATAAGAAGGCATTGATCACAGCTCCTGGTAATAGCAGTAAACCTGCTTCAAATGCTGTAAAACCTCGTCCATTCTGCAAGTAGATTGGCAAAAGGATTAAATCCGCATACATGATCATCGTAATTAGTACATTGATGAAGGATGTAAGCGTGAAAACTTTATACTTGAATACAGTTAAATTTAATAGTGGTTCGCTCGATTTCATTTGACGCAAACAGAAAAGAGTCGACACGATCATTCCGGCGATTATTGCAGTGATGACAACGGGGTCATTCCATCCCTTGCTTCCTGCGCTACTAAATCCAAATAATATACAGCCGAAACCAATCGTTGATAAAATGACACTTGTGATATCCAATTTTGCTTTTGTTGTCTCTGCAACATTCATTAAGTATTTGAACGCTAGAACGATGACGATCAGTAAGAATGGGATTAACCCAATGAATAGCCATCTCCATGAAACATATTCAATGATAAAACCAGATAAGGTCGGGGCTATGGCCGGGGCAAAAATTATCGCAAAGCCGATCGTCCCCATGATGCTTCCGCGCTTTTCGCTAGGATATAAATATAAAATTACCGTCATCATTAGAGGTATAATAATCCCGGCACCGATTGCTTGAATCATTCTGCCCGTTAACAGCATGCCAAAATTCCCCGCACATGCGCAAAGTACAGAGCCGATGAACAAAAAGAACATCGAGCTAATAAAAAGCTGTCTTGTTGTAAACCGTTGCATTAAAAAGGCAGTGATTGGCACTAAAACACCGTTCACTAGCATAAACCCTGTAGATAACCATTGTACAGTTGCTGCCGTTACATGAAATACTTCCATTAAACCGCTCAATGCGACATTTAATAAAGTCTGATTCAATGTTGATAAAAAACAACCGGCAATCAGCACAATTAATAAAACTTTTTTATTTCTTTCAGTTATGTCCATTCGTAAACCCCTTCATTTTTGGCTTGCATTCTCAACACTGTGTCGATAAAATCGATGGTAACAAAAATATATGTTACTTACCATGAACAGTTTTCTTGAAAATGTTCACTAATCGACATAGAAATATATGCTGTTGAGAAAGTTAAAGAAAATCTATAAAGGAGATTAAAATGTCTATATCTAAAAAAGAAGATCCTCGTACAATTCGCTCAAGGGAAATGTTTAAAAATGCGGTAATTGCTCTCTTATGCGAGGACCCCATCATTTCAAATTTAACGGTCCGGGAAATCGCAGCCAAAGCAGGGCTGAATCGGACAACATTTTACCTGCATTTTCAGGATATTCAAGATTTACTAACGCAAATCACCGACGAGATTCTAAATGAGCTATCGGAGAAAATTTTTGCTTTAATGCATGCAAAAGACTTATCGGAAAAACAACAGCTGACACAATTGCTTGATTATTTATATATCCATCGAAGTTATTTACTTATTTTATTTAAAACGAATCAGTTTGAAGAACAATTGTTTTCATTATTAAAGCAGTTAGTAGAAATAAGAAGGAAGAATACCAAGAAGGATTTACCTGCTGATTATGTTGATATTGACATTAAAACGGCATCTTTGGCAGGCATTATAATATGGTGGTTAAGAAAGGGGCTTCATTTTAGTTCAGATTATATTGCCAATCAAATTCATTTAATGTACAGAGTGCAATGATTCTTAATCCGTTAGAATGAATGGCCGCATCACGCCCCATGAACCTTCTGTGTCATGATATAAATCCTTATTTAACGCCGTGGGGAGGGTGCTTCGGATGTTGGGGATGGTAGGTCCCATTTGTATACACATGAGTTTATTTGTGGAATACAGAATTATTTGTAAAATCGATATTTATTAAGTCTTTGTTTAGGAGTATGATAATACTTAAAAAAAGAAAGAGGACTTCATATGAATTCAACATACTCACCGATTGAAACAACTAAAACAAAAGCCTTGGTCATCAATGCACTATTCATTGCGTTAACCCTTGTAGCGACAATGTTCATCAACATCAAGCTTCCGATAATGGGTAACGGCGGCCTGGTCCATTTGGGCAACGTTCCCCTTTTTATAGCAGCACTGGTATATGGGAAAAAAACAGGGGCGATAGCAGGTGCCTTCGGTATGGCCTTCTTCGATCTTTTCTCCGGGTGGGCAGCATGGGCACCGTTTACATTCGTCATCGTTGGAACAATGGGCTTTCTAGCAGGCCTAATATCCGAAAGGGTACCGGGCAAAAGAGAACTTGTATACACTTTGGCCGTTGCTGTTGCATTGATCATAAAAATCGTGGGCTATTATTTTACTGAAGTTATCCTTTACGGTAACTGGATCCAGCCATTCGGCTCCATCCCCGGAAACGTAATGCAGGTCGTAATAGCCGGAATAATCGTCGTGCCGCTAGCTGGCCGATTAAAGAAAAGGGCTGGACAGATATAAAATGAAACGAATATAGGAAGCCATACCAACTTTGTGTTGCACCATCAACTGGATATTGTACAAAGCTTTATGAACCTCTGGCAGTTCATCCTGGCAAGTAGGTGTGTATTAAATAAATTCGCTATTATAAAATGTAATATCATGTTAGATAAGGACATCCATTTCCCAAGGATGTCCTTTTTATCGATACATAACAAAGCTGGCTTGAATTTAAAAGAACACGACATGAATAATCAGTTGTGATCAATGTAAGACATGCGCAGTGAGCTACCCAAGTCGCAAGGTCTGCCTCGGGTAGCATCCTAAAGTGACGGGTTACGGGTGATAGTATCAATTTTTTCTGCGAGTAAACTTCATCTCGAATGTTTGGGCTGTCCTTTTAAGCTTCTTATGGAAGATAGCCTAGGATAGGCATTTCAATTACCTGCCGAACCTATCCTCATTAATTTTTGCCAATGGAATAAATGAATGGTTCAAAATAGAACGCTAAAACTAAATTATGTCTTGGGAAATAATTTTGGGAAATGGGGAATTGCCCCGGAGGTGAATTATGGCTGTGATATTAGGTTTACAGGAGATGCAAAGGGAAAGGCAATTGAAGTTCGAACGCAGGTTGCTCAGGGAACTTTCTATCGAGGATATGAAGGGGAGGATTCAGCGTTATTTCGGACAGGATTTGATGGATGTTTTGGAGGAAGGCTACTTCGATGTTGCCATCGAGGCTTATTTATTAGGAGCGAACTATAGTAAGTTTGGCTATTATGGGGAGTCGGAAGATGATGTAAGGTCCAGGTGCTGGAAGGAAGAGAAGTTTTTGGTCGATACTCTTTTTAACTTTATTTTGTATTGGCGGGAAGTTACAGCGAATAACGCTTTCGATGAAGGATTGTTTTATTGTTGTGAAGGATTTGTAGGCGATTGGTGGCTGGACGGTTTTAAGACTGGAGAAAAACGATATAAAATGAAACTGCATTAAGAAGGCAAAATCCCATTCCTTGTTCTAATTCCATGGTTTGTCCCATACTTTTTAGTAGAGAGATCATGGAAGGGGAACGGTCATGCGCAGAAAGCTGAAGTATACAGGAATAGCTATGGGATTGTTTGTCCTTTTTTTAATTGTGACTTTTAAATTCGTTGAAGATGATTCTTGGGACTCCTGGAACCTCCCGTTGGCAGGGAAGGTCATCATTCTTGATGCGGGTCACGGAGGAATGGACGGCGGGGCAAATGTACAAGAGATAATGGAAAAGGAAATTGCCCTTTCCGTTTCATTAAAGGTCAGGGACTATTTGCAGGAACAAGGTGCACTTGTCATCATGACCCGTGAGAAGGATGAGGATCTGGCACAGGGTAATACAAAGGGAATCCGCCAGCGAAAACAGGAGGACTTACGGAATCGGGTTAAAATGATCAATGATTCGGAAGCGGACTTATTCTTAAGCATTCATCTGAACTCTTTTCCATCGGCGTCATCTAAAGGTGCCCAAACCTTTTATACAAGCAGGTTTGAGGAAAATGAACAGGTCGCTAAATTCATTCAGACTGAAATCATCAGAAACCTGGAAAATACAAAGCGTGATGCAAGAACGATCAATCATGTGTATTTGTTGAATTATGCTAAGAAACCAGGAGCGCTTGTGGAAATTGGCTTTCTTTCCAATTCTGAGGAAAGGGAACGCCTTATCAGCGATAAATACCAAGAAAAGATTGCCAGTTCAATTTATATGGGGATTTTACGGTACTTCACAGAAGAAAAACTATCGGATGACGAGTGATGTCGGGGTCTTGTAAGGTACAAGGCCTTTTTATCATGGCGAAATAATCTGGTCTCGCATGCAAGGCAGATAATAAGTTTTCTTTCGGTAATATGTTATACTGAAAAATGGGAAAATAAAATTCAAAGGGGTGCTCGACTTGTTAACAGAAGAGAAAGTACTGAATTTATTAAAGGATCTTAAAGACCCTTTTCTACATAAAAACCTTGAAGAGACAAATGGAATTATAGAAATCAAAATAAAACCTGAAAAGAATCATGTAAGCGTTAAACTTGCGATTGCGAAAACGGGGACTGCCGAGCAAATGCAAATGCAATCCGAAGTTGTGGACTTGCTGAAAACGAACGGAGCGGAATCGGTAGGCATCCGTTTCACGGAACTTTCAGAAGAGGAATTAGCCAAGCATCGTGAAAGCATTCCCCAGGGTGAGGCGGACCAAGGTTTGCTTGGACCTAACAGTAAGACACAATTCATCGCGATCGCCAGTGGTAAAGGCGGAGTGGGAAAATCTACGATCTCAGTGAATTTAGCCACTTCACTTGCTCGTCTAGGCAAAAAGGTCGGACTGGTTGATGCCGATATTTACGGATTCAGCGTACCTGATATGATGGGGATAACAAAACGACCGGTTGTTCGCGGGGAAAAAATCATTCCTGTAGAACGGTTTGGCGTCCAAGTTATCTCAATGGGCTTTTTTGTAGAGGATAACGCGCCGATCATCTGGAGAGGGCCGATGCTGGGTAAAATGCTTAACAGTTTCTTTAATGAAGTGGAATGGGGAGATTTGGACTATTTGGTCCTTGACTTACCGCCGGGTACAGGCGATGTTGCATTGGATGTACATACGATGCTCCCTTCATGTAAAGAAATCATTGTTACGACACCGCATCCGACTGCAGCCTTCGTTGCTGCAAGAGCTGGTGCCATGGCCATCAAGACAGAACATGAAGTCATTGGTGTCATAGAGAATATGTCATTTTTCGAAAGTAAAACGACCGGTGAAAAAGAATATGTATTCGGAAAAGGCGGCGGAAAGAAGCTTGCAGAAGAGCTTCGTACAGAAGTTTTAGGTCAACTTCCCCTGCAACAGCCAGATTGGAACGAAGAGGACTTTGCTCCATCCATTTACGCAGCGGACCATAGGCTTGGCGGGATTTACGAAGATATTGCTAAAAAGGTCATTGAAAAACTGCATTAAAAGAAGGCTGATTCCGATTGGGAATCAGCCTTCTTGCATTTTTTTACTTTTTCTCCTTCTCGGCAGCTTTTGTGGCTGCTTTATCCAATTTCTCTTGCATTTTCGCTTGGACGAGAGGGCTCTCCATGGTCTCGATGATCAGCTCTTTATAAACCGATCGCATTTCCTTGGTTTTTAATAATTTATTCATTTCTTTTTCCATATCCGGTTCTTTCATTATTTCCATGAGCATTCCACGATACTGAGGATCAGCAGTTAAGTCCTTCAATATCTTTTTATGTTCGTCTTCTAATGCTTTAGCATAAGCGGAAGCAAATTCAGGATCATTGAATGTCTTTTTCCAAAATTCCTTCCCTTTATCTGAAGTGACCATATCTTCAATGGATTTCTTAATGGCATCCGAATCCATAATAAGTTCAGCTTTCGTTTTATCATCAGTAATGATATCCTGGATGGCCTTTTTTCCATCATCTGTCTTCAAGATATCGACGACCATTTTCTTTGTCTCTTCGTACTCCATTTTTTCTGCGCCTGCTCCATTTTGGGCACAACCGGAACAAACGAGTAAGAATGACGTGAAAAGCAAAGCAACTCCCACTCTCATACGCAGGGCCCCTTTCATCCTTCTTACTGTTAATATGGTTCCAATCGGCGATATTATTCCTTGGTGGAATAAGTGGATTTTTCCAAATTTGGTTGGTACAATTAAGGAAATGAAATAGAAATGTATGGAGGAAAACAATGAACAGCCGTAATTTAGTTAAATTGTTTTTAACAACATTGCTTATTGGTGGCGTAACTGGCGGAGTTGTAGGTTTCTTGGCTCGATGGAGTGAGTTTAAGCCTTATTTTTCTTCATTTGAAGTCAGTGCCATCCTATCAACTTTTATTTGGTTATTCGGTGTTGGATTAATTTTCAGTGTCATAAGCCAAGCCGGCTTTTTTGCCTATTTAACGATACATCGTTTTGGTCTGGGGATATTTAAAAGCGCTTCCTTATGGAATGCCGTTCAACTTGTACTCATTCTTTTTGTTGTATTCGACCTTGTTTACCTGCGATATCTTAGCTTTGGTTCAGGCGAGGGAATCAGTTCGTATATCGTGTTAGCATTGGTTGTATTGGCCGCAGGGCTTATTACCGCTTATTTCAAAATGAAACAAACGAATAAACAGTTTTTCATACCGGCCTTGTTTTTCATGGTTGTGGTCACGGTTTTGGAATGGGTACCTGTCCTGAAAACCAATGATGAAGGCTGGCTTTACTTCATGCTGTTTCCATTGCTAGTTTGCAATGCGTATCAATTATTGGTCCTTGGTAAATTGATTGAAATTTCACAAAAGGAATTGGCCGATAGGAGAGGGCGCAAGCAAACTCCAGCAAAGGGAAAGATGAAAGCCGGTCAATTAGGTAAAGGAAGCTAACCCATATGAAAGCCGGACCTTACATAATGAAGTCAAAACATAAAAAATGCGTACTAAAGGTTTAAGGAGACCATTAGTACGCATTTTTTTCATCAGTGGACTTCCTCACTGCTTGCCGAGGAATTGGAAATCATCTCTGAGACGTTAACGAAGTTTAAATTTTTTGATCGAAGTTCACTTAATAACTCCGGTAATGCTTTATTCGTTTGTTTTGCTGAGTCTGAAGCATGTAATAAAATGATATCCCCTTTTTGGGCCTTGGTGATGTTCTGTACGATCCGATCCACACCTGGATTGGTCCAATCCTTCGAATCGATACTCCAATGGACAACGGTATATCCGAATTTCTCGCTGATCTTCAAGAGTCGTTTATCAAAGTGGCCGGTGGGAGCGCGTAAAAGTTCTATATTCTTTACATTAAGTTTTTTGAATGCTTCCTGGGCTTTAGAAATATCCCGGATGATTTCTTGATCTTCCATTTCGGTATAATCCTTATAATCGTAACCAAGCATGCCGATTTCATATCCTTCTTTCACAATTTCAGCTACTATGTCAGGGTGGCGTTCTGCCCAAGATCCCGAAAGGAAAAAAGTGGCCGATTCAATCTTTTCTCTTTTTAATGTCTCTATTATCGGAGCTGCTTTCTCATCACCCCAGCCAATATTGAACGTGATCGCAACATTCTTTTCCCCTTTATAAACCGCTTTTGGCCCATCTTCCGTTGAAAAAACGGGAGCATGAAGAATGTTTTGTACAAAAAGAAACCAAGCGGTAAAAAGTGCGGTAAGCAAAATTAACGAATAATACTTGATGTTCTTGGCTTGAAGCACCATGAAAAATTTCATTAATCCATCCCCTTGTCCAAAGTACTCTTGTCTTCAAATTTATGCGCGAGGATTATTGTTATGCAAAAAAACGGGTTGAAAATTCATAAAATTGATGGGAATGGGGAAAGATGTCTGATGGAGGTGTGAACCATGCTCGGCTTATTGATCAATGACAAAGAAAAGATGGAATTGGAGTACCTTTTAAAAAGAGAGATGGATGAAATACTATTCGATTTGCAGGATGAAAGAATCGACCACATAGTCAAAAGGGCAATAAACGAGAAATATAATATCCTTTTCAGGCTGTTTAAAAGGGTGGGCACCGAGGAGGAAATCCTAATGTATATGAAGGGAAAATTGAATTTATCCAAGTGAAATCAATCATGAAATTTTAAAAGTGAATTAAATTCAAAAAACCTATTGACTATTGATTTATACGCTGGTATATTATAAAAGTTGCTGCAACGTCAAAGCGTTTGAAAAAGAATGATAAAAACTTTTTGAAAAAAGTTATTGACGAAGTGGTAATAAGATGTTAAGATATTAAAGTCGCTAAGAGAGATGGCGAACAAATTGCTCTTTGAAAACTGAACAAAACAAAGCGCCAACGTTAAATTTTAAGTGAGCACACACTATCAAAAAGCAAATGAGCAAGTCA
>NZ_JAGGQV010000013.1:0-109949 GCF_018613135.1 Bacillus sp. ISL-57 | reverse complement strand
CCCGGGGACCGGGGAGGGGGCCCAACTGTCTAAAAATATATGAAAAATAAGTCCTTCACATTAGGGGTGATGGGGGGAGGGGGTAGTATGGAAAGAATAGACTTTGAAAAATTAAAAAATCAATTATTATCCCGTATTGATACTGATGATTTGCTGGAAGTAAAGAAAGTAAATGATTTAATTCGACTGCATGAATTAGATGCAGAGTGCGATACAGTGATTGATCGTGATGGAGTAAGTATCACCATCGAAAATGGTTCGCAAAAATTTATAAAGAGCCATCCTAGTATGAATGAGAAAATGAAAATTAACGCTCAAAAAATCGCGTTGGAAAGATCAATTAAATTTAAATTAAAGGCAACCCCTGCCCCTGCAGCATCTCCTGTGGAAGGCAAACCAAAGCGTGGTAGTTTAATTTGATTACTTATAACTACGTAGAAGAATATATTTCGATGTGGCGTAACGGCGACATCATTTTAAACAAAGAGCGGATTATGCTTATCGAGTGGCTTGAAGCGGACATCCTGACTATGGATGACGTTTACTTTGACAGTAAGCACATTGAACAGTTTATACAATTTGCTGAAAAGTGGTATTTCAATTTAGAGCCATTTCAAACATTTATCACTTGTTTTATTTTCTTGCGTTATAAGGATACGGATGATTTAGTGTTCGATGAATTTTTCATTTACATGGCACGTGGAGCCGGAAAAAATGGTTTTATTTCAGCACTTGTAAATTATCTAATTAGTGAGCTTCACGGGATCGATTTTTATAATGTGTCAATTGTGGCCAACAGCGAAAAACAAGCTAAGACTTCATTTGCAGAAGTCTACAATGCAATCGATATGAATGATGATTTGAAGTCTTATTTCAAACATCAAAAAGCTGTTATTGAATCTGTAGATACAAAAGCTATCTTCCAATTCCATACGTCAAACGCAAGCACTAAAGACGGTTTGCGCGATGGTTGCGTTATTTATGATGAAGTACACGAATATGAAAATAATGATGTAGTAGATGTATTCTCGGGTGGTCTCGGTAAAGTGCGAGACAGTCGGGAATTTTTTATTGGTACAGATGGATTTGTACGAGATGGTTTTATTGATCGTTTAAAAGAACGTGCTATGAGTATTTTGAAGCGTGAAGTTTCGGTAAAAGAAGATTCATTATTTCCATTCATGTGTTGTATTGATGATGAAGAAGAAATGCATAATCCAGATATGTGGCAAAAGGCGAATCCACAGTTTCATCAGCCATTAAGTGGCTATGCAAAAACATTATTCAAGAAAGTGTTGAAGCAATACAAGAAGCTCGAAAACGATGCATCAGGATATGAAAATTTCATTACAAAACGTATGAATCTACCAAAAGTTGATTTAGAAAAATCAGTTTCATCATGGGAGAAAATAAAAGCTACCAATCAAGGATATGATTTATCGGAATTGAAAAAACGCGAATGCATAGGTTCTGTTGACTATGCTTCCATTCGCGACTTTGTTGCTTGTGGATTGCTTTTCTTGAAAAACGATTATTTCATCATACCAAGAGAACTATCGTATTCGTTCGTTTGCAAACCATTTGCTGATAAACATTACGGTTATAGTACGCCGAAAGCGGAAGGTAATAACAAAAAGGACCATCGAAAATTTGCACCTATTCGGAAATGGGAAGAAAATGGTTTATTGAAAGTGCTAGATAAAGATTCAATGGATCCATACATTGTTGTCCAATGGTTTGTGGATCGTCGTAATGAAGGTTGGAATATAAAAAAAATCATTGGCGATAATTTCCGAATGGAAATATTACGGCCACTATTTGAAGCAGAAGGGTTCGAAGTTGAAACCATTCGAAATCCAGATGCTGCAAGTGCTTTGTTATCCCCGAAAATCGACCTTGCCTTTGATGAGGAACGAGTTATTTTTGGTAAGAATCCTATGATGCATTGGTACACAAACAATGTTCTGGTTGTTATTGATAACAAGGGTAATAAGTTATATCGAAAAAAGGAGCCAGTCAAACGCAAAACGGATGGTTTTATGATGTTTTTATACGGAGTATGGGCATCCAGAGATTTAGAGGATTACGACTTTTCAGATGCTTTAGATGCATTAGATGCACTTAACTTTTAGGGAGGGGGTGAAAATGTAAATGGGATGGTTAGGAAACGTGTTAAGAAGAAATAGCGAATTGGAATCATTGTTTGATTTGGATTTAATTGATGAAACCAACCATCGAGTATATTTAAAAAAGATGGCTTTGGAGATCTGCATCAATTTCATCGGTCGGACCATTAGCCAATCGGACTTCCGAGTTATGGAAGGGGACAAACGTCAGCAAAATGATTGGCATTATCTTTTAAATGTACGGCCAAACACAGATCAAAGTGCTGCGGATTTTTGGCAAAGCTTCATCTACAAATTGATTTATGAAAATGAAGTGCTTGTTGTTTTGACGGATGATAATGATTTGCTAATAGCTGACGATTTTGTCAGGGACGAATATGCTGTATATCCAGACAAATTCAAAGACGTAACCGTTAAGGATTATACGTTCAAACGAACATTCCCAATGGACGAGGTTATTTATCTAACTTATAACAATGAGAAACTTACAAAATTCATGGATGGAATGTTTGATGATTATGCCGATTTGTTCAGCAGGATGATAGAAATCAGTATGAGGAATAATCAAATTCGCGGAACAGTTGGTATTGAATCAAGTCAAGCCCTCGATGAAAAGAACACAAATAAGCTGCAGAATTTCATTGATAAGTTATTTAAATCATTTAAAGTGAATTCCATTGCGTTAGTCCCTAAGCTAAAAGGTTTTGAATACACAGAAGTATCAAAAGGCGATGTGAAGGGGCAATCCATTGAAGATTTAACCAAATTAAAACGGTCAGTCATTGATGATGTAGCCAATGTGTTAGGTATTCCAAATGCTTTGATTCATGGTGAATTATCTGATTATGAAACAGCTATTAAGGCTTACGTAAGGTTCTGTAATAACCCAATGGTTAAGAAAATACAGGATGAATTAAATGCAAAATTAGTTGCCAAAGAAGATTTTTTAAAAGGATCCCGGATTGATGTGTTTGGGTTAACGGAAAGGGATTTAATCGAGAATGCTGAGGCAGTTGATAAGTTAGTGGCCTCCGGAGCGTTTACCAGAAACGAGGTGAGGGAGTTGTTTGGGAAAGAACGTTCAGACAATCCAGAATTAGATGAATTTGTTATTACTAAAAACTATCAAGCTGCGGGTACTGTTGAAGGAGGTGAGACTAAGTGACGAAAAAAATTCAAGCAATCCCTTATAAGTTTATGAATCAAACCAATGGAGAAGAGCATGAAATGATTATTTCTGGTGCCATTGGTAAAAGTGGATGGTTTTATACAGCTACAAGTGCAGAAGATGTAAGAAATGCTTTAGCTGAAATTACTGCTCCCACAGTGCGAATAAAATTAAATAGCGGTGGTGGCGATGCTGATCAAGGGATTGAAATTTACAATTACTTAAAAGACCTGGATAAACATATTGTTGTGGAAGTTACATCATTGGCCGCATCGGCTGCATCAATAATTGCGATGGGGGCGGATGAGGTGATTATGCGGACTGGATCCAGGATGATGATTCATGAAGCGGCAACCTTTGCATATGGAACTAAACAAGATATTAAGAAAACTCTTAATGCCCTTGAAACTTATGATGAATCAATCATTTCCATCTATCAACAAAAGACGGATATGAGTCGTGAGGAAATAGCAAAGTTAATCGAGGACGAAACCTGGATGACAGCTGAACAAGCTGTTAAGGATGGTTTCGCTGACAAAGTGGAATATGAAACGAAAGAAGATTCAAAAGAAGGCATTACTGACGAACAATTACAAGAAATTATTAATGCTGTTACCAACAATTTAAAACAAAATAATAACCAAAACAATGAACCTCTTTCTCCTGTCTCAGCTGAGCGTAAGCCAGTTAAGACAAAACGTAAAGGGTTCATTTTTTAATTAAAGGGAGGAAAACAGAATGACTATGAAATTAAAAGGTAAAATGGAGAACTTTGAAGCAAAGAAAGCAGCTTACATGAACTTGGTGAAAGCAGAAGAACAGGATGCCGAAAAGCTTGCCTTGGCATGGGATGAAATGCAATCGGCGCTTGCTGAAGACTTGACCGAAAAAATCACTACTCAGGTACGCACACAACAAATGGATGCTCAGATTCTTACCGCCCGCGGCCAAAACGTCCTTACATCAGAAGAAAGAAAATTCTTTAATGAGGTTATTTCTAGTGAAGGTTTTGCTGAGGAATCTATCCTGCCTGTGACTACTCAAGAAAGAATTTTTGAAGACTTGGTGCAAGAACATCCTTTATTGGATGCAATCGGCCTGCAGGACTTAGGAGCTGTCACACGCTTTATCACGTCTGACCCAACCAAAGCCTATGCGTGGGGTAAATTGTTTGGAGAAATTAAAGGACAAGTCAGTGCCGCCTTCAGTGAAGAACAAATCGGCCAACTGAAACTTACTGCCTTTGCCGTTATTCCAAAAGATATGCTTGAACTTGGACCAGAGTGGGTTGAGCGTTACGTCCGTAACCTGTTAGTGGAATCTTACTCTGTTGGCCTTGAATACGGTTTAGTAAACGGTCGAGGACCTTCTCAAAACGAGCCTGTTGGCTTAATGAAAAATGTTGCGGAGAATGGAGCGGTGACAGATAAAACTACTTCCGGCACTTTGACATTTGCCCCTTCTCAGTTTGGGGAAATCATTGCGGGTGAACTGCATGATGTCATCAAAGCACTATCCACGAATGAGGAAGGAAAGGCGCGTAAGGTGCTCAACAAAATTGTAATGGTAGTAAATCCTATCGATGCAATCAGTGTACAAGCTCGTAATACTATCCAGACAGCAAATGGCCAATGGGTAACGGCTTTGCCATATAACATCCAAGTTGTAGAGTCAGAAGAAATTCCAGATGGCAAAACTTTATTCTTTGTGAAAGGTCAATATCTAGCTGCTGTTGCCGGGGGTTACAAGGCAAATAAATTTGATCAGACACTGGCGATCGAGGATGCTATGCTCTACACAATCAAGCAATTTGCGAACGGTAAACCAAAGGATAATAAAGCTGCATTGGTCTATGCTCTGGATATTACGTTTACAGCTGCACCAGCAGGCGTTTGATTGGAGTGAGGTAAATGGAGGATGTATCATCCGACCTATTGGAAGAGTTTAAGGAGCGCATGCATATTTCCCATTCGAGTGAGGACGACAATTTAAAAAGATTGTTGTCCTTTTCTATTTCTGCGATTAATAGCAGTTGTGGAGTGTTTGATATTAATGGTGAAAAGGATACTGATCAGAGAGCGAAGGAACTTGTATTTGAACGTACCCGTTATGCTTACAATGATGCTCTTGAATATTTTGATGACAATTTTTTAAGTCAGATAACAAGCTTAGGGCTTTCTTTAATACCGGAGAGTGATGTAGATGCAACCATTTAAATATAAACCACCAAGGGTTAATACAGGGGATTTACGCACACCTATAAAATTTTATAAGTATGTAGCAAATGAAGGGCCTGAGCCTGGTGAGTCTGAAAAAGAAATACTCTATCAGGCATGGGCCAAGATTGATAATGTTTGGTTGAAAGACTTGGAGATTGCTAAAGCAAATGGAACCCTATCTGATATCACCATTACGATACGTGATCCACAAGCTGATTTTATCCCTAATAATAAGCATTATCTTTCTATCGATGCTGTTGAATACCGAGACAAGCGATATAACGTTAAACATGTTCAACCTGACTTGCAGAACAAGGAATTCATCATTGTTGTGGCAGGGCTAACCGAATGAGTGTGAAAATTACAGGTGAAAAGAAATTGCTTGCTGAAATAGAAAAACGTTACGGACAAATGAAGATGCAGCAATTAAGCGATATTGCTCTTAAAAAAGGGGCCGAGGTATTTGTTAGGGAACTAAAGAGTCAGTTTGAATCCTTTAAGGATACAGGTGCAACCATCGATGAAATGACCATTTCCGAACCTATGTGGGTGAATGGTTCCCGTACCATAAAGATTCATTGGAAAGGCCCTAAAGATCGTTACAGGATTATCCACTTGAATGAATTTGGCACAGTGAAGAATCCCAATCCACAAGGTAAGGGAGCAATAGCCAGGGCTATGAGAAATGCGGAGAAGGAATATCGTGATACCATCAAACGGGTGATAAAGGAGGGGATTTGATGGATGTATTAGGGATGGTATATAACGAGCTGATTGCTGACCCTTATATTAAAGAAAAGGCGGCAGGAAGGATTAAATTTTATGCTTTTCCTGAAACCAGCAGTGTGACGTCAGTTCCGAATATCATCATAGATCCATTAGACGTCCCTCTTCCTAAAGATTTTGCTGATGATACCTGGCTAACTTATGACTGCCTTTATCAAATTGAAGTGTGGTCAAAGAATAGAACCGCAACAAGAGAATTATCTGAACAAATTGGTAAGGTAATGTGGAAGTTTGGTTTTCATCAAGGTACTGGCACCGATGAATGGGATGAAGATACAGGAATTTACCGCGATGCTAGAAGGTACCGAGGAAAATTATACAGAGAAGACTTAGACAATTTATAATGTGTCTTTTTTTTATATCATAAAAGGAGTGAATAGGAATGGCAGTAGAAAAGAATTACCGAGCAACTACAGGGGTAGACGAATTTCATTATGGAACATTGGACGAAACAGGTGTTGGGGTAACTTCAATGGATCCTGAGCGAGTGAAGTTTCTTCAAGAAATAACGATTGAAATGCCACAGGAGGCAGTTAGGGCTTACGGTGATAATACAACAGCTGAAATTGCTGTATCAAACGGAAATATCAGTGTTACATCAGCCTTTCACAAGGTACCAGTTGAGGATAAGAAAATATTGTTCGGATTGGAATCAACTGTGGATGGTCTGTATTCATACGGCCCGAATGATTTCCCTCCATATGTAGCCTGTGTATTTGCCAAAACATATCAAGATGGATCAACGGAATGGGTAGGCCTACCGAAAGGGATTTTTATGCGGCCTAACATTTCTAGTAAAACGAAAGAAGATAGCGTAGAGTTTCAAAATGAAGAAATCACAGCCGAATTCATGGACCGGGAAGTGGAAGGATTTGAAGATGCTAAATCTGTACTTTTCGGTATGGATAAAAAAGGCGAAACTACTAGCCGTGATGCAATCTTCCAAGCCATCTTCGGTAAAGCTTACCCTGGTTCTGGCGCACCAGCGGGGGTGTAATAGATGAGTGGGAAAAAGAGATATCAAGCAGTTGAGGATTTTAAAGACCTCCAGGATAAAGATAAGATTTATCGTAAAGGGGATGCATTTCCGAAACCAGGTAATAAAAAGGTTGAGGAAGAGCGCTTAGAGGAATTACTGTCTTCTGAAAATAAGATGGGAAAACCGGTCATTAAAGAAATCTAAGAGTGGGCTAATGCCTGCTCTTTTTTTATTAGAAAAGGAGAAGTGTTGAAATGGCTAACTTGAAACGTAACATGATCAAATTGGTGAAAGAAGTGAATGGGGAAGATGTCGTTACTGAAACATACCTCACTCCCGTTTTCATTCCATTTTCAGTAGTATACGAGGCTGTTGATATAGAAGATGAGATGAATAAGGATAATCTAACTGATAAAGAATTTTTCGATAAGATGATAGATATTGTAGCCAATAAAATTTACAACAAGCAATTTACGACCCAAGACTTAATCAATGGCCTGCATGCACCTGACGCTCTTGAGACCCTTCAAGAACAAGTTATCTTTGTGTCTAGAGGGTACCAAAGTGATGAAACAAAAAAGTATATGGAGAAGATCGGTTAACGGATGAGGACTTTTCTCCTGCTAAACAAAAGGAATATATGGATAAACTCATCCTTAATTATGTGAAAAACGGGAAGGACATCAATGAAGTTTTAAACATGCCTTTTCACTTTCTAATTGAAATCCTCAGCGAAGAAAATAAGCCAAGACATGAAAAGTCCCTAATTGCCGCATTCGGAGGATAGGGGCTTTTTTGGCATGTGAAGGGAGGGTGATTGATGGAGAAAATTGAAGGATTATCGATAGGACTCGGATTAGATACGTTAAAACTCGATAGTGGATTAACTGATTTGAAGGAAAAATTGAAATTAGTTAATAGCGCGATGAAGGCAAATATGTCCGCGTTCGATCGTAGTGATAAATCATTAGGTAAATTTGAAACTCGATTACAAGGACTAAATGCTAAATTAGAAACTCAAAAGGCTGTCACTGATAAAGCTCGAAAAAGCTATGAAAAAATGGTTAAAGAGCATGGTGAAGGTTCTAAAGAGGCAGATGAAGCTGCCACAAGCTATAACAATGAAGTGGCTTCTCTAAACAACTTAGAACGTTATGTAGGGAGAGTACGAATTGAATTAAAAAATCTCCAAAAAGAGCAACGACTTGCGGAATCCGGTTGGGGCAGGATGAGCAAACGATTAACTGTCTTTTCAGGTAAATTGAATGAAACCGGTCACGAAATGAGCGAAGTTGGACAAGGGATGACTAGCTCATTTGGTGTGGCAACAGCAGCTGTCGGAGGCGGTTTAGCCTTCGCAACAAAAAAGGCTATGGACTTTGAGTCTCAAATTTCATCTATGAAGTCTGTTATGTCCCCAGAAGAAGCTGAATCGTTTGGTAAAGAGCTTGAAAATCTAGCCATAACGATGGGTGAGAAAACAAAGTATTCAGCTACCGAAGCTGCCCAGGGAATCGAAGAACTAGTCAAAGCCGGTGTATCTGTGAAAGATATATTAGGCGGTGGATTAGAAGGAGCATTAAATTTAGCCACAGCAGGTACGCTTGAGTTGCAAGAGGCTGCTGAAATAGCCTCCACAGCTTTGAATGCATTTAAAGATGATAATATTTCAGTAACACGGGCGGCTGATATCCTTGCAGGTACGGCAAACGCTTCAGCTACAGCAGTAGGTGAAATGAATTTCGCTTTGTCAGCAGTTTCAGCAGTTGCAAGTGGTGTGGGGCTTAACTTTGAAGAAACAAGCGCAACCCTTGGTGTATTTGCTCAAAACGGATTAAAGGGTAGCGACGCAGGTACGTCTCTGAAAACCATGTTGCTAAACCTTTCCCCGCATACAAAGGCGGCACGGGAGCAGTTCGACGAATTAGGATTATCAGCTTATAACGTATCAGCTGGTTATAAGTACTTAGTTGATAAAGGGATCACTCCTACTGAGAGAAGTGTGGAAGGTATCCAAAATGGCTTGAAATTATTAGCCAAACAAGAAGCTGGAGCAGCTGCATCAAAAGCGGACCTGAAGAAGGCCTATGACAGAGTTACAGAAGCATCAGGTTTAAATTCCAGCGCCTTCTACAATGAACAGGGCGAAATTAGATCCATGTCTGAAATTGCAGGTATTTTAAAGAAATCGATGGTAGGATTGAATGACGAACAGCGGCAAAACGCTTTAAATACCATGTTTGGTTCGGATGCTATCCGAGCAGGTAACATTCTCTACAAAGAAGGCGCTAAAGGCATAGACGGCATGACGACTGCCTTAAATAAGGTAAAGGCATCAGATGTTGCTAAACAGAAGCTCGATAACCTAAAAGGTACCATAGAAGAATTAAAAGGGGCATTGGAAACTGCGGGAATAAGCATTGGGACAGAACTTCTTCCATCATTACGAGTTCTTGCTGAACATATTCAATCCAGTGTGGAATGGTTCAACAATTTATCCCCCTCTATGAAACATACAATTGCCGTAGGTGGAGCGTTAGCAGTTGTTGTTCTAGGTATAGGAACTGCAGTTGGTGTTCTTCTATCTCTATTAGGTAGTGCAGCAACAGGAATAAGTGTTTTATCTTCTGGACTGGGAAAAGGAATTGGCCTATTCGGTAAATACCGCCTTCAAACAGCGCTGGCCGGCAACTCTGTGAATAAGCTGGGTAATTCTGCATTAGTTGCCTCCACAAAAATAAATACAGCGAATGCTTCAATGGCAAAATCCACGAAAGGTATGGGAGCTCTACGAGGTGGCGCTGCAGCTGCAGGCGGAGCGATGACCATGTTTGGAGGTAAATGGGGAGCTGTAGCAGGAATTGCTACTATGTTCTTGCCGGAGATATTAAAAGGCGGAAAAGCTGTTTTTGGATTTGGGAAGACTGCCCTGGCTTCTGCTGGTGGTATAGGTACTCTTACAAAAGGATTAGGTGCAGCACGTCTTGGCGTAGGTGCATTGGGAGGACCAATCGGATTATTAGCCTCATTTGCTATCCCTCAACTTATTACTGGCGGAGTAAAGCTATATAAACACCTGAAAGAAGAGCAGATCCCTGCATTAAACGATTTTGGCAATAAGGTTTCGGATTCAACAACTAAAGCTGTTTTGAGTTATAAAAAACTTAATGATGATGCAACTGTTCAATTAAATCTTATGTCTTCATCAGGAAAAGCAGTTTCTCAAGATATGGCTGATAATTTGGTAGCTACATTCAGTAAAATGGGTGGAACTATTAAAGATAGTTTGAAAAAGGACTTTGAAGATAGTAAGAAAAATATTGAAAGCGTATTTTCAGGCAGTGTTCTAACCGACAATTACCAAAAAGAATTGCTTGGAAAAATGGAAACAGCTAATCAAGAGAAACTTGCTAAAATTCAGCAGTACGAAGACAGAGTTAAAGAAATTACTGATCGAGCCGTTGCACAAAAACGGGAAACTTCTCAATTTGAAAAAGCTGAAATTGCCGCAATAAATCAACAAATGAGGGACATGGCAGTTAAAACTTTGTCAGAAGGTCAAGTAGAACAACAAGCCATCATGGAGGAATTAAGACTTAATGCTAGTTCAATTACAGCTAGACAGGCTGCAAAAACGGTTGCTGACAGTAAGAAAGCTAAAGACGGAACCATTAAAGAAGCAAATGAAAAGTATGAAAAAGCTAAAGCAGCTATCATTCGTGAACGGGATGAAACGGGAAGTATCAGTGCTGAAGAAGCTGATACATTAATACGTGAAGCACGACGCCAAAAAAATGAATCTGTAAAAAAAGCCAACGAAATGCATAAAGGTGTGGTCAAAGCTTCTAAAAAACAAGCTAAAGAGCATATCGATGATGTGAACTGGGAAACGGGTAAGGTTCTAACTGGTTGGGATAAGATGGTTGGCGGCGTTAAAAAAGCTGTCGATTGGTTTAAGGATGTATTTGGACAAAGTAAAACGAAAGATAAGCCATCATTAAAAAAGCCCAATAAAAGTGTCGCAAAGCCACCCAAAGAATTAGCCTATGCTAAGGGTACGCCCAAAGGTGGGCATCCTGCTGATGGACTTGCAATCACATCAGAAAAAGGTCGAGAAATAATACACGATCCTAAAGTTGGTACTTATCTTTCAGGTTCCCTTGGTCCCGAGCTTAGATATCTTTCAAAAGGTACAAGTGTTTTACCAAATGATAAAACTGAAAAACTATTAAAAAGTCAGGGTTTAAATGGTTATGAAAAAGGCACAGGTAACTATTTTGATTGGATGTTAAAAGGACCAAAACACCTTTTAGGAAAAGCTTTTGAGAAGTTTAATTTGAAAGACTCGCTAATTCCTAGTTGGATGAACAAATTAACAGGCAGCCCAATTAAATCATTAATTAATATGGGTACTGGCTGGGTTAAGGGATTAATGGATAAGTTCACATTAGGTGGCGGCGGTGCAGGTGGAGGTATAGCTCCAAATATTTCAGGCGGTGCTTCTGCTTGGAGAGGTCAAATCATTAAAGCAGCTATGGCTATGAATGAAAGCATAACCAGCTCTGAAATAAATGGTATCATCGCACAAATTCAAAGAGAATCAGGTGGAAATCAAAGGATTACACAAAGTTCTGCTGTCAATGATATTAATATGAGGAATAACAATCCGGCTCGTGGATTGCTCCAATATATACCGCAGTCATTTTCGCGCTATGCCGTAAAAGGTCACAATAATATTTATTCTGGTTATGATCAACTATTAGCATTCTTCAATAACACATCATGGCGTAAAAACCTGCCATATGGTAAGCGTGGTTGGGGTCCTACAGGAAAACGTAAGTTTGAAACAGGCGGACTCGTCAAAAATGAGGGCCTTTATAATTTGGCTGACGGAGGATGGCCAGAATGGGTTATTCCGACTGACCCAAGCCGGAGAACAGACGCGATGAAACTACTTGCTTTAGCAGGAAAGTCTATCGAGGGAGGAAATAAGCGCCCTAATCAATTACCGAATGTACGTGGGGGTAGTAGTAACGATTCAGTCATGAGCCAATTATTAAATGCGACATTACGGCAAAATGAAATTCTTTCTAAAGAGATAGCAAATTTATTGAGAATTATTTCGGAAAAAACAGGAGATATTTATCTTGGTAAGGATCAGGTTGGTCGGGTGCTTGATAATCGTAGTACGAATGTATTAAAAAGTAAATCATTCAATATGGGGATAAGGGGGTAAGGTGATGGGCGAGTATGACTTATTAATCGATTATGGAAACGGTGAACAGAAATTGAGTGAGTTATTACCAAAAGTAAATCTCCTATCATTTAGCCCACCTGCACCCATTATCGAAAGGGATGTCCAGTCCATTCCAGGTAAAAGTGGATTGATTCAAACCAATCAAAAAAAGGTAGTCTACAAGGAAAGGTCAATACCTGTAAAACTGCTTATAAAATCAGTAATTCCTCAACAATTTTATTTGTGGAGAAGTGAAGTATATAGATTGTTAGTAAGAGATCATTCTTACTATATTTCTAATACATTTGAGCCATATAAAAGATGGTTAGTCACATGTGATGGGAATTTTTCCATTGAGAAAGAAGCGCAATACAGACATAAGGAATTTCAAGTTGAATTCACATGTCTCCCAGGTGTGGCGGAATCCAAATATAATACAGATTCTGCTTATAATTTAAGCAAAGAGCGATTCGGCATTGGAATGAATATTCCTAACGAAGATCTTGTCTATCTTTTTGAGGATAGTAATGCTCAACTCCCTTATCAATTCCGAGTATATAACGGGGGAGATATTCGTTTATACACTACGGAACATGACTTCGAGGTGGAAATGACCCTTACAGGAAAAAACGTAAAGATCAGCAACAGAAATACCGGGGAGTATTTAATCATCAATGAAACGTTGACCAATGCGAAGGTAAGTATTTTTCGCCAATATGTCACTGTGAATGGGAAGATTGCTAAGACAACAGGACGTTTTCCTTCACTTCTCCCTGGCTACAATCTCATGGAAGTATCCGGAGCTAGTCAGAAAAGCATCAAATTTAACACAAGGTTTTATTATAAGTAGGTGGTTGAATGATTAAAGGGATTGATGTATCTCATTGGCAAGGATCCATTAATTGGGGACTTGTTGCAGCAGATGGTGCGAAATTTGCTTTTGTGAAGGCAACACAAGGAACCACTTATATTGATTCAACTTTTAAAACGAATATCACCAATGCCAAGAAAAACGGGTTAAAAGTGGGTGCCTATCACTTTGCCAATTTCAAGTCCAATTCAGAGGCTTTGGCAGAAGCAAAATTCTTTTTAAAGACCGTCAAAGATTTTGAAATGGATTTACCCCTGGTATTAGATATTGAAACAGATTCAGGTAATATTGGAAAATCGGCTTTGACAGCAGCAGCCAAGACTTTTCTGGATTATCTAATATCTCAAGGCAGAAAAGTAATGATTTACACTTACTATTCCTTTTATCAAAATAAAATCGATGCCAGTGGTTATCCGTTGTGGATAGCAAGATATACAACAGCATCAGACCCAGATATTACTGGCTGGACCGTTTGGCAATACACACAAGAAGGAAAAGTTAATGGAATAACCGGAAATGTGGATGTGAATCGAGCGATCGATTCTTTTTTTGATAACCTAGAAACTTCTACTCCTACACCTGAACCACCAATATTGGATACTCCTAATTTGGAAGTGACAGGCGATACAACATATGAAGTGGTGAAGGATGTATTTTTAAATCAAATATTTGTAGAAAACAAAACTACAGGGGAACGTGTTGAAATTGTGGACGTAGTCCCTTCCATAAGTGATGGGTTGAATGGAAAAAAGGAATTGTCATTTACGATTAGTCGAACCGAGGAAAATCAAGTGGAATATGACATGTTGGTCAATGACAACATCATCGTCATCGATGAAAAGAGATTTAAGGCTCAGAGATATTTCATTTTAGATATAGATACAGATAATATAGCGTTTACGAAAACCATAACTGCTTCACATACGTATGTAGCAAGGCTGGTTAACAATATGGTAAGCACGTCCAAAACGGGAACGTTGAAACTCACGGAGGCTTTAGATATAGCTTTAAAAGGAAGTGGGTTTAGTTATGTATTGGATGCCTCTGCAAAAACCATAGAAGCAGTAGAACAGGAGAATTTCGGGGAACAAAATTCCCAAACGTTGATGGATGAAACCATTGAAGATTATAAGATTGAATTGGATGTAGACAATACAAAAATTTATGTCTATAAACAAATGGGTAAGAAAGTGAATTATTTATTAGACACTCGGTATAACGTAGCTGGATTGCAAATTTCTTCATCCACACGAAACAGTACCACAAGGGCATGGGGATATGGAAAGCAAGATGATAAAGGAAAGTATCTATTTGATCCTGTTTTGTATGTCCATCCTGATGAGAAGAATTATCTATTGGATGGATTTCCCCGGTATGCTGATGATATTAGAGATGACAGGTTCACTAAAGAAAGTAGTATAAAAATTGCTTTAGAAAACTTGGTCAATCCCTATCCGGAAGTAACGGCAAATGTAGACCTGGCTATTTTTTATGACCCGAGACTTGAAGGCTTTGAAGAGGTTTTCTTTAAGGGAGATACCATAAGTATGATTGCTGATAAAGCTGGCGGTGGGACCTATCAGGATGAGCTTAGAATCATTGATATGAAGTACAATCCACTTGATCAGTACAGCAAACCAGAATTGAACTTTTCTACATTCCGGAAAGACATCTATGATATGCAGGTGGATGACAAATTACAAATCAAAAGGCAATCTAAATACATCCGAAATACATCAAGTGGAATTAGAAACAGCTTACCCCAACAAATCATGTTAATCTTACGTTTTGATGGGTCAAAATGGACGATTAAAACAAGCAATCTATCATCAGCGAGTATCTCTGTTCAAAGGGATGCTCTTTTTGTATTGACTGGCGGGGTTTCTGTTAATACCATATCCATCGTAATCAACGAAGACTTATTACTTAAAGGAAATGGTTTTGATGCATTGACGGATTTCAAGACAGCAGACAATGCTATAAAGATTAATCTAATGAAAGATAGGGTAATTGTATCTCCTGAAACCAATATACCAACAGGCGCGCAAATTACCGTTTCCGCCTATCTACAGTAAGGAGTGTGAGAAATGTCATTTAATTTGATTACAAAGCATGACCCCACTAAAAATGCAAAATTTTTATATGAGTTAGATAAAAATGCCGGAAATATTCAAAGTGCTCTGAATGACTTATTGTTGCAAATCAAGAATCATGTCTTGAGTAAGAAAGCTCACGACGCTAGGAATATCTTTTTTGATGATTCAAATGTTTATGAACGTATCGTTAATACTAATAAACGAATCAATAACCTCGTTTTAAATACTGCAGAATTAGCAGAAGTTGTGGATAGCCGATTGGATTCGGAAGGTGTTCTTCACGGCGTTTTAAAAGACCGGTTGGATAAAGAATACAGCAAATTAAAGAAACGAATCGATAGGGAAATCAACGTGGCTGATTTTGGAGCAGTTGGAGACGGAGTCACAGATGATACCGAAGCGTTTAAAAAAGCGCTAGGAAACGGAAGAGTACGTTTGATTATCCCTGCAGGGACATATATTGTGAGAGGTTTGAAAATCCCATCCTGGACATATCTAATAGGTCAGGGTAAAGGTATAACCATTCTCAAACTGCATGAGGATACTCCCAATGGTGAATGGGTTATTACCAACTCAGATTACGTCAACGGTAACCGTAACATTTATATAGAAGGCATGTCCCTTGATTGGAATCCAAATAGACAAGGCGGAGTGGGAGCAGCAGGTGGACAAAAGTCTAGTTGTTTAACTTTAGCTAAAGTGTCGTATGGGTGGATAAAAGATGTTGAAGCGATAAATGCTGGATTACATGGATTTGATATTACATCACCTGTCTATAACCATGCGTCCGATACAGATTACACGAAAGATGGTTGTCGATATATTTGGATTGATGGCTGTGTAGCTTATGGTTATGGCGATGATGGAATCACCACTCATTATAGTGAGTATGTGTTTATTAGTAATAACTTTTGTGTTTCTCCTAGTGGTAATGCTCATGAAGATGGGATCAGTAATTCAAATGGGGTTGAAGTGGATGACGGTTCCAAACATGTATGGCTGACCAATAACTTTACCAGTGGAAATATCCGAGGTGTAGAAGTAAAGGCACACGCCGACTGGCCAGCATCCCAGGATGTTCACATCATTGGGCATGTCTCTTATAGAGATGTTCGGTCTTATGATTTCCGCCATATAGGTCATCATGCTGCAACAGATCCAGTTTCCACAACGGCTTTCGATATCAATGTAACCAACTGTACAGCCATTGAACCAATTTTCAATGGTTTATACGAAGGATTAACACCTCGTGCACTTGCTATTTCGGCTTATCAAAATGTGGCGGTTTCAGGATTCACAGCGATTGGAGACCCCAATTATGACTATCAAAACAATCCGGTTATTGCGATTCAATATAAAAGTAGAAATATCGGACTTCATAATATAAACATTCGTGGATTCAAGAAAGCAAGCACCGATATTAGATTGTTTGGTGGAGACCAAAAAACAGATTACATTAATATAAGTAATATTCAGATTCTCAATTCAGCAAAAGAGGGAATCGGAATAGGTGGGTCCATTTATCATGTGAACATTTCAAATGTAAATATGATTAATGATGGTAGTGGAGAATATGGGCTTATTTCAGTTAATTCACAGGATAGTGTTACAGGTATTTTTGCGGAAGGATATGCAAACGCAGCGATGATTGCTGGAAACATCTACAAAGATTTTGTTCCGAATAACCTCAAGGGCGGAACAAGGATTGCTTCATCTAGTGGTCAACCTTTAACAGAAACTTCGGCGATTATGTCCTCGACGGTAGGTTGCAGGGCATCTGGAGATAAAACGGCAGTTATAGCTTCTTCTAATTCGGAAGCATCAGGGGAAGCGAGTGCGATTATCGGATCTTCTGGAGGTTCTAAGACAGAAGGTGGTCGAGACGTCATTATAGGTTCTAATAATTCAAGGACACCCGGGAAAGATGAAAACGGGAAGATTATTATGGCCAGTAACAGCGTTGTAAATGATAATAACTATTCTGTTCGTGGTGGGTATGGAGACAGTGAAACTCCAACATCAGCTAATACAAAATGGGAACTTGATTCGATGAACGGAAACCTAAAAGGCGCGGGTAGTATTACAGGTTCCTCTTCTTTTTCCGATTATGCGGAGTATTTCGAATCGGTTGATGGTAAGTCAATCAAGACGGGAACTATTGTCACCTTGGAAAATGAAAAAATCAAAGCTGCTGTTGAAGGCGATCATATGCTGGGTGTCATTTCCGAAACAGCTGGTGTAGTTCTTGGGGAAATGACCTTCCACTGGAAAAACCGATATATCCTTAATGAATTTGGTGGCTTAATTTACGAGGAAAGAACCATCGAAATTATCAATGATGATACTGGAGAAGTAACCCAAGAAGTCCGAATGATGCCAAAGGAAAATCCTGAATGGGTAGACGGTGACTATTTATCAAGAGAAGAACGTCCAGAGTGGAATATCGTTGGGCTTTTAGGCCAAGTTTATGTTCGGATTGATAACACTGTGGAAGCAGGAAATTATCTAAAACCACTTGACGGAATTGCTACACGTTCAGAAGAGTATGGTCAAGGCTGGGTAGTCATGAAAATAACTTCTAAATATGACCCTGATAAGGGTTATGGAGTTGCATTATGTTTCATTCGGTAAGGGCTGGTTATCCAGTCCTTTTCATTTTGATATAGAAAGGTTGAGTTAATAATATGGCAAATGAAATCTTTAAAAGTGGTTTCATTAATGCTAATGTAGCTGCTTCATCCAGTTTGACTAAAACATCCATTAAGTTTACAACACAAGACAATGGTACAGCAAAGCTTGTATTTAATATAAATAAGGAAAACTTGCCTTTGCCTTTTAGTTCTGCAGCAACAGCAAAAATTTTCCTCAGAATGGCAGATGGTAGCACATTCGAAAGGGAGGCATCCATAATTGCTCCGATTAATGGACAAGTGGAGTATGTCCTTCAAGAAGAAATAAGTCATCCTGGATTAGTAAATGGGGAATTGAATATAGCATACACCAATAGCCAATCTTTGACGGTATGTCAATTTACTTTCGAAATTGAAAGGTCGTTAAAAGATAGGGACACCATTCCTAACCCGAACCCTGGCGGTGGAGGAAGTGGTGGTGGTACCGGAATTAATTTAAGAGATATTACCAACGGTGAAATCTTTACAGTTGTTGGGTCAACACCTACACCTAATACAGCACCAATATTAACGTCCTCATTCGTACCGGTTACCATAGATGACAAAACGGCACTTTCAATACCTTATACAATAGCAGATGACAAGACTGCATCTTTGACTGTTACAGAAACGAAAGATGGTGTTTCTGCAACTAGGACTGTGAACAAAGGTGCTAATAGATGGAATGTTGGATTGTTATCGATAGGTAATCATACTTTGACATTGAAAGTTACGGATAGTGGAGGGTTAGTTAGTAATACTTTAACGTTTTCAATCACTGTAACCTTACAAGTCAGTAATGTTCCGGTAACTGGTGTTGTGTTAAACCAAAACACTTTAACTTTGACGAAGGGGAATACTTCACAACTAACGGCAACAGTATCACCTTCTAATGCAACCAATAAAGCCGTTACGTGGAGCAGTTCAAACACAGCTTTAGCAACAGTTAACAGCAGTGGATTAGTTACAGCAGTTGCAACAGGTATTGCAGTTATAACAGCGACAACAGCAGACGGAAGTTTCAAAGCAACGTGTACATTAACGATAAATGAGGTTGTGGTTACGCCACCTGGTCCGGTAACGGCTGAAGTATATGAGGATAATGGTTACTTGAATATGCCCATAACGCAATATCCGTGGGCTGGTTTGACTGGTTATGCAGATGCTAGTTATATTGGCATGACAAGCGGATCACAAATATTAACCGCGCTATTCGATGAAACAACAACAAACGGCGATCCTGTATTAATCAATGGCTATCCATTTAAACCATTCGTGGTCGGTATGCCTACATCAACATATCCGTATGAATGTGTAACGATTGCTACCACTGGTTCACCAATCCATAGAATCATATTGAAGGTATCAACGGCACACGGGGCAACTGCTGCGGAAATTGCAACCTATTTACAAAACTCAGGTTTGCGAATGAAAATCAAATTATCAACCTCTTATAAAGTTCTTACAATTACACCAAATATTGATTCTTTTGAAACAAGAACATCAGGTGTGGTTGCAGGGTTCGAATACGTTAAATTTAGGTTAGTTGACGGTATCGGGGACTATGTACCAACTATATCTATTAGCAATAGATTCTTTTCGTCAAATGGTTATTCAGTCGTTGAAGCTGGTTCTAGTAGTATTCATGGTAGTACAAAACCAAGCGTAAGGGTTAATGCAGATGGCACAATGGAATTGGTTTTAACAGTTGGAACATTAATAAGTCGTGACGCAGCTGGCGTTGTTGATTATTTAACTAAAAACAACTTGAAAATATACTATGTATAAAAAGGGGGAGCTGTTGAGTGGATGGACAAATAAAAGTACTGGAAGGTTTGTTCCCCGTAACGGTTGCTGAAGCTGTTTATATAGAACCAGCTAAAACACTAAAACAAGCCATTCAAGATGGGACGCTTGGCGGTGGTGGCGGTGGTAGTTCTTATCAACTTCCTACAGCATCAGCCACAACTTTAGGCGGCGTTAAAGTAGGAACAGGATTGGCGATGAATAACGGGGTATTAAGCGCAACAGGCGGCGGGGAAAGTGTATCAGTTAGCGGCAGAGGACAAGCGTTTTTTTCATTAAGGGGCGGTACTATCAACGCAAAGAAAGATACTGACACGACAAAAGTTTATTATACTTTCCCCACTTTGGATACGAATAGATATAGGAGGTTGTTTGTTTGGAAGCCGTCGGGAACAGGTAACACTTCCATAGATTTAGCGGACGGTGTTTTAGAGGAAAGTGACGCTTTGGTTTACAATATTACAACTAACACCGTATCAATTAAAAATGGTAGTTGGGGAAATGTAGCGGTATCACAAAACGAATATTTACTTTTATATAATACCCTAGGAATTTTAGGCGGGTTATTAAGTAAATATTGCGTGTACGGTGGCGATTCTTTAGGGATTCCTGTAAAAGAACTTGAAGGGGAATTGATATCTAATACCGGATCTACTCAGGGAACGTTTATTGTAGGTGATAATATTTATAAATGTTATCATTCTAACGATGAACACACGGATTTTATGAATATAACCGCGATTTCCAAAACTAATCCTAACACTACCATAAAAACAATTACGCATAATCTAGGCCATATGAATGCGCCAGATTATAGTGCAGTTAAAGATTCTTTGATTGTGGGTAATGGTTCAAAGAGCTTCACATTATTACCGAAAGGGTGGATACTTCCCAATTTTGCAGCCTTGTTAGCTGGGACTACGATTGATTTTAATGCGGTAGATAAAATCGAATTAGACTTCAGTCAATTGGTCGGGGAATGGAAGGGGCAGTTATGTTGGGGCTATGGTTCCAGCGATATTGTCTATTTGTTCACCAACGATAACCGAATCTTGAGGAAAATTCTTTTAGGTAAAGGGACGAATAATCTAGGGAGTGGTACCTTTATAGATGGAACTGCAGCAACTAGATATAATGGCAGCTACTCCATTTTAAATACCTGGTACTCTAGGACCGTCGATACATTAGGTGGCATGTTTTTTCACGAAGGATACATTTATACGGGAGTCAAAGGAGCGAACAATATTAGGAAGTGTATCCCTTTAAATAATGGGTATTTCGATAGCGAATATAGGCCAATTTTAAATGCTACTGGCGACATGCAGGGTGTTTCCGTATCTGATGGCCAAGTATATGCGTTCACGGATTACAAAGGATATAAATTCAGTTTGGGGAAACTTTGAATAGAACTGGTTATTATTTTATTTATAGAAAGGTAATAACCCATCATTCGTTGAATAAATGAATGTAGAAAGGGGGGTATTCAAGTAATGTCAAAACTAAAAGGCTATTTATCATTGATTATGTGGAACGTGTTTGTAAATACTCTAGGAAAATCTATTTTGGTTCCTCAAAAACTACGATATATATTATATAAAATGGCCGGAATGAGAACCTCAACATCAAATATACGATCTGGTTGCACATTTCGCGGAAAAAGTCTTGTAATTGAAAAGGGTGTTTTTCTTAACCATAATGTTTTTATTGATAGTTGGGAAAAGGTAACTATCAAGGAGAATACAGCAATTGCCTTTGATGTTCTTATTTGTACATCAGGCCATAAAATTGGGGAATCATTCAAAAGAGCTGGAGTTTCTGATAGGAAACCAATTGTAATTGGAAAAGGATGTTGGATAGGAGCAAGGGCTACGATTTTACCTGGCGTAACAATTGGCGATGGCTGTATTATTGCTTCAGGATCCGTAGTAACCAAAGACTGCAAACCAGATACTCTTTACGCTGGTGTTCCGGCAAAAGAGGTAAGATCCTTAGAAGATGAGAAGCTTTCACTTCATGTGCTATAGAATATAAATACTTAAACTAAATAGCAATACAAATCAAGTCGTCCCAAAAGGGCGGCTTTTTATTATGTATAAACATCCTAGACATACAGAGAGAGAGAATTTATATGTTAAAGGGGGTCATGAACATTGAACAATACGGAGGTGCCTCATGACATGAACGTTTACGAGAAAGAATTAGCTGAATTGAAAACAGATTATAAAAATCTTGAACAACGTGTTGGAACTCTAGAGAGAACAACAGACAGACATGATCAGCAAATCATTAATATGACAGAAAAACTAAATAAGATTGATGATAATACGACCTGGATAAAACGGACTATTACTGGTGCCATTATTACTGCAGTTAGCACGGGAATTATTGGTGGAACTATAGCAATTGTATTTGGTGTTTGGAAAGGATAAGGGGGAAATAAAATGGATAAGGCAAAACAATATGTAGCAATGATTGGCGGTGCTCTTGGGGCACTGCTTTTATTTTTTCAATCATTAGGTTTTCAAATTGAATGGTTCAATGAAAATACGATTAATTCATTTATTAACTTTTTAACGGCTGCAATACCCCTGGGATTTGCTTTGTATGGAGTATATAAGAATCAATATTTAGTGACTAAGAAAGCTCAAAAACAAGAAGAAGTCTTGAAAAAGAATGGATTAAAGTAAGCTGCCCCCTGGGTGGCTTTTTATTTTAAATTAAAAGGAGACGATGGAAATGAACTTTACTAAACTTCCTCAATTGGTCGATCAAAGAGGTAAATTAAAATCAAATGGTACTTATTCAAAGCGTACTAAATCAATTACTCACCGTGTATGGCATCATTCTTTAACCAAAAAGGAATTAGCCGGTTCTGATGCTGCAAGCTTTGCGGCGTATCACGTAGGCACTCTGGGGTGGCCAGGAATAGGATATTCATTGGTTATCGAACCTAAGAATATTATTAATACACCAAACGGTAAAAGGGCTAGGATTGTATATGCAAATGATATTAACCGCAGGACCTATCATGTGGGGAATAGCAATCAGTTCTCCCTTGGTATTTGTGTTGCTGGTGATTATCGATATGACACTATGGATGAAGCCACAATTGCCAGTATTGCAGAACTTCACGCTGCACTTGTTAAAGATGGCATAGGGAAATATGACAAGGCCCATAATGAAATGCCAGGGTATAGTTGGAAAGCTTGTTGTGAATATAACTATAGAAATGTATTTGATTGGAAAGGTTCAAAAACTCCATCCAAACCAGCACCGGCTCCTGATGTTTATACTATCCAGGAAGGTGATACCTTATGGAGCATTGCCCATAAGGACGGAACGGGTGGAGTGCAAGTTGAAGATTTAATAAAAGCAAATCCTGGCATAGATCCAACTAAATTAAAAATCGGTCAGAAAATCAATTTCGGGAATGCCAAGGAGGTTATTGTTCAACCTGATATAAAAGAAGAACAATCTTCAGACAATGGAGATGAAACAATCAGATCTATTCAAAAAACCTTAAACAACCGTTATAATGCTGGTCTTGTTGTGGATGGAATTAATGGACCTAAAACTAAAACTGCATTAATCAAAGCTTTACAAACTGAACTTAATAAGCAGTTTAATAAAAAACTTGTTGTGGATGGTAAATGGGGAGATAAAACAAGGGCTGCCATTGTCACTATTGAAAAAGGTGCAAAGGGCAATCTTACATGGATCCTGCAGGCTTCTCTTTATTTAGAAGGATATAATCCTAGATCACTTGACTCCATCTTTGGAAAAGGTACTGAATATGCATTATTAAAATTCCAAAAAGCTAAAAAGATTACTGCAGATAAGAAGGCAGGTAAAGATACCTTCACGGAATTGTTTGCTGCATAATAAAAAAACAGGAATATAAAGGATTTTATTGGTTACAATACAAATGTGATAGGCCCTCACACGTTTCACTCATTGTAAGCCTTCTCTATATGGAGAGGGTTTTTTCTTTTTTTAGGATGAATAAAAGAATTTATAAGGATAAATTAAAATTAGGGTACCAACCGACCTCATGGTACACTTCCATCATTCAAAGCCCTTCTCTTAGTGAGAGGGGCTTGATTATTACTCTTTAGCTTTTGTTTTATCTCGTTTTAAAATACCTTCGCGTTTGCCCAAAGGTAATTTCGAATAAAAGTCGCTGAGTTTTTTCTTCTTAGTAATTAGTTCCTCAGTCATGTAATTAATCAATTCGAACAAGTACTCAATATTTTCTTGGTCATCATTTAAGTGAATTTCACCTGCGTGAATCCCTTCATTACCATAGATACGAATTGCATCCAATCCTTTTTGAATATGTTCCGGAATATCCTTTTTAACAAGTTCACCTATCATGTTATTGATAGAAGACTTTTTAATATTATATTCTTCAAGCTGTGGAATCATTGTTTCAATTCCTAGCCTTAGTAATGCTGCTGAAGCTCTTGGTGAGTGTTGGTAAACAAGTGCAGCTTCTTCGTAAATTCCTTTTACATCTTCCAACATATCTTCATGCGGATTAGGTAGTTCTGTTTCAAAAGGGTATATAATTTGTTTATTTTCCCATACAGTATATTTTTCACAATGATCGCACATCGATATATCCAAGTCCCATTCTTTACGAAACCTTGGCTCTGTAGGATTAATAAAAGAAACAAAAGCAATGGATTTAGCTACACTAGTAACGTTATCAACCTTATTAATTATAGGTCCATTTTTTTGAGGATCTTTATAAACTTTATACCATTCCTGAGGTGCTCTAACACCACACCTTGGACAATTAAATGCATTTAAATAATATTTAGGACTCACTGACTTTGTTCTCAACTTAATCGCATCCCTTTCCATCAAATAGTTAAAAAGGCATATCTCCCTAAATTTTAGCCTTAACCCTTTTAACTAACTCCGTAATATCGATATCTTCGTTATAAACCACTTGATCTATTCGAAAATCATCACTGGCAGCAAACTTGATTTTAATTTGCTGAATCCATTCATATGCCGCAATGGCTGCCGTCCAGTCTGGATCCTTTTTAAAGTCTGAATTTCTTACTGAGAAGCTTCCACTTTGAAAAAATCTGCTTCCTTTTGAATGTAAGTAAACCTTGATATTTATATTCATTCTTCAATACCTCAGTTTAAAATTCAATAGTAATCTCTTTAGGGTAAAAAATGGAGAGATCATCATTGTCATAAAGTACATCAGAAGGCATTAATCTAATTGAATTTATTCCTTTATCAACTGGAATTCCAAGTAGATTGTCATCTACTGATGCATTGTGAAGAATCTCGCTATTATTTGGATTCTTGCCAACCAAATCTTTAGTATTAATATCTATTTGATTTCCATTATCGGGCACTGCTGTTTCAAATCCATTGAATATAACTGTTTCTTCTGTTGTATTTTGAAGATTATACCTAACTTGAAGATACGTAAATTCATCGCCTACTTGAACATCGGCCATTAACGCTACATTTTCTTTGAATTCAGGGGCCACATCGGTAATAGTTAAAACTTTAGCGTCTATAACCTTTATTTTAAGACCACCTGTTTCGTATTCTTTATTGATATTAGCGATTTTATCTAAGGTAACTGTACCTACACCCTCATCATCTATGCTCTGACCAACTTTAGTTAATGGGCCTTCGCTCTTTGTTTCTGTTTTTTCTTCATTATGTTCCAAAATTGTAGCAGTGATCTGTGGGTTACCTGTTTCATCTTTACCATTTGTTGTTCCATACACAGTTACATTATCCCCAGCTTCATACTTCTCATCGACACTTAGTAAGTTTACAGTATAAATGCCGTTTTCATTATTCAAAATGAATGTCCCCAGAATGCCCTCTTCAAAAACAGATCCAATTTCACCTTTAACAAATACTTTTTTCTTATCTGGAGCATTATCACTATTTAACTCCTTATAATCTGCTTCAACAGCTTCTTCTTTTAATTTAGCGTTTAATTCATCTTGTGTAAGTCCCTTTGTTTCCACTGTTTCTTCAGTTTTATTACCCTCCACATCACCAGAAGTTTCCTTTTGTTTATCCCCACACCCTGCCAATAACAAAGCAGATAATCCTACAAATAATAATTTTTTCATTCTTCATCCTCCTCATATAAATCATCGACTTTAACCTCTAATAATTTAGCCAATTTAAATAACTGATCGACCGATGGATTGGTTTTCCCTTGACTCCAATTCGAAATAGTATTCCGAGATACCCCCATTTCCTTTTGAATATAATCCCTTTTAAATTTGGACTCTTTGAGCAATTTT
This sequence comes from Bacillus sp. ISL-57, assembly GCF_018613135.1. NCBI lineage: Bacteria > Bacillati > Bacillota > Bacilli > Caryophanales > Bacillaceae > Bacillus > Bacillus sp. ISL-57. The sequence continues at coordinate 83,697 of NZ_JAGGQV010000013.1, read as the reverse complement.
CCAATATTAGATTTCATCTACATCACCACTATATAACATTCTCTGAATTAATATGTTTTCCTGCTTAGAAAAATTTGCATAACTTTATTTTTCATAGTACAGGCAAGTTATTGGGCATATGACCATAGACTTGAGTATACCAAATGAGATACCAGATTAAATTCCACCTTAGTAGTTTGTTCGGGAATATACCAGATTCATTATTATCAATGGTTTAGAGTGCTTTATTACGTTTCTAGATGTGAGGGAGACTTACTACGTAAGTTCCAATGAGGTGGCGTTGAAGGAGGGGAATGTGATGATTTTTGAAACAGTCTCTACAGCACTGATGGGAGGGCTTGCTTTAAAAGCACATTTGTCAAAAAACGGAGTGGGGAATGACTCGAAAAAACTGAACAGAATATTTGCTCTTAGCGGGCTTAATGTTAAGGATGGAAAACAAACTTTAACCACTCAATTAATCAAGAAGCGAAATCATGAATGGGGAACTGAATACCGGTACCGTATTCCGTTAGGAAGAAGTTTTGAGGATTACTTATCAAAGCAAAAAACCATTGAGGCAGGAATTAATACAAGGTCCGTAAAGGTGCAGTTAAAAGACCTAAAAGGGATCAAATTGGATAAAAACATCTTAACCACTATAAAGAGTCTATACACCAAGAAACTAACTGATATAAAGGAAATTGAGCTTTCTTATGATGGCTTGTTAATCATCCGAGTTTATAACGATCCTATGCCTAAACAAGTGAACTTTCAAAAAGGCAGTGATTGGAAAGTTTCTTTTGGTATTTGTAGAGAGAAAAACAAAGAGGTTTATCATGACTTTGAAGTGTTTCCTCATTTAGTTGAAGGAGGGGCAACCAGGTATGGAAAATCCAATTTGCTAAATTGCATAATAAATTCATTGCTGCAGCAACAACCGACAAATGTGAAATTTCATCTTATTGACCTAAAAGGCGGTGTGGAATTGTGCGACTATGAGGACATAGCTCAGACCGTTTCTATTGCATACGAACCAGAAGAGGCATTATTAACCTTGGAAAATGCTTATAAAGAAATGAGGGCTATGCAGAAGCGATTAAAAGCCATGGGCAAGAAGAACGTTCAAGAAGCTGGTATAACCGAACGAAACTTCATTATTGTTGATGAAGTTGGTGAATTGAACCCTGACGAAGAAGTTGATAAGGATATGAAAGTCATAAAAAGGATGTGTCAAAAGTATATGTCCCAAATAGCGAGGTTAGGGGCCGGGCTCTCTTATAGACAAATTCTAGCTACCCAGTATCCAACAGGTGATGTAATCCCTCGTGCCTGTAAACAGAATAGTGATGCAAAATTATGTTTTAGGGTTCAATCCGGTACTGCTTCCAATGTTGTATTGGATGGGACGGGGGCAGAAAAGCTTCCTGAAATAAAAGGTCGTGCTATTTATCAAACCGCAGATAAACAAGTCATTGTTCAAACCCCACTAATAACCTCTGAAATTATCAACGAAACAATCGGTCCTTTTATCATCAATAAAGGGGGTCCGAATATTGAAACGCCTAAACGAGAGGCAAGAGAGAATACTGTTATCTTTGAAGAAACTGGATTATCTTAACCGAGATCAATTAAGAGAAATACACCGATTAGGCGCCGTTAGAAATACCAACCGGATATTAAAAGATTTATCTCCATATTTATCAAGCTTCCGTGAAGAATACAGCACGATTTATTTTCTGAACAAAGAAGGAAGGGAATATGTGAACTCAAATAAAATCAGAAAGAAAAATAACTTTGTGAATCATGCGATTATGCGGAATGATTTTTATATACATGCCGGGTTCCCTCACGAATGGACCAATGAAATGAAGATACGTGATGATAAGTTCACTGTTATCTGTGATGCATGGTTTAAAAAGGATCGGAAGTTTCACTTTTTGGAAATTGATTCAATACAAAAAATGAAAGAGAATACTGTAAAGATTAGTCAGTACTCAGGGTTGTATCAAAATGGAGCTTTGAAAAGACATTTGGGTTATTTCCCTAAACTAATATGGGTGACGACTACAGAATATAGAAGAAAGAAACTTCGAGAATTATGCAAAGACTTGCCTTGTGATGTTTATACAACAGAAGAAATAAGATAAAAGGGGCGGTTTAAATGGCAAATGTGCAAGTGATTCCTTTTAACGACTTCATGACTGGGAGCTACAAGGCTAAACAAAAGAAAAAAAGAAAATCGCTTAATATCATAAAGAAAGTAAGCACATCTATCGCTATCCCGTTAATCATGGCAAAACCAGCAATGGCAGCAACCATGGACCTTGCTCCACCAGCGTCTGTTACTGCTGGCGCAAAGGAATGGATGGGAGAAGCTACTTTATCCACTTTAGCACATGTATTGGATCCTGTTGTCGATATACTAGTGGCTCTTAGCTTCCCTGTTGCTTCAGTCATCATTGTTGGGGCATGCTTTTACTTTATGTTTAATAATGCTGAAAAAGCTTGGAGTATGATTCAATCGGCTGGTCTTGGATATGTACTGATTCAAGTTTCACCATTGATTTTGAAGGTATTGAAAGAAGTAGGAAATGCAGTTTGAAAAAAGGCCACCTTTTAAGATGACCACTCCTAATAGTATTTATGAATCGTTACCTACCGGCAGTGGGAAAACAACGACACTATATTCCCTGCTTCACCACGCCCACGAGATGATAAATCGAAATATCATTACACTTGAAGATCCCATTGAAAATGTATCCGAAAAGGTATTGCAAGTCCAAATCAATGAAAAGGCGGGCATTACGTATTCCGTCGGCCTAAAAGCTGTTTTGAGGCATGACCCGGATGTGATCATGGTTGGCGAAGTCAGGGATGCAGAAACTGCCAAAATCGCAGTCCGTGCCGCATTAACCGGTCATTTGATACTAACGACCATGCATACGAGGGACGCCCAGGGCGCCATCTCCAGATTACTGGAATTTGGTGTCAGCTTACTTGAGGTTGAACAGAGTTTGATTGGCGTTACAGCTCAGCGGCTGGTTGAATTGCGATGTCTTCCGTGTAAAGGGGACTGTGCTTTAGCTTGCAAAATGACTGCAAGGAATAAAAGGGCAAGTGTATATGAATTGCTATATGGGAAAAGTCTGGCTGAAGTTCTCCGGATAATGGGAGATGAAAAGGGAAAGGCAACGGTCAGCTACCGCCAATTAAAGGATGAAATCGGAAAAGCGGTTGCGATGGGATATGTGGAATCTCAGGAATATGAACGGCTGGTATACCATGAAACCAAAAAGTAAATGGAAGGTAAAAGAGCAGGCGGTCTTTATTTCGAAGCTAGGTGAATTATTGAATCATGGTTATCCTTTGGCGGAAGCTTTACATTTTCTTGAGTTTCAGGAATCAAAGAAGAAAGCGGAAGACTTCACTCAGGCTATAGCCGATTTAAGGAACGGCTACCCGTTGCACATGGTGCTGACCCATCTTAATTTTCATCCGCAGCTTGTAAGTTATATATTTTATGGGGAACAATATGGCGACCTGGAACGGGCGTTGAAAGAAGGAGGGCGATATTGGAAGAAAAGAATCGAGGATATGGATAAAGTGAAAAAGTTAATGGTGTATCCTGTATTCTTAGTCTTGTTTGTAAGCATCGTTTTTTATATTCTTCAGAGTGTTCTCCTTCCCCAATTCCAGACCATCTATTTCACGATGGATGTCGATCAGCATATTCTCTTAAGATTAATGGCAGCCTCCACGTTCATTCTTCCAGCACTACCCTTCTTATTACTCGGATTGCTCCTATTCTTGTATGCACTCAAACGATTTTGGTTCAATGGATTATGCCCTTTAAGGCAGCGCAGGATTTTGATGGGAATTCCGATATTCGGGAGGTTCATCAAATTATACGAAACTTATTTTTTTACAAGCCAATTCAGTGGCTTGCTTTCCGGAGGACTATCGATTAACGATAGCATCAAATTATTCTCGATAAATCAACAACAGCCTTTTTACCAAAAACTTTGCAATATCATCAAGGATGATCTGATCGAGGGCAGATCACTTGAAATGATTTTTCGGGAGCTCCCATATTTTGATGGGAATTTACCGGTAGTCGCTGCAAATGGTCAAAAATACGGCAGACTTGATGCCGAGTTACTTCATTACAGTCGTTTTATTCTGGAGAAAATTGAAGAGAGGATGAATGCAATCTTGAAAATCATTCAGCCTCTAATGTTTTCACTGATAGGTCTTTTGATTGTGTCCATTTATATGGCGGTTTTGCTGCCGATGTTCTCACTGCTCGAAGGTTTATAGGATTTCATTTTTGTATTCCGGAGGTGAAAATGCCCGAAGGTCATCTGGTACAGATCTTCAGGAGCATGATGATATGATGAAGAAAGTGATGAATGAACGTGGTTTTACACTAATTGAAATGCTTATAGTTTTACTGGTGATATCCATCCTTTTGATTATCACAATCCCTAATATCACGAAAAACCAATCCACAATCCAGTCTAAAGGATGTGAAGCTTTCGTGAAGATGGCCCAAGCACAGGTGCAGGCTTTTGAAATCGATAATGGTAAACTGCCCGGAAGTATCGGTGAATTGGAAAGTCAAGGCTATCTCAAACAGACATCCTGTCCTAATGGGGATGAAATCAGTTTGGATAGTAAAGGAAAGATAACGGTCGTTGAGTAGGCGAGAAGTGAATATACGGCATTCCGATGGTGGATATACACTATCTGAAACCCTTATTGTCCTCGCTATTTTTGTACTCCTTATTTCCATCGGTCCTAATCTATATCCCAGCTTCACTAAAGGAATGGAAAATAGGCTTTTTCTTTCACAATTTCATGAAGATCTTTTCTATGCTCAACAGTATGCCATCAGTCATGAGAGCTTGATTTACCTCCATATTGATAATGCCGAAAAGGTTTATACCGTTTCGTCTTATAAGGAGGGGATCGTTCTAGAGAGAAGCATACCAGAGGATATCCAGTTTTTAAGCGGCACTTTGGGGTTCAGATTTCATTTTAATCAATATGGAAATGCATCCAAAGCCGGAACGATTATGATTGATACCTCAAAGGGAAAGTACAAGCTGGTCCTCAATATCGGTAAAGGGAGGTTCCGGATTGAGAAATTGTAAAGGGTACGTCTACCTTGAGCTGATGGCCGCATTTTCCGTTTGTATATTACTGGTCCTTGCCATTTTACCAATTCTTGAAGAGGTATTGACGCATCGGAAAGATATTTCCGTAAGGACTGAAGCCCACCATTTATTATATGAAAGATTGACGGCGTTCATGGATGGGGAGATTCAAGCAGTTGGTCAGGAAATCATTTACAAAAAAAGAAGCTTTGAATTGGTTTGGAAGGACCATGGGGATTTCCCGGGAATGATTGAAGGGTGTGTACGCTATGAAGTTGAGATGGGTAATAGGGAATCCATTTGTGATGCTGCGAAAAAATGATGGCTTTACGATGATCGAATTGCTTATTTCTTTATTGATTTTAATGACGACGTCGCTTTTCGTTCTGCAGCTCTTCTCGATCATTCACACCCAGATGAGGTCTGTTGATAAATTGCATCCTAAGGAATGGGAGGTCTTTACCATGCAAATGAAGCAGGAGGTCCGGAGTTCCAAAGCTCAAGATGTAATGGGAAATAAATTATATTTGCTTTCAGGTGAACAATTATCATCGCTGGAACAATATGAAGATAAGGTCCGAAGACGAGTGGATGGTATGGGGCATGAGGTCATCTTGCAGAACATTTCGGAATTCCAGGTCAATAAGGATGGCAGTGTCATTGTTATAAATATAACGGATAAAACAGGGACTACTTTCAGTCGAAGATTTCATCCTTTCTTTAGGAATGATACGAAACTCGATGAATAATCAAAAAGGAGTCGTTTTCCCGATGGTAATGATTGTGGCGAGTGTTTTCATCATGTTCACGATACTGATGATCGACCAGTTTATCATTGATAAAAAGTTTTATAAAGAAGTGGAAGAGTCGCTTGTGGCCGATCATCTTGTCCATCTAGCCATCAAGGATGTGACGGCAGAGTGGGGCGAAGAGGTTCCGAAAATCATCCAGGGGGAAATATCATATCCCAATGGTGTGGTGCGCTATTCCTTAATGAAGCAAGAAGGTCCTTACGTCTATATCGAGTTTTCCTCCAAAACTAAAAATGATCGAGAGGGCAGGGTCATCATTCAATACGATAAAGAAGCGGGGGAAGTGAAAGAATGGATGGAGAAGCAAGCTGTGTAATAGCAAAATCAGGGAACGCGAGAGGTTTACAGTGGAGGGAGCAAGGGGAAGGAATAAAAAAAGCGTAAACCGGACATACTTTGCGTAGGGTGATGATTTTATATGTCTACAAACGCTTATATTAAATATCTGACGCAGCAGCTTGTCGAGTATTTCAATCTGACGAAAAAAGAACGAAAAGAAAAACGCCTTCACAGAAAAGAGGATAAAAACCAGGGTATGTCCCATTGGTTTGGCATTGTCCCTTTTGCTTTGTCGATGTTTATAAGGAAAACGATCAAAAAGTAAAACAGATGTCCTGAACTTTGGACATCTGTTTTTTTGTTCTCTACTTATCCCAACGCCCTATCTGAAAGGTAAAATAATCCTCCGTTTATGATGGATATTCTGATGTTGGGTTCATATTGTGCTTTTAGTGCTTCTTTTTCGGTATAATAGCTCTCACTTTTTTCCTCCATATCCTTGTAAAAATGCTCCAATAAATTCAAGTCATTCTGCCAGCGCAGCATTGCTTCCTCCGCCCAGGAATGATCATCATCCTCGAAACTGGTTCTGATGTATGTATCCAGTCTTGCCAATCCACTCTTGGGCATGATCAGAGGTGAAAGCGTAAAAGAGTAATCCGGTATTTTCGGGGTGACGTTAATCGGTAAAACCCGATGGTGAAACTCTTCCATTATTTCACCTGAGATTAAATTCAATCCGATTGACATGAAAGTATCTTTTTTGCGGTCGCATTGATAGGATATTTTCACATTCAGGGTCAGCCAAGGAAACAAAGGATTATTTTTGCCTTTTGATGGAGGCGTATTCTCAAAAAGTCTAGTATACCCTGCCAGCTTTTTGGTTGATTGAATAATCTGGTGAAGGCGAGGGGAGCCAAAATGAATCATTTCTCCCTTTAAATCGGATGGAGCTTGTTCTGGATCGGTAATGAAAGTGATTTGTGCCGGGTTCGGAACACCTCCTGTTTTTTCTAGATAATGCCAATAAAAGGGTCTGTTCATTAATTCTTTATCCATTTCAATCGTCAATTGCACTGTAAGGTGGGTTGGTGCATTATCCAGTATTTCACAATCATTGGCTTTAAAGAAAGTGATTAAAAAATCATGAATTTCCCGTTGCTGCATGAACCTCACCTTCCTTCATTGATTGAGCGAATTGGATCAATGATGAAAAATTATCCATCTTGATTTTCATTTCGCCCTCTGTTTTGGACTCGCCGACCACATCTATTAAATATTCTTCAATGTTATTAATATCCAGTTTGGTTAGAATATCATCCAATTCACCGATTACTTTTTCAAATAAATTTATTTTTTCGTATAGTAACTTCAGTATATGTTCTTCAACTGTATTTTTCGTGGCAAAGTTATAAATCATCACATCTTCTTCCTGACCAAGGCGGTGAATCCGTCCAATTCTTTGTTCAAGCCTCATTGGGTTCCATGGCAGGTCAAAATTAATCAAGTGATGGCAAAACTGAAGGTTTATCCCTTCCCCGCCAGCTTCTGTTGCGATTAATACCTGAATATTCTTTTGGAATAATTCACGCATCCAGTCTTTCTTTCCGCGCTTAAAACCGCCTCGGAAAGGAACAGAAGAAATTCCATTCTGCTGTAGGTACCATTGGAGATATAGTTGAGTCGCCCTATATTCCGTAAAGATGATCACTTTGTCATCAATTTTCTTGATTAGTTCCAAAGCTTTTTCAGCCTTTGAGTTCTGGACCGTTTCATTCACTTTAGTAAATAAATCATCAAGCTTTGCCAAAAAATCAGGGGAAGGCTGTTCGTATTTATCTCTCATATTCTTTAATGTATAAAAGACAGCCTCTCTGCTGCTGCATGCTTCCCTTTGGAGAGTGAGAGCCGAAAAGGCGCTTCCTTTTGATCCATCCGAAATTGGCTTGAAATTGGAAACAGCATCATACAATGCTTGTTCCGTTGGAGAAAATTCAATGGTGATGGTTTCCACATGCCGTTTTGTCCATTCAATGCCAGTATCGGCCCGCCGGTTTCGAATCATGACAGTGTTGACCAGTTCCTTTAGGTGTTCATCTTCAATTATGTTCCGGCCTTTCCCTTTATACTTTTCCGAAAAGAGTGAGGCATTTCCCAAGTGGCCCGGTTTCAATAACGAAACGAGGTGGAAAATCTCCTCGACTTTATTTTGAATCGGTGTGGCTGTCAGGAGTAAACAAAATTTCTTTTTCAGATTTTGTACGAATTCATAGTTCTTCGTCTTATTATTTTTAAGTTTATGAGCTTCATCAATAATGATGAAGTCATATTCCTGAGTAAAGATGATATCTCGATGTGGAGCGCGTTTCGCTGTATCAATGGATGAAATGACCACATCACAGGAGTCCCAGACATAACTTTTTCTCTGAACGACTGCCGGAATATGAAACTTGGTATTCAATTCAAATGCCCATTGTGTGACAAGGGAAGCCGGAACAAGGATCAATACTTTTTTTACAAGGCCCCTAATCATATACTCTTTTAGGATCAAGCCTGCTTCAATTGTTTTTCCCAGCCCTACCTCATCAGCCAAAATGGCTTTTCCATTCATCTTTTCGACTACTTGCTTCGCCGCTTCCAATTGATGGGGAAGCGGGGTTAACTGAGGAAGGTGCTTGGGCGCCTGTAAACCTTCAAAATCAGGGATGATAAGATTTTCCTCCATTTGAACCGCCAACTTATAAAGCTCCCAATTTCCCCATGGACCGTCATTTTCCATCTTTTGCAGAAACTCGTCATTCCATTCAGAATTGAAGGATATATTGATTTTCATAGAAATAACTCCCTCTTAAATCATAATTTCCTTAATATAAGGTCAAAACCCGAACATTTCATATGTGAAGTAAGAAAAATATTTCTCTTCAAAAGATATTGCAGAGATAAGTTTCTTAGGGTAGGATATAAGTATATTTAGAAAATTCCAATTTCCAAACGCTACAAAGAATGATTGTACTTCGATTTTGCAGTTCGCGTTTTCTTAGTATGGGCTATAGGCTCCTAATTTATCCAAGATTACTGAAGGAGATCAGTTTAACGGTTTCTGAAGTTTTAGGAGAATTGGCAGAGAATGCATTCCATTTATGGTCAAAGGTTTTACCGATGCATGGGGCTTATTCGCTTCCTTTCAATGGTAGACCATTTATATGCGGGTGAAGATAAGGGGAGAGACTACGGATGTAGCGCCGAAGGAGCAAACTTAGCAGTGAATCTCTCAGGCAAAAGAACTCTTATTGGACGCAACTCTGGAGAGCGCCGCCCGTTATGGGACGGCCACCAAAGGGGAAAACCTATTACATAGGTAAACTTTCAGGTTTCAGGACAGAGAAAAAGCTCAAACGGGCTTTCTCTGTCCTTTTTTGTGCTTTTTTCACATCATGAATCAGGATGTATCTGATGCGTAATGACAAGAAGCTTTTGATAATGAAGCCGATTAATTTTTAAAAAAATCTGAAGGGGGTCATTTTTTGACCAATTTAAAAAGAACACCACTATTTGAGGTTTATCGTGAATACGGAGGTAAAACGATTGATTTTGGCGGCTGGGAACTTCCTGTCCAATTTTCGGGTATAAAGGATGAACATGAAGCCGTACGATCAAAAGCGGGATTATTTGATGTTTCCCATATGGGGGAAGTCGATGTTAAGGGGCCTGGGAGCCTTTCCTTTTTACAGAAGATGCTGACCAATGATATATCAAAGCTGCAACAGGGCGGTGCCCAATATACGGCCATGTGTTATGAAAACGGAGGCACGGTTGATGATCTTATCGTGTATAAAAGGGCTGAGGACGACTATCTGCTCGTGGTCAATGCAGCGAATACAGAAAAAGATTTCAATTGGCTGCAAGCTAATTTAACGGAAGATGCCCAAATTACGAATGTATCAAGTGACTATACACAGCTGGCACTTCAAGGACCAGCTGCAGAGAAGATATTACAAAAACTATCAGGAAGTACTGACTTAAGTGAAATTGGATTTTTCAGGTTCAAGGATAATGTCATGATTAACGGTATCTCCACGCTGGTATCCCGGACTGGATACACTGGTGAAGATGGTTTTGAAATATATAGCGACAGTAAAAATGGCCCTGCCCTTTGGAAGGCGATTATGGATGCCGGTAAGGAAGAGGGGGTTCAGCCGATTGGTTTAGGTGCTCGTGATACCCTGCGTTTTGAAGCGAAACTGCCGCTGTATGGGCAGGAGCTTTCTGCGGACATCACCCCGATAGAAGCGGGGATTGGTTTTGCAGTAAAAGTGGATAAGGAAGTTGATTTTTTCGGGAAAGCCGTTCTTGCTGAGCAAAAGGAGAAAGGGGCTCCCCGAAAGCTTGTGGGAATTGAAATGATTGACCGTGGCATTCCACGTCATGGGTATAAGGTCTACAGCGGTGATGAAGTCATTGGCGAGGTCACGACTGGTACCCAATCGCCAACATTGAAGAAAAACGTTGGATTGGTACTAATCGATAAGGAATTTTCGGTGCTGGATGCGGAAGTCGAAGTGGAAATCCGTTCCAAACGTTTGAAAGCCGTTATAATACAAACACCTTTTTATAAAAAACCACGTAAATAGAGAGGAATGGTCATTAGATGAAACATCGTTATTTACCCATGACAGAGCAAGATAAACAAGAAATGCTGGAAGCGATAGGGGTAGCCACTGCTGAAGAACTTTTCAATGATATCCCTGAAAGCGTTCGTTTTCAAGGAGAATACGATATCAAGCCTGCTAAATCGGAACCTGCATTAATGAAAGAATTATCAAAACTTGCTGCAAAGAATGCGGACCTTAAAAATTATGCTTCCTTCCTTGGTGCGGGTGTCTATGACCATTACGCGCCGGTCATCGTCGATCATGTTCTTTCCCGTTCTGAGTTTTATACGGCGTATACACCCTATCAGCCTGAAATTTCACAGGGAGAGCTTCAAGCAATCTTTGAATATCAAACGATGATATGTGAATTGACGGGCATGGATGTGGCTAACTCCTCCATGTATGACGGCGGGACGGCGTTGGCTGAAGCAGCAATGCTTGCTTCAGGACAGACAAGGCGGAAGAAGATTCTCATTTCAGGAACCGTCCATCCTGAATCAAGAGAAGTTGTGAAGACATATGCGAAAGGGCAACGCGTGGAAGTGATCGAAATTCCTCATAAAGACGGTGTGACGGACTTAGCTGCTTTAAGGGAATTGGCGAATGATGACATTGCAGGAGTGATCGTGCAATACCCGAACTTTTTTGGCAGGATCGAGCCATTGAAAGAAATGGAAGAAATCATTCATGGCGTCAAGTCCATGTTTATCGTTTCCAGTAATCCGCTTGCATTGGGAGCTTTGACATCCCCTGGTGCACTCGGTGCAGATATCGTAACGGGGGATGCTCAGCCATTCGGTATTCCAGCGGCATTCGGGGGCCCTCATTGTGGATATTTTGCGGTTACTAATAAACTTGTACGGAAAGTTCCAGGCCGACTCGTCGGTCAAACGGTCGATGAGAATGGAAAAAGAGGGTTTGTACTCACGCTTCAAGCTCGTGAACAGCACATTCGCCGTGACAAAGCCACATCCAACATATGTTCCAATCAAGCTTTGAATGCCTTGGCAGCTTCTGTTGCTATGACCGCACTTGGGAAAAAGGGTGTCAAAGAAATGGCCGTGCAAAATATTCAAAAAGCACATTATGCGAAAAAAGCAATTATGGCAAAAGGGGTGGAAGTGATATTCGACGGTCCTTCATTTAATGAATTTGTCATTAAACTGCCTGCTCCGTTTTCAGAGATCAATAAAAAACTTTTTGAAAAAGGGATGATCGGCGGCTTCGATTTAGGGGCGGTTTATCCTGAATTGAAAGACCATATGCTGGTTGCGGTAACTGAACTAAGAACAAAAGAAGAAATTGATGCACTTGCGCAGGAATTGGGGGATCAACATGAATAATCAAGATCAATCACTCATTTTTGAAATCAGTACTTCCGGCAGGATCGGGTACAGTCTGCCAGAAATGGATGTTGCGACTATTCCGCTCGAAGAAATTCTTCCTGCCGACTACATCCGTGAAGAAGAGGCAGAGCTTCCTGAGGTGTCCGAACTGGATATCATGCGTCACTATACTGCACTTTCCAAACGGAATCATGGGGTGGATTCCGGTTTTTATCCGCTGGGTTCATGCACGATGAAATATAATCCGAAAATAAATGAAAATGTGGCACGCTTCAATGGTTTTGCCCATATCCATCCATATCAAGATCCCGCTACTGTACAAGGAGCATTGGGACTATTATTTGATTTGCAGGAACACTTAACGGAAATCACCGGGATGGACCAAGTGACACTACAGCCTGCAGCAGGTGCCCACGGTGAATGGACAGGATTGATGATGATTCGCGCTTTTCACGAAGCGAATGGCGATACAGAACGGACGAAAGTGATTGTACCTGATTCGGCCCATGGTACGAATCCTGCCTCTGCCACTGTTGCCGGACTAGAAACGATTACAGTGAAGTCCGATGAAAATGGGTTAGTCGACCTTGAAGATTTAAAACGTGTTGTCGGACCGGATACGGCGGCCTTGATGCTCACGAACCCCAATACATTGGGATTGTTTGAAGAAAATATTTTGGAAATGGCACAACTTGTCCATGACGCAGGTGGCAAGCTTTATTATGATGGAGCGAATCTGAATGCAGTCCTATCAAAAGCACGACCGGGGGACATGGGCTTTGATGTGGTTCATTTAAATCTCCATAAAACATTCACAGGCCCGCATGGAGGCGGAGGCCCGGGTTCTGGTCCTGTAGGTGTGAAGTCCGACTTGATTCCTTACTTGCCTAAACCTCTTATAGTCAAGCAAGGTGAGCAATTCGTCCTTGATTATGATCGTCCGCAATCCATTGGCAGGGTAAAACCTTATTATGGTAATTTCGGAATAAACGTGAGGGCATATACGTACATTCGTTCAATGGGTCCTGATGGCCTTAAAGCGGTCACAGAGAACGCGGTCATCAATGCCAATTATATGATGCGCAAGTTGGAACCTTATTTTGACTTACCATATAATCGTCATTGTAAACATGAATTCGTATTAAGCGGACGCCGGCAAAAGAAATTGGGGGTAAGGACTCTCGATATAGCTAAAAGATTGCTGGATTTCGGGTATCATCCTCCAACCATTTACTTCCCGTTGAACGTGGAAGAAGGAATGATGATAGAACCGACTGAAACCGAGTCAAAAGAAACGCTGGATGCGTTCATCGATGCGATGATCCAGATTGCCAAGGAAGCGGAGGAAACTCCGGAAATCGTTCAGGAAGCTCCGCATACAACCGTTATAAAGCGGCTTGATGAAACTCTTGCTGCAAGAAAACCCGTTTTGCGTTATCAAGCTTAGATTAGTAGCTTACACGAAAAAAATCCCTGCCTGCCGGCGGGGATTTTTCATGTTTATGTAAGATTCCATTAAAGTCCAACTGTTGACTTTCTTTTACTTGAGCTATGGAATTAAAAAGAGCCCATGCCGAGATGGGGTCTTATTTCTTTGCTTTGATTTTCCCGGTCCACATCTTGAAACCGCCCTTTAAGTGGAAAAGTTCCCTGTAGCCCTTTTTGTATAGCATGGCTGCAGCTCTGCCGCTGATGATTTCGCTTTGAGCGTACAAATATACAGGCTTGTCCGGCCTAATTTCGACCAAGCGGGTTTTCATTTGAGTCATAGGGATGTTTCTTGCGCCTAAGATATGACCATTTTCGAAATCATTCGGTTCCCGCACATCGATTAGCTGCACTTTTCTGTAGTTGGCGATAAATTCGTCCTGTGTTAGTGTTTTAACGATTTTACGCTGGCGGTACCAATTAAAAAGTGAATACGCAATAACCACTCCTAGGATGATGAGCAGTGTATATAATATTTCCAAACATAAAAACTCCCTTCTACCTTAACGAATACAGACAATCTTTATTATATAATTGCTTTACCCAATAATCAAAAAGAATTTTCATCAAATTCTTCATGACTTGATAGCACTTTCTTTTTTAGAGTGTTAAAGTCTGTTAAACTACTACATGTGAGTTTTTTGTGGGGAATTGAAAAACGTCTATCGAAACGAGGGGTAAGGATGACTAAAGAAAAATGGGGTTTTATAGATTCGGGGTATTGTTCACCGGCTTTTAATATGGCGCTGGACGAAGCCTTGTTAAACTGGCAAAGCAAAGGGGAAATTCCGCCGATCATACGCTTTTACGGCTGGAATCCAGCGACATTGTCGATCGGTTATTTTCAAAAGGCAGAAGCGGAGATTGATCTGGAAGAGGTCAAAAGGCAGGGCCTTGGTTTTGTTCGCAGGCCGACGGGAGGACGAGCGGTGCTGCACGAACATGAATTGACTTATAGCGTAATCGTTCCAGAATCCTATCCGGGAATGCCAACCACCGTTACTGAAGCTTATCGTGTCATTTCTGAAGGAATATTGATGGGGTTCAGGAATCTTGGATTGGATGCTTATTTTGCTGTGCCTCGAAGCGAACAGGAAAAAGCGGCTTTAAAATCGCCCAGGTCTTCCGTCTGCTTTGATGCACCTAGCTGGTATGAACTGGTCGTTGAGGGCAGAAAGGTCGCTGGCAGCGCTCAAACCAGGCAAAAAGGCGTCATCCTTCAGCACGGGTCCATTTTGCTTGAGCTTGATGATGATAAGCTCTTTAGCGTATTCAAATTCTCGAATGACAGGGTTAAAGAGAGAATGCAAAAAAACTTAAAAAACAAAGCTGTGGCCATGAATGACATTGCAGGGAGAAAGATAACCATCCCTGAAGCGAAAGAAGCTTTCGAAAAAGGTTTTGCCGAAGGACTTTCGGTCGATTTAGAGCCATATGTCCTCACCGAAAAGCAATTGCTGGAAGTGAAGGCAATTGCAGAAAGCAAATATGAAAGCGATGAATGGAATTTCATGAGATAGAGGAAGCATAATTAGAGTGGATAATAAAAAGTTTTTTCAGATTTGTTTGACCGAATTACACATCCCTTGCAGGGATAAGCCCTAAAAGGGATGGGGAAAAAGCAAGGTCCAAATTAATTGAAATCTGATGAAAAATTATTATAAATCGACATTTTCCTCCCTTTTGCTAACTATATTAATTGATTTAACGTTTGACAAAATTAAAAGTTATTCAAAACAAACACAATATATAGTAGTTGAAATATTTAATGCGATACTATATGTTGATTTTTGAGTTTCGCTATGATAAATTTAGGGTACTTGTTAAGCGAAACGGACATGTAAGGTTACATAAGGATTTTTGCGGCAGCAAGAACGGATCTTGAAACATATAAAGGAGAGGGAATTATGTCGGTTGTAATAAAAGAAGCTTTAAAGGTTGATCTAGAAAGGTTGAATAAGGATATTTCTTTATTTCCCCAGGTTCACCCTGTAACTGCTGATATGAAAATGGCGCATAAGGGAGTGTCCCGTCTAGTCATGCTTGACCGCTATTCTTTTAAGGATACTGAAAAAATCACACTCTCGGCAGGCGATTTCGTCGTGTTGACGATTAAGGAAGATCCGAAATTCCCGGCAAGGGGTCTCGGTTACATCGTTGAAATTGATTGGGAAACCAAAAAAGCCAAGGTATTGGTGGATGAAGAATTCCGTGGCGTATTGGATAATCCGGAAGAAGTCGAGACGGGGATTGTATACCGTCCCTTGGATATAATTGAAAAGCCGCTTGAAATATACTATGAACAAATTGCAAAACGTAATGCAACGGGATTGGCATCAGTGGAAACCACGGAAGAAAAAAGAACGGAATGGTTCAATAAATTCTATGAAGAATTAAAGAACCTTAATTTCGTCCCGGCAGGCCGAGTATTATACGGTGCAGGTTCCAATACGGATGTTACTTATTTCAACTGCTATGTAATGCCATTCGTACCGGATTCACGTGAAGGTATTTCAGAACATAGGAAACAAGTGATGGAAATCATGAGCCGCGGCGGCGGCGTGGGTACGAACGGATCGACACTGCGTCCAAGAAACACTCTGGCAAAAGGGGTAAATGGAAAATCCTCCGGTTCAGTGTCATGGCTTGACGATATCGCAAAACTGACGCATCTTGTTGAACAGGGCGGCAGCAGACGAGGCGCGCAAATGATCATGCTTGCTGATTGGCATCCCGATATTGCAGAGTTCATCATTTCCAAAATGCAAAATCCAAGGATTTTGCGTTACCTAGTGGAAAACACCAAAGATGAAGCCATCAAGAAATATGCCACGGATAAATTGAAATTCACGCCGCACACGGAACAGGAAACGGCTATGTATCAAGGGATCATCAATTATAAGGAGATTCCTGGTCAAGGCGGGTTCAGCGAGAAAATCATTAGGGATGCAGAGGAAAAGATCCGTACAGGCGGAACGTACAGTGTCCATAATTCGGATTTCCTGACTGGAGCCAATATCTCTATTTGCCTGACTAAGGAATTTATGGAAGCGGCTGAACAAGATGCGGAATATGAATTGCGTTTTCCTGATGTTGAAAGCTATAATGCCGAAGAAATGGCCATTTACAATGAAGAATGGCATAATGTCGGTGATGTTCGCGAATGGGAGAAAATGGGTCACAAAGTCCGTGTTTACCGTAAAATCCGGGCTAAAGAGCTTTGGAACTTAATAAACATTTGTGCAACATATTCTGCTGAACCAGGTATTTTCTTTATCGATAATGCTAATGAAATGACGAATGCCAAAGCATACGGTCAACAGGTCGTAGCCACGAACCCTTGTGGAGAACAGCCATTGGCCCCATATTCAGTATGTAACCTTGCGGCTGTCAATCTGGCTGAAATGGCTGATAAAGAAAGCAAAACGGTTAATTTCGAGAAACTTAAACAGACCGTTGAAATCGGTGTGCGCATGCAGGACAATGTCATTGACGCAACTCCTTATTTCTTGGATGAAAACAAAAAACAGGCACTGGGCGAGCGACGGGTTGGACTAGGTGTAATGGGTCTGCATGACCTGTTGATCTACTGTGAAACGGAATATGGCTCTGAAGAAGGAAATATCCTGGTTGACAAGGTGTTTGAAACGATTGCGACCACAGCTTACAGGGCTTCGGTAGAACTTGCTAAAGAAAAAGGCAGTTTCCCGTTCCTGATCGGATCAACGGACAAAGAAACCAATGAGCTTAGAACACGTTTCACACAAACCGGATTTATGGAAAAAATGCCGGAAGATATCAGAGAAAGTGTTGCTGCACATGGTATTCGTAACTCTCATTTATTGACAGTGGCTCCTACGGGAAGTACAGGAACGATGGTTGGGGTATCAACAGGTCTTGAACCATATTTCTCCTTCACGTATTTCCGCAGCGGCCGTCTTGGTAAATTCATTGAAGTTAAGGCTGACATTGTACAGGAATACTTGGACCGCCATCCAGAAGCCGATACAGAAGAGCTTCCAAAATGGTTCATTTCCGCTATGGAATTAGCTCCAGAAGCACATGCTGATGTTCAATGCATCATTCAACGCTGGATTGACAGCTCGATCAGCAAGACGGTCAATGCTCCAAAAGGATATACTGTCGAACAAGTTGAAAAGGTATATGAACGTCTATACAAAGGCGGAGCAAAAGGCGGAACGGTATATGTGGATGGCAGCCGTGACAGTCAGGTCCTTACGCTCAAAGCTGAAGAAAACCAAATGGACGAGCAGCTTGAAATGGATGAATTGACAGATGTGGAAGAAAAGAAAAAAGTAGTATTGGTCGATACGATAAATGAGCTGCGTTCGACGAATGTTACAATCGGTTCGGAAGTGGGTAACACTTGCCCCGTATGCCGTAAGGGTGAAGTCCAGGAAATGGGCGGATGCAATACGTGCACGAATTGCGGAGCGCAATTGAAATGCGGGCTATAAGCTGATGCAAAGGAAGTCGTTAAGTATGCTGCAAAGCTATCTTAACGGCTTTTTTTAAAAGTCATTCATGCAGGGGAGTGACAGTCTGTTCAATTAAATAACAATAGAGAAGACCGAATCATCGTAAATTCGGTCTTCTTTTCACGTTCAATCAACCATTTTCATTTTGCTGCCCTATTTCCTTTTCGGCTAGATATTGGTTGCCATCTTTCAATACCGAAAATTCATCGACCGAGTCTCCCGGTATATTCCTTGGATTTGGAAATTTATTATCTGTTTGGACGGTGATCGTTTGTTTTCCCATTCCATTTGTCAAGAAGTCTCGTTTATTAGCCATATCGCATCTCCTTCATTTTGAATTTCCAAGTAAAAACAATCATGAGGATAAAAGAATAAAGAAAAACTATCCTTATGAATTAGATTGTGTAGTTCGATTGAAAGTATGAACAAATCGAAAAAAGAATGGAGATCGAAATGAAACCATTTATGCCACAGTTAGTATATATCGAGCCAAGGGCATTGGAATACCCGCTTGGCCGGGAATTGAAGAAGAAATTCGAAGATTTGAACATTGAAATCCGTGAGACCACATCGCATAACCAAATTAGGGACCTTCCTGGAGAAAATGATCTGCAAAAATATCGTGTCGCCAAATCGACACTCGTGGTAGGAATCAGAAAAACATTGAAATTCGATTCTTCAAAGCCATCTGCTGAATATGCCATCCCTCTTGCTACAGGGTGCATGGGGCATTGTCACTATTGTTATTTACAAACGACACTCGGATCAAAGCCATATATTCGGACATATGTGAATCTTGACGAGATTTTCGAAGCGGCCGAAAAATATATAAATGAGAGAAAGCCTGAAATTACCCGTTTTGAGGCAGCCTGTACATCGGATATCGTCGGAATTGATCATTTGACACATTCGTTAAAAAGGGCCATAGAGTATTTTGGGAAAAGTGAATATGGGGTTCTTAGGTTCGTCACTAAATTCCATCATGTCGATCATCTGTTGGATGCCGAACATAATGGAAAAACGAGATTTCGCTTCAGTATAAATTCACGTTATGTGATAAAGAATTTCGAACCCGGGACTTCGAGCTTCGAAGAACGGATGGAAGCGGCACGAAAAGTGGCAGGTGCCGGATATCCCCTGGGTTTTATCGTAGCTCCAATATACCGTCATGAAGCATGGGAGGAGGGCTACCATGAATTATTCGAACGGTTGAGTGAGGCCTTGAAAGGGATGGATATCCCTGACTTGACTTTCGAATTAATCCAGCATCGGTTCACTGGTCCAGCAAAAAAAGTGATTCAAAAAAACTATCCGAAAACAAAATTGGAACTGGACGAAACGAAGCGTAAATATAAATGGGGCCGATATGGAATTGGTAAATATGTTTATCAAAACGAGGAAGCGGCAGAACTGGAAACGACCATTCGTGGGTATATAGCGGAATTCTTCCCGAAAGCGGAAATTCAGTATTTTACCTGAATCAAGACAATTTTCTTTTTTAAACTGTCATAAATCGCTCTAATCCTGCTTAGAAATGTAAAGACCGGATTAGGGGAGGGCAGCTATGATTATTGACGGCGTTTTTTCCGGAGGCGGGATTAAAGGCTATGGTTTAGTGGGAGCCCTGCAGGAATTAGAAGAAAAGGGATTTGTATTCCATCGAACAGCAGGTACGAGTGCAGGATCCATAATTGCAGCATTCGTAGCGGCTGGGTACACGGGAAAAGAAATGGAAAAGTTTTTTCTTGATATAGATTTAAGCGGCCTGCTGGATAAAAGGCGTGGTCTTTTGCCTATCCCATTTGCCAAATGGCTTCTTTTATACTGGAAACTGGGCCTTTATAAAGGCAACGCCTTGGAAGCATGGGTCGCTAGTAAACTTGCCGAAAGGAATGTAGTCACCTTTAAGGATGTTCGGCCGAAATCACTCCGTATCATAACCTCTGACATTTCGAATGGGAAATTGGTCGTACTGCCCGATGATTTGCCTAATTATGGAATTGACCCAAGCGCTTTTCCGGTGGCAAAGGCAGTAAGAATGAGTTGCAGCATTCCTTATTTCTTTGAGCCAGTCAAACTTAATGTCGGAAAAAGCAAGTTCCTTTTTGTTGATGGAGGTGTATTAAGCAATTTTCCAATGTGGTTATTCAATTCAGATCAAGTTAGAAAGGAAAGACCGGTCATTGGCTTGCGGTTAAGCGTCGATGAGATATGGAAACCGCATGAGGTGGATAATGCGGTTGAATTGTTCTCCGCACTATTCAAAACGATGAAAGATGCCCATGATGCACGGTATATTTCCAAGAAACACGTCCATAATATTGTATTCATCCCGATGAAGGGAATTTCTGCAATGGATTTTAATCTGAATGATGAAAAAAAGGGTGAATTGATCAATAACGGCAGGCAGTGTACGAAGGAATTCCTTAAAAAATGGACTTATTGATAATAATAAAAAATCGGGCTCTTAAAAAGATGCCCGATTTTTCTTTTTATTCTTTTTTCCTTCGATGACGGTTAAGTGACTATCCGTTTTCTTTCTCCATTTTATTTTCTTTGATGATTTTGCTGCAGAGAAGCTAGCCACATTATCTTTTTTCGAAGTTCGATTTTTTAGCCTTTTTTTCGATTGGCGGGCAGCCTTTCGGAATGCTTGCTGCTCTTTCTTAACTGGTTTTCCCTTTGTTAATCCGGTATAAATCATATAAATAATCCCTGCGACAATGGCTATTATGAGAATGTTTCTAAAAAAGCCAATCGGGTCATTAAATAGTCGGCTCAATAGTCCGAGGACTCCGAGGGCGATGATTCCGTATATCATGAAAGATATGAAACGTTTCAACAAAGACACCTCCTTAAGAGCATCATAAGCATTTTTAGCTTATTTTAAACATTCCAAATGAGAAATATTTGAAAAAAATGAAGATCTTTCATTTAGTTAGTATATGATTTTTCATCATCAAAATGTGTATAGATGTTTTACACAATTACATCCGATTCTAAACCTTTTTTGGTCTCTTTTTCCATCCTTAACAGTTCTCGGAAGGAAGCCAATGCGACTTCGACTTGATCATCGGTAGGGGCTTTGGTTGTCAATAACTGAAGCCAAAGGCCGGGATAGCCAAGGTAACGCAGGATGGGTGTGTCCCTTACTTTGTTAGTCAACTGCAAGACTTCGAATGCTATGCCTAGCACGACGGGGATAAGCAAAATGCGATTGACGATACGAACCCATAGCGGATCTATTGGTACAAGAAGATAGACAAACATCCCTACAATGACGGTAAATAAAATAAAACTGCTGCCACAGCGATAATGAAGGCGGGAACTTGCCTGCACATTTGCAACCGTCAATTCTTTTCCGCTTTCAAAGCAATTGATCACCTTATGCTCAGCTCCGTGATACTGAAAGACCCGCTTGATCAATGGCGTCAAGGAAACTACATAAATATATACGAGCAGTAAGATCAGCTTGAACAAGCTTTCCACTAATACCTGAGCCGTATGGCCACTGAAAATGGGTTCTGTCAATTTTGCGAGGAAGACAGGAATCAAGGTGAAAAGCAATTTCCCAAATAGGAAGGAGATCACACCGATCACGGCAACACCTAGCCAAAGACTTAATTTAGATGGGTCTTTCGTCTCTTTTTTCGTTTCGACCTCTTTTTCCCCGTCTTCTTCTTCATACTGTTCAGTTGAAAAGTTAAGATGTTTCGAACCGGTGGCACTTGACTGAATCAGTGATACGATACCCCGTAGAAACGGTATTTTTTTTAAGCGGTTTACAACAGGTTTCGATTCACGAGGCAGATGATAATATACAATCGTCGAATCTTTGCGGCGTACCGCAGTGACTGTGTGATGTTTGCCACCGAACATGACGCCTTCCACTACAGCCTGCCCTCCATAAACGGGTTTTTGAACCTCAGACATTTCTACACCAACCTAATAGTTATTCACGTAGCTCTCTCAAGGGTGCTAACATGTGTATTATCAAGCATCACAAGGGTTAAAGGCGGTCCTCCAAAATGGAATGGAAGCTTTACCCCCTGCAAATGCTTTTTGAATGTTGAATCACAGGAAGGTATTATCCTGTGTACATTATAAATTTCAACAGAGGAAGGGGATTTTCCTCTGAAAAAAGCAGATTATTTATGATTTAATCATACAGAATTAATCACAAAACCTCTAGTGATTCTCCTCCCCAATAATAAAAAAAAATAGTTCTATTTAACAAAGGGCATACTACGTAGGGGAGGTGTTTGATATGTCTTCAAATGAAAATGGACAAATTCAACAGGAATATCAAAGCATGTTAATCTTCAATGTACTTGCTGTCGGTTTTGTTGGGGGGGCTTTAGCCAGTTTTATCGGAATCCTAGCCCATTATGTTAACTTTATGGATTTCAGCCCAAAATTCATACTGACTTCGTGGTCAAATATGACCTGGATCGATCATTGGCTCGGTACGGTAATGACCATGGTTTTATTCGGAATTCTATCCGTGGGGATCGCTTTTATATACTATAGTCTTTTTAAAAGGATGAAGAGCATTTTTCCGGGTATTATTTTGGGGGTGGTCTGCTGGGCTTTGCTTGTATTTGTCCTGAAACCGATGTTCATCGATTTGCCGACCTTTTATAAAATGTCAGCAAATACGGTTATAACAAGTGTATGCATTTTTATTATATACGGTCTTTTTGTAGGGTTTTCTATATCATATGATCATCAGGAATATATACGCCATAAAAACAAGGCCGAGAAGCAATCGGAAAGCTGATTGCTCTTGGTTGTAAAAAAGTAGTAAGACAATTTGTAATTATGATAGAATGTTCATGGAAAGCATTCTTTTAACATGAGCAGGTGTTTGATGATGACAAAAATCTTACTAATCAATGGTCCGAATTTAAATCGCTTGGGGAAGCGGGAACCTGCGCATTATGGATCCTCGACGCTTGCGGATGTGGAAGCGCAATTAATGCTGCAAGCACAAGGGTTAAATGTGGAATTAACCTCTTTTCAAACTAACCATGAAGGAGCGATTATCGACAAGCTCCATTGGTCAGAGGATCATGGGATCGACGGGATTATCATTAATCCTGGGGCTTTTACTCATTATAGTTATGCGATTCGTGATGCAATAGCCGGAATTGATGTTCCAGTGGTGGAAGTGCATATTTCGAACATACATGCCCGTGAAAGCTTTCGGCATGAATCAGTGACCGCTGCGGTATCGGCGGGACAGATTGTTGGCTTGGGGATACACGGTTATGAATTGGCGTTGCAGGCGATCACAAAGATTGCAAAGGGGGAAATTAAATGAATAAACTTATGCGCTTAAGAGCCTCGATGGAAAAGGTGGGCATTGATGGTTTTTTGATCACCAGTACATATAACCGCCGATACATGACCAACTTCACGGGAAGTGCAGGCGTTGTCCTCATTTCTCAAAAAGAAGCTAAATTCATCACTGATTTCAGATACGTGGAACAAGCGGGTAAGCAGGCACCGGATTATGAAGTCGTTCAACACAAAGGAACCATCATGGAAGAAGTCGGCAAGCAGGCTAAAGCGATGAATATCGGCAAGCTGGGTTTTGAGCAAGAGCACCTGACTTACGCTACATATAAAGCTTATGAAGCGGCCATTGATGGCCAACTTTTGCCGGTGTCTGGGGTTATTGAGAATTTACGCTTGATAAAGACTTCGTCAGAGATTAAGATATTAAAGGAAGCGGCTGCTATTGCTGATGCTGCGTTTACGCATATTCTGGATTTCCTGCGTCCAGGGATTACGGAACTGGATGTATCCAATGAACTTGAATTCTTTATGAGGAAACAAGGGGCAACTTCTTCTTCCTTCGATATTATAGTGGCATCCGGCATAAGGTCCGCACTTCCGCATGGAGTGGCTACTGATAAAATCATCGAAAAAGGCGATTTTGTCACATTGGATTACGGG
The DNA here is from genome assembly GCF_018613135.1 of Bacillus sp. ISL-57. Classification (NCBI taxonomy): domain Bacteria; kingdom Bacillati; phylum Bacillota; class Bacilli; order Caryophanales; family Bacillaceae; genus Bacillus; species Bacillus sp. ISL-57. Next base: position 59,522 of record NZ_JAGGQV010000013.1, on the reverse strand, counting down.
GCATATTATAACGGGTATGTGTCTGACATCACTCGGACATTAGCGGTTGGCAAGCCAAGTGAAGAACTTATTAATATTTATGACATTGTTTTAGAAGCTCAACTGAGGGGAATGGCTGGGATCAAACCCGGTATGACTGGCAGGGAAGCGGATGCACTAACTCGAAATCTAATTGAAGAAAAGGGATATGGGCAGTATTTTGGACATTCGACCGGACATGGAATCGGCCTTGAAGTTCATGAAGGTCCAGCATTATCCTTTAGGTCTGATATCATTTTAGAACCAGGTATGGCTGTAACCGTTGAACCGGGCATTTATTTACCGGACGTAGGCGGAGTGCGGATTGAAGATGATACAATCTTTACAATTGACGGTAACGAAGCACTTACTCATTCAACTAAAGAGTTAATCATTCTGTAAACATGTACATGTAGGAGGACAAATTTATGATTTCTGTAAACGATTTTCGCACGGGTGTTACGATTGAAGTAGATAATGGAATTTGGCAGGTTATCGAGTTCCAACACGTTAAACCTGGTAAAGGTGCAGCTTTTGTACGTTCTAAACTCCGTAACCTTCGTACGGGTTCAATCCAGGAGAAAACATTCCGTGCTGGTGAAAAAGTTGCTAAAGCACATATCGAAAACCGCAAGATGCAGTACCTTTATGCAAGTGGAGACAGCCATGTATTCATGGATAACGAAACGTATGACCAAATCGAGCTGCCGGCTTCAAGCATTGAACGTGAACTTAAGTTCCTAAAGGAAAATATGGAAGTACATATCATGACTTTCCAAGCGGAAACTCTTGGTGTCGAACTTCCAAACACAGTGGAACTAGAAGTGGCGGAGACTGAGCCTGGAATTAAAGGCGATACATCTTCAGGCGGTACGAAATCAGCCGTACTTGAGACGGGCCTTTCGGTTCAAGTGCCATTCTTCATCAACCAAGGTGACAAATTATTAATCAATACAAATGAAGGTTCTTACGTATCACGTGCATAAATGAAAGAAGGCCGAGATTAATATCTCGGCCTCAAATTGTAGACAAAAAGGTTTCGGGGTGGTCTCATTCCGAAACCTTTTTGATTTTTTATTGGATGGGACTTCATGATGACTCAGATGATCTGCTTCTTCCATTTATTCTTGCCAAATATGGAGTGTCACCACTTTCTGATGGTCCTTACTTTCTGTACACTGTGATAAAAATGAACGAGTGCACACGATAGCCCTCTTTAATCTCCATGTTACAAGCTGGCACCATTTGTCTAAAGTAAACATTTCAAGCTGATCTCGCTGAATAGAATCATGATTTAAAAAGAATCCTTATCACCTCAAGTTTTTTTTATCCTCCTATTTTTAAACAGACTAACGTCCAAATTGTACAAGCCATAGAAAAACTTAGGCAACGCGTTTCTTCGAATTTGTCTAAAGCCTGAAGGCCGAGGTTAATTTCTCGGTCTTTTTATTGTCTTTTTTTAGATCCAGGAAGTTATAAAAAATCAATAAATGGTCCGTTTCTTTAATAGCCTGTCATGATTGCGGGCTTGTCGGCATATATTTTAGTGAAAGTGGTGTATACAGGAGGATTGTCAAAATGGAAACGATTCTTTCTTTTTTACCGAAAAGTTTATACGAGCAACTCCGCGGTATGACACCGATGGTGATCGATAAGATGGAAGAGCTGCGAATTCGGGTTGGAAGGCCGCTTGAGGTCATTGTAGGGGGGGAACCATACTTTTTTTCCTATGAAGTGACCCATTCGGATGCAGATCAATTATTGAATAATATAGGTCAATTTTCGTTATATACGCTTGAGGAAGAATTAAAGCGAGGATATATAACCATAGCGGGCGGACATCGGGTGGGGCTTGCTGGCAAGGTGATCCTGGAAAATGGTTCGGTCAAGGCGATCAGGGATATTTCCTCATTCAATATTCGGGTTGCACGTGAAAAAATAGGTGCAGCGGAACCTCTCACTTCATATTTATATGAAGGGGAATGGCAGCATACCATGTTGATCGGTGCTCCGCAAACGGGAAAAACGACCATATTACGTGATATTGCAAGAATGATATCCAGTGGTAATGAAAAACTCGGCATTGCCCCTCAAAAGGTGGGGATAGTGGACGAGCGCTCAGAAATTGCCGGATGTGTGCATGGAGTGCCGCAGCTAGAATTCGGAATAAGGGTTGATGTGCTCGATGGATGCCCTAAAGCGGAAGGGATGATGATGATGATCCGTTCGATGTCCCCGGATGTATTGATCGTGGATGAAATAGGCCGCGAAGCGGATACGCAGGCTGTGCTGGAAGCCGTGAATGCAGGTATTAAACTCATGATAACCACGCATGGCCATACACTGGATGAAATCAAGAAGAGACCCATTATCGCTGAAATATTAAAGCAGAACATCTTTGAACGCTTTATTGAATTAAAAAGAAGTAAATCCGGTAGGAGGGGCTACAAAGTCCTTGATGCAGCAGGGGTTCCCATTTACTTGGGAGAAAGTGTGAACCCGCATGTTTAAGTTAATAGGAGCAGCGATAATTATTATAGCGACGACTTGGGCAGGTTTTGAAGCGGCGAATAAATTAAGTATGAGGCCTCGTCAACTGAGACAGCTGAAAGTCGCCATGCAATCGCTTGAAGCTGAAATCATGTTCGGTCATACACCTTTGAAAGAAGCGGCAAGGAAACTTTCTAAACAGATGGCCAAACCTTTGTCCAGCTTTTTCGATACATTTGCAAATCGGCTCGAGTCAGGTGAAACCACCGTCAAAGAAGCATGGGATGATAGTTTGAAGAAAATATGGCAATCCCTTGCTTTAAAACAGGGAGAATTCGAGATTCTTTCACAGTTTGGGGAGACGCTTGGAAAAAGCGATAAATATCATCAGCAAAAGCAAATCATGCTAACGATGGCACATCTGGAACGGGAAGAAACCGATGCACTCGACCGCCAGGGGAAATATGAAAAAATGATGAAAAGTCTTGGTTTTTTATCAGGGCTATTATTGATCATCTTGCTGATGTAGGAATATGTGGGGGGAATGAAAATGGGCATTGACGTGGACATCATATTTAAAATAGCGGGTGTGGGGCTTGTAGTGGCATTTCTTCACACGATACTCGATCAGGTTGGGAAGAAGGAATATGCCCAGTGGGTGACACTTTTCGGATTTATTTATATTTTATTCATGGTTGCTTCTGTAGTAGAGGATTTATTTCAAAAAATTAAATCTGTATTTCTATTTCAGTAAGGGAGGGATTCGCGATTGAAATCATAAAAATCGTGGCCATTGCCCTAGTTGCCACCTTTTTGGCACTGATCGTCAAAGAGCAAAAACCAAATTTAGCATTCCTGCTTGTTGTTTTTGTAGGATGTTCCATTTTTCTTTTTTTAGCTGACAAAATATACGAAATCATTTTGATGTTAGAAAAAATTGCAGTTAATGCCAATGTAAATACCGTGTATCTAGAGACCATTTTAAAAATAATCGGAATTGCCTATATTGCGGAATTCGCTTCCCAAATTACAAAAGATGCGGGGCAAGGTTCGCTCGCTTCCAAAATAGAATTAAGCGGAAAAATCTTGATTCTTGCCATGGCGATTCCGATTTTGACGGTCATTATCGAAACGATTCTACAGATGCTCCCAAGTTAATGGATTACTCCTACTAGTCAATGAGGTGAATGTATGAAGCAGCGGATGCCTTACTTATCCATTCTATTCGTTTTACTCTTTTTTTTGCATGCATCTATTGGACAAGCTGCCGAAAATCCGGAAAATGGTGAAGTTGATCAAGAGCCGATCATGCAGTCCGAACTGGTACAAGCCCAAATAGAAAGGCTGGGCGTCGATGAGCTCAAACAATATTGGGATGACATCGTTACGGAATATGGAGGATTCTTACCGGAAAGCCAGAAAGGGAGCTTCATGGATTTTGTAAGCGGCGATAAGAAATTTTCCTTTGATGAATGGATAAAGGGAATCACAAAATTCATTTTTCATGAACTGCTCGTGAATGGAAAGCTGCTGGGGTCACTCATTTTATTGACCGTTTTCAGCATGTTCCTCCAGTCTTTGCAGAATGCGTTCGAGCAAAGCTCCGTAAGTAAGGTCGCTTATGCAATCGTTTATATGGTGCTGATTATTTTGGCACTTAACAGTTTTCATGTGGCGATTGAATATACAAAAGATACGATAGATTTGATGATTTCCTTTTTAATGGCGCTCATCCCTTTACTCTTGGCATTGATAGCTGCTTCAGGCGGACTTGTATCGGCAGCCTTCTTTCATCCTGTATTGATGTTTTTGATGAATACAAGCGGCATCTTGATTCAGTTCGTTGTTCTTCCGTTATTATTCTTTGGAGCGATTTTAAGCATAGTCAGCACGTTGACCGAACATTACAAAGTGACTCAGCTGGCACAACTTCTCCGTAATTTTGCCATCGGGATCCTTGGAGCATTCATGACCATATTCCTTGGTGTGATCTCCGTTCAGGGAGCATCCTCAGCTGTAGCTGATGGAGTGACGATCAGGACAGCCAAATTCGTAACAGGTAACTTTATACCGGTGATAGGGCGCATGTTTACCGATGCAACGGATACGGTCATTAGTGCCTCCGTCCTTTTGAAAAATACAGTGGGATTGTCAGGCGTCATCATTCTCTTGCTCATTACTACATTTCCCGCCTTAAAGATCCTGATGATTTCTTTTGTCTATAAATTGGCAGCGAGTCTTTTGCAGCCGCTGGGCGGAGGACCTGTAATAAAATGCCTTGACATTATAAGTAAAAGCATGATTTATATTTTCGCTGCATTGGCCATTGTCTCACTCATGTTTTTTTTAAGTATCACGGTAATCATCGCCTCTGGAAACATTACCCTGATGGTTCGTTAGAAAGGAGGAGGACTTGGTGAGTTTTTTAGCTGGCTGGGTATCCAACATCATCATATTTGTACTGTTGGCTACTGTGATCGATATGCTTCTGCCGAATTCAGCTTTACAGAAGTATGCCAAAATGGTTATCGGGCTTTTACTGATTGCAATCATCATCACTCCTATATTGGGATTATTCAATAAGGATTTCGATGATATTCTCACTGCGGCCACTAGTGAATTTGAGGATCAGAAAAAAAAAGATTTAGGAAATTTGACAGAAATGAAGAAAAAAGAAATACAAGCTACCCAGGGTGCATATATTTTAAAACAAATGGCTGTTGACTTACAGGCAGAAGTGGAAGAGGAGCTGATGGCGGATTATAACATGAGGATTAGTTCAATTGATGTAGGGGTCAAGAATGAGGAAGAGCCGGGTGTTGATGATCTGCAGAACATAACAATCTCATTGGAAAAGGCAGAAGGGAAAGAAAACTCGGAGATAGAGGCAGTAGCGAAGGTTGATATCAATACAGATAGCCCATCCACTTCGAATGATGCCAATCTGGATGCTGTCAAAAGGTTTCTGGCAACAAGTTGGTCTGTTGATGAAGAGATCATTGAAATCGCCGGGGAAAGGAAGTGACTGAGTATTGAACAAAGACAAAGGTCCATTATCCTGGCTGCAAAAACTATTAAATAAAGACCCTGACCAAAAAGAGCCTAAGGAAAAAAAACCTTCCCTGTATGTCTATGCTCTAATAGTTGTCCTTTTGGGATCGGGAATCATGATGGCCGGGAATCTGTTAACCACCAACAAGACGGGACAAACATCTGAAGTGACGACTGTATTCAATAATGATAAACAGCAGGAAGAAGATGAGGATGTTGAAACATTCGGCCAGAAGAAATCAGAATTCAAGACTACAAAAGACTATGAAATATATCTACAGAATGAAATGAAGGAAGCGCTGGAATCCATCGCAGGCGTCCAGGATGTGAAAGTCGTAATCTACGTCGATGCATCCGAGAAAAAAGTATATGAAAGAAATAAAGTAACCCAAAAACAAGTAACTGAAGAAACCGACCAGGAAGGCGGCAAAAGGACGGTCGAAGACACATCCGTTGATGAACAGCTAGTTTTGGTCAAGAGCGGTGAAAAAGAAGGACCGATCATTTCGGAAACGAAAAAACCTAGTGTACGTGGAGTCCTGGTAGTCGCTAAAGGGGCCGAAAACATTCAAATAAAGAAGTGGATCATCGAGGCTGTCACACGCTCACTTGATGTACCGAGTCACAGGGTTTCTGTCATGCCTAAAAAATAAGGGGGAAAATCTACATGTTATTAAAAAAACAAACCGTTTGGTTATTGACTATGCTAAGTCTGGTCGTTGTGCTTTCAGTCTATTATTTAACCGCTCCTGAAGAAAATGCCGCCGATATGACGGCAACAGAACAAATGGAAAAAGAAGGAAATAAAGCAGAAAACAAAGCAGAGACAAAAGGGGAAAATAAAAGTGAAAAAGAAACTTCCAAAAATACAGAAGGTTCCTCTGTAACCATTGCATCTGGAGATGAGTTCGAATCGTTAAGGATGCAGATTGAAGATGAACGAGCGAAGCTGAATGAAGAATTGACTGCAAAGATGGGCAACACCGAACTATCAGCTGAAGAAAGAGACGAGGCTTATGCAAAAATCGAACAATTAAGTGAAACGAAAGTGAAAGAAAATATCATCGAAAACTTAATTGTTGCCATGGATTACAATGCCGCACTGGTCCGGGTTGACGGAACGGATGTTAAGGTGAGTGTCAAGGCGGATAAACAAACGAAAACAGAGGCCAATAACATTATCCGCCTCGTAAGGAAAGAAGTGAGCGATGCACAAAATGTAGTGGTCGATTTCCAACCGGAAAAGTAAAAACACATACAGAAAAAAGTGACTGATACAGAACAGTTCATCAACATAAAAATTTGAAAGCCCCCTTAATAAAAAAATGGGAGGCTTTTTATTATGATTTTATTAACTATCTCACAAACCTGAAAACTTTAGAGGAAAAGTTTTTTTATGTCGATTGGAATCAGGAACTCAAATAGAAATGGTGATGATGATCATCCGTAATATTCTAGAAAAGTAATTACAATGGATATTATGGCTGGTTTTCCAGGAATGAAATGCAGAATTCATGAGAAACCGTTAAGGTGCCCCAGTTGATAAATATTCACAATATTATAATAAAGGTGTAAGATAGAAGTATGGATATTAAGTAACAATTAATCTATCATTGAATTTGTATAAGCTAATATTGTATGATGTTAGAAGCTGGTCATAAACTTTTCAATTTTCTTAGGGAAACAATATTTTGAGAAAGTGAAATATCTGTTATAATACAGATGAGGTTTATATTCAGTTTATTCGCATTCGCGTAAAGAAAGCGGCTACTTTGTGCAGTATTGGACAAAGTAGGATAAGCTAAGGGTAGGGTTACATAAAATATTATTGCCTCACAAACTCATATTAAATTAGACAAGGGGTGCCACAAAATGAAAGTGCAAGAAATTCGTGAAATTATTAAGTTAGTCGATCAATCAAATATCGGTGAATTCGTTTTCGAAAATGAAGGAACGAAAATTAAATTGAAAAAAACCGAAATGGGTACAGTATTACACCAAGCAGCAGTTGCTCCAGATGTTGTTCAAGCCAATGCAGCTGTAGAGGTCAAGCCCGCAGCGGCCCCTGCCCCTGAAGTACCGAAAGCTGTTGAAACTGCAAAACCGGCTGCTGCCGTCACTGAACAGGAAAATTTACATAAAATCACTTCCCCGATGGTAGGGACATTCTACCAATCTCCTGCACCGGATTCACCTGCATACGTAAAAGCAGGCGATAAAGTAACGGGGGATTCCATCGTCTGCATCGTGGAAGCCATGAAACTTTTCAATGAAATCGAAGCTGAAGTAAGCGGTGAAATCGTGGAAGTCCTTGTAAAAGAAGGTCAGCTTGTAGAATATGGTCAACCATTATTTTTAGTAAAGCCGGAATGAGGAGCTGTTTCTAAATGATTAAAAAGGTATTAATTGCCAATCGTGGGGAAATTGCAGTCCGAATCATCCGGGCATGCAAGGAATTAGGGATCGAGACTGTTGCTGTCTATTCAGAAGCAGATAAAGAAGCATTACATGTTCAAATTGCTGATGAAGCATATTGCATCGGTCCTAAATTATCAAAAGACAGTTATTTGAATACAACCAACATTATCAGCACAGCCAAGAAAACGGGATCTGATGCAATTCATCCGGGATATGGTTTCCTAGCTGAAAATGCCGACTTTGCTGAGCTATGCCGTGAATGCAATATCATTTTCATTGGTCCTAGCCCCGAAGCGATCAATAAAATGGGTACAAAGGACGTAGCAAGGGAAACCATGCGCAAAGCTGGTGTACCGATCGTGCCAGGTTCTAAAGGCATAATCAAAGATACGGATGAGGGTGTAGCACTAGCTAATGAAATGGGCTATCCAGTCATCATCAAAGCTACTGCAGGCGGAGGCGGTAAAGGTATCCGCGTCGCAAGGACGGAAGAAGATCTCATTAAGGGCATTAACATCACGCAACAGGAAGCCGCGACGGCATTCGGGAATCCTGGCGTGTATATTGAAAAGTTCATCGAGGACTTCCGTCACGTTGAAATACAGGTCATGGCCGATAATCATGGCAACGCCATCCATTTAGGTGAGCGTGATTGTACGGTCCAACGACGTTTGCAAAAACTTGTTGAAGAAACCCCGTCACCGGCGTTGGATGGTGAAATACGTGCGGAAATGGGGCAGGCCGCTGTGACGGCTGCACTTGCCGTAAACTATTCAGGTGCCGGAACAGTAGAATTTATTTATGACTATGTGAATAGAAAATACTACTTTATGGAAATGAATACACGTATCCAGGTTGAACACCCAGTTACAGAAATGGTAACGGGCGTGGATTTGATTAAAGAACAAATCAAAGTTGCTTCAGGCAACAAACTATCGCTCTCGCAAGAGGATGTCACTTATAACGGATGGTCTATCGAATGCCGGATCAATGCCGAAAATCCAGAAAAGAATTTCATGCCTTCCGCAGGTAAGATTCAAATGTATTTACCTCCAGGCGGCTACGGAGTTCGTGTGGATTCTGCGGCATACCCTGGGTACTCGATACCGCCGTATTACGATTCCATGATCGCTAAATTGATTGTCCATGCACCGACTAGAGAAGAGGCGATCGAGAAGATGAAACGCGCCTTGGGTGAGTTTGTCATTGAAGGGATCAGTACCACAATTCCTTTCCATATTAAGTTACTTCAGCATGAACAATTTGTTTCCGGAGAATTTAATACCAAATTCCTTGAAATATATGATGTAATGAACTCATAATGTAAAGGAAGACAGGAGGTGCTTTTGAATGAGTGAAATGGAAGGCCAATTACTCGAAATGAATGATTATAATAGTGGGCTGGGCAAAGTGGAGATTGCGCCTGAGGTGATAGAGGTGATTGCGGGTATCGCTGCATCGGAAGTTGAAGGTGTTGCACATATGCGCGGGAATTTCGCTACGGGTGTAGTTGAAAAGCTTGGTAAAAAGAACCACGGTAAAGGTGTTAAAGTGGACTTAACGGGAGAATCCATCAAAGTCGAACTTTATTGTGTCATGAAGTTTGGTGTTTCAATTCCGAAAGTTGCTCAGGAAGTGCAAGATAACATTCGTGAAGCTTTGTTGAATATGACCGCTATCGACGCTGGCGAAGTGAACATTCATGTAGTGGGCATTGCGTTTGAAAACGCTAAACAAGAAGCGGATTACGAACAAGAAGTGTAAGTGGGCTTCATTCGATTCACACCTGCAAAAACCCGGCAAAAAGCCGGGTTTTTGTTTTTTGAATGTAAACTCAAAGATACCCGTTTTTGGAGCCTGCTTATAATATTAATTTGAAATGAACATAATAAGGCGGTGTCTGGAAATTTCCCTTTAATTCAAGGGTGATTTCTGTTAGAGTGTAAAAGGTGAAATATGAGCATGAAAGCTAGGCAAGAGCTTTTTGACACTTTCGAAAAGTATGGGACTCTGTTGGCCGTTTAATTGGAAAGTAATCTTGAAATGTAATCTTGAATCAAGATATTGAATCTTTTGGCCTTTAATTTAGTGGGATTTAGCTTATTTTTATAAAAAATATAGCGAGAATCTTAATATTTTTGAAAAAATGTTATTTAATGTTCGTTTGTTCTAGCATTTTCATATATAATAGTAGATGTAAAAGGAGTAAGATTATGAAAAGAAGAGAAGCCCGTGAAAAATCCCTTCAAGCACTATATCAGATAGATATTACCAATTCGAATGCAGAAGAAGCAATGGAAAGCGTACTGGATGGTGCTCCCACTGATAATTATTTCAAGAAATTAGTAATGGGGATAACGGAAAATCGTGAACAAATTGATGGAATGATCAGGGACAATTTAGAGAATTGGACGTTGGAAAGACTGGCGAACATTGATCGGAATTTACTGCGGATCGCGGTTTATGAAATGGTTCACAGTGAAGATGTTCCTGTAAGTGTTGCAATGAATGAAGCTATTGAAATTGCTAAGAAATTCGGTGATGATCAATCAAGCAGCTTTGTAAATGCCGTTTTATCCAAAGTGAAGGTGAAAAGCGGCAGCTAAAGCTGCAGCCTTGAACAAGGATTTTCTCAGCAATTTCTTTAGCAAAATTAACTTGGGAGGAATAAACACATGTCAGCTCAAATCATTAATGGTAAAGAAATTGCAGAGTCAGTTAGGCAGGAAATCAGTAAGGAAGTTCAACAGTTACGTGAAAAAAATATCGTTCCGGGTTTAGCTGTAATCCTGGTGGGTGACAATCAAGCATCTCAAACTTATGTGCGCAATAAGCAAAAGGCCTGTGAGGACTTGGGTATGCATTCCGTACTAATTAAAAAGCCTGCGGAACTCTCTCAGGAGGAATTAATTCAGAGCATTGCTGAATTAAACCAGGATGACAGCATTCATGGTATATTGGTGCAGCTGCCCTTGCCTGGACATATTCAGGAAAAGGCGATCATTGAAGCGATTTCCCCTGAAAAGGATGTAGATGGATTCCACCCGATTAATATTGGGCGGATGATGACTGGACAAGATGCATTTTTACCTTGTACTCCATACGGCGTAATGGTGATGCTTGAGTATATCGACTATGACCTTGAAGGTAAGCATGTTGTCATCGTAGGGAGAAGTAATATCGTCGGAAAACCAGCCGGACAATTGTTTTTAAACGCAAATGCAACCGTTACATACTGTCATTCACGGACAAAGGATCTTGCGTATTATACCAAGCAAGCCGATGTCGTTGTGGCAGCGGTCGGAAAGAGGGACACGATCACGAGTGACCACATTAAAGAAGGCGCAATCGTCATTGACGTCGGAATGAACAGGAATGATGAAGGGAAGCTTTGCGGTGATGTGGCGTTTGATGACGTGAAAAATAAGGCTTCATACATTACACCTGTTCCTAAAGGCGTTGGTCCCATGACGATTACGATGCTTATGAAGAATACGGTCAAATCTGCTCAAAAAGCACTTGAATCAAACAAGCAAGCATTAAAAAGCTGAAAAAAACGTTAAATTATTTTAAAGAAGCGGACCTCTTGTTTTATAATAACGGGAGACCGCTTTTTTTCCATTCATGGATTTATGATAATCTATAGGTGAGTTTTCTTTATATCCGATTTCCATCGGAAGGAGACATGATATGAGCAACCAACAATATTTGAGTGTGTCGGCTTTAACGAAGTACATAAAAAGGAAGTTCGATGCCGACCCCCATTTGCAAAATGTATACATAAAAGGTGAAATTTCAAATTTTAAACAACATACAAGCGGACATATGTATTTTACTTTAAAGGATGAGAAGGCACGACTTCTCTCCGTCATGTTTGCCGCCAATAATAAAGGGATGAAATTCCTGCCTGAAAATGGCATGAAGGTACTTGTTAAGGGTGATATATCATTATACGAAGCTGGAGGACAGTATCAGCTTTATGTGAAAAGCATGGCCCCTGATGGTGTGGGGGATTTATATCTTGCTTATGAACAACTGAAGAAAAAGCTGGAGGGGGCAGGCTTGTTTTTGGCCGAACACAAAAAGCCGATCCCGCAGTACCCTAAGTCTGTAGGGGTCATAACTTCCCCGACCGGCGCTGCATTAAGAGATATCCTGACAACCATCAAGCGGAGATATCCAATCGCCAGGATCATCGTTTATCCAGCACTTGTACAAGGGAATAATGCCGCTAAATCGATTGCCAAGGCAATTTCCATGGCGAACGCAAGGGCGGAAAGCGATGTTCTCATTGTCGGAAGGGGCGGCGGGTCGATCGAGGAACTATGGGCCTTTAATGAGGAGATAGTGGCTGAATCTATATATGATTCCGATATACCTGTAATTTCTGCTGTCGGTCACGAAACCGACTTTACGATTGCTGATTTTGTCGCCGATATGCGTGCTCCTACACCGACTGGTGCAGCAGAGTTAGCGGTTCCTCACTTGAATGAAATACTCGAACGCCTGATGAACCGCAAGAATCGATTGACCCGCTCCATTCAAGAAGCAGTGAATTTTGAACGAACCCGTTTGACCAGGATGGAGAGGTCTTATGCCTTCCGTTACCCACATAAAATGTACGAACAGAAGCTTGAACAACTAGACAAGACGATGGACAGGCTAGGGAGGACCAGCACGCGATATTTCATGAAAAAGAGGGATGAGCTGAATCAGCTGAACGATATTTTGAAAAAGCAGCATCCTGAACAAGCGGTGAAAAATGCGAAAGATGAACTGCAGCAGCATGCAAAGGTTTTACGGAGGGCCATGGAAGCCATCTATCGGCATAAATCTCAGCAGTTCGTCCATATTACAGCCACTTTATCTGCTCTCAGTCCACTAAAAATCATGGAACGGGGCTATGGATTGGTGTTTGCTGAGGATGAGACATTAGTAAAAAGTACACAGCAAGTATCAAAAGGGGATAAGATAGCGGTTTCGATAAAAGATGGAACTCTTGAATGTGAAATTAAAGAAATTAAGGAGCGGATTGAATCATGACAAAAAAACAGGAAGCTACATTTGAAGAAGCGATGGAGAATCTCGAAAAAATTGTAGTGCAGTTGGAAGAAGGCGATGTGCCCTTGGAAGAAGCCATTTCGATATATAAACAAGGAATGGATTTATCGAGGCTTTGCCATTCAAAGCTTAAGGCTGTTGAAGATCAGTTGACTCAAATTTTACGCGAAGATGGGGAACTTGAAAACTTTGCTGTACAGGAGGAAGAATGACATGGGTACGGCGTCCTTTGAAATGTTTTCTAATGAATATAAGGCAATTATAGAACGGGAAATCGTCGAATATGTTAATAAACTTAAAGCCCCGGCAATAGTCAAAGAAGCCATGATCTATTCACTGCAGGCAGGGGGTAAACGGATTCGCCCATTATTGGTCTTTGCGGTTTTGGAGGCCTTTGGAAAAAGCTTGAGGATTGGGATTCCTGCAGCGGCTGCCATTGAAATGATTCATACATATTCTTTGATTCATGATGACCTTCCGGCAATGGATGATGATGATCTCCGCCGCGGAAAACCGACGAATCATAAAGTGTTCGGTGAAGCGGTGGCCATACTGGCAGGTGATGCGCTTCTTACTTATAGCTTTCAATTGGTGACGGATATGACCACTCCCGAGGTCACGGCTGAAATGAAGCTGAACCTTGTAAGTGAAATTGCGAAGTCCGCCGGAGCCGAAGGAATGGTTGGGGGGCAAGTTGCCGATATGGAAGGTGAGAATAAACAGCTGACCCTTCAGGAATTGGAGTATATACATGAACATAAAACAGGGAAGTTATTGACTGCAAGCATCCTTTCCGGTGCTATATTAGCAGGGGCGAGTGAAGAACAGCAACTGCATTTACGAGACTTTGCATACCACCTGGGGCTTGCTTTTCAAATTCGCGATGATATTCTGGATATTGAAGGGTCAGTCGAGTTGATCGGCAAGCCGGTTGGCAGTGATGTGGGGAATCATAAAAGCACATATCCTTCTTTACTAACCCTTCAAGGGGCAAAGCAAAAGTTGGAACATCATATAGAACTTGCCCATGCCGCTTTAGGAAAAACAACCTTACAAACGGGTTTGTTGAATGAACTAACTGATTTAATTGCGAACCGTAATCATTGATTGTGGCTAAATTTGTTATCAATTGAGGTTTTGTGGTATACTCATTGTGCAAAAATATGTGAAAATCAAAATGAATTTTTTAATTGAGAAACGTGATAAAATAGGTATAATAAGCCGCCGAAATCACCTGGGTGTTGGCGGCTATTTTTTAACTTAAAACCAATTTTTCGGTCAAGTCTTCCATAGCCCTCTTTCATGAGGCTTTGTTTATGCTAACCACCGAAAATGACAGAAAGTGAGTGGTCCTGTTTGGATCTTCTATCTATAAAAGACCCTTCTTTTTTGAAGAAGATGAATAATGAAGAACTTGTCGAGTTAAGTGTGGAAGTACGGAAATTCCTTGTGGAAAAATTATCGGTGACCGGTGGGCACATTGGTCCCAATTTAGGTGTCGTCGAGTTGACTATAGCCTTGCATAAAGAATTCGACAGTCCGAATGATAAAATTTTATGGGATGTCGGACATCAATCCTATGTCCATAAAATCCTGACTGGCAGAGCAGGAGAGTTCGACACCTTAAAGAAATATAAAGGTCTTTGCGGTTTTCCTAAAATGATTGAAAGCCCCCATGATGTTTGGGAAACCGGTCACAGTTCAACTTCCCTTTCAGCTGCAATGGGGATGGCGGCTGCCCGTGATATCAAAGGGGAAAGCAGCTTTATTTTGCCTGTAATCGGAGACGGTGCCCTAACAGGGGGGATGGCGCTTGAAGCGTTGAACCATATCGGTGATGAAAAAAAGGACATGATCGTTATCCTGAATGATAATGAAATGTCCATAGCCCCCAATGTAGGTGCCTTACACACGATATTGGGAAGATTGCGGACAGCAGGTAAATATAACTGGGCAAAAGATGAATTGGAGCTGCTTTTGAAAAAAATTCCTGCAGTCGGTGGTAAACTTGCGGCTACAGCAGAACGTTTAAAGGATAGCATGAAATATTTATTGGTATCAGGAATCTTTTTCGAAGAACTCGGGTTCACATACCTTGGACCAGTAGATGGACATAATTATGAAGAATTGCTTGAGAATTTAAGATATGCCAAGAAAACGAAGGGACCGGTCCTGCTGCATGTCATCACGAAAAAAGGCAAGGGATATTCACCTGCCGAGTTAGACACAACCGGGAACTGGCATGGGACAGGCCCATATAAGATCGAGACAGGTGATTTCGTGAAATCCCCTAGTAAGGGTCCTGCTTGGAGCGCTCTCGTAAGCGATACTGTCAGCAGGCTAGCCCGTGACGATGAGCGGATTGTCGCGATTACACCTGCAATGCCCGTAGGTTCGAAATTGGTGGGCTTCTCTCAAGAGTTCCCAGAGCGTTTCTATGATGTAGGGATTGCCGAGCAGCATGCTGCAACTTTTGCTGCCGGATTGGCAACGCAAAAAATGAAACCATTCCTGGCTATATATTCAACCTTCCTGCAAAGGGCTTATGACCAGGTGGTGCATGATATTTGCCGTCAGAATTTGAACGTATTCATAGGAATCGATCGTGCTGGATTGGTTGGTTCCGATGGTGAAACGCATCAAGGCGTTTTCGACATTGCTTTCTTGCGCCACGTACCGAATATGGTGCTGATGATGCCGAAAGATGAAAACGAAGGCCAGCATATGGTCAATACGGCCTTAAAATATAATGATGGTCCGATTGCCATGCGTTTCCCTCGTGGGAATGGTTGGGGAGTTGAGATGGATGCTGAATTACAGCAGATTCCGATCGGTTCGTGGGAAGTTCTTAAAGAAGGAACGGATGCTGCCATCTTGACTTTCGGCACAACGATTCCCATGGCTCTTGAAGCGGCAGAACTGCTCGAGAAAGAGGATTATTCAGTGAAGGTGGTCAATGCCAGGTTCATTAAGCCTTTGGATGAGAACATGCTGAGCAGTCTCCTTGGTGAAAAAATGCCAATCCTGACAATAGAAGAAGCGGTTCTTCAAGGTGGTTTTGGTAGTTCTGTTCTTGAATATGCTCATGATCAAGGATTTTATGGGGCAATTATAGATCGAATGGGGATACCTGATTATTTCATTGAACATGGAAGCGTCGATGAACTTCTTGAAGAAATCGGTCTGACGACTGAGACAGCCATCAAAAAGATTAAAATGATAACACCCAAAAAAGAAAAAAGGGCCTGAAAATATGAAAGTGATGAAAGAAAGAGTGGATGTATTACTTGTAGAACAAGGCTTGGCCGATACACGTGAAAAAGCGAAGCGTATGGTTATGGCAGGCCTTGTCTATGCGAATGAAGAGAGATACGAAAAACCGGGGGAAAAAGTGCCGGTCGATCTCGAATTCACGATCAAAGGAAAAGTCATGCCTTACGTTTCGAGAGGCGGTCTTAAACTTGAGAAGGCATTAAGGGAATTCGATTTACAAGTGAATGGAAAAATACTGCTTGATATCGGATCATCAACTGGCGGGTTTACGGATTGTGCTTTGCAAAATGGAGCCATAATGTCTTATGCGCTTGATGTCGGCTATAATCAACTTGCCTGGAAGCTTAGGCAGGATGAGCGGGTAAAAGTAATGGAAAGAACCAATTTCCGTTATGTTACACCCGCCGATCTCGACGGGGAGATGCCAAACTTCGCAAGCATTGATGTTTCCTTCATCTCGCTTACGTTAATTTTACCGGTGCTAAAGACCTTGCTCGTCCCGAATAGTGATGTCGTTGCCTTGGTTAAACCGCAATTCGAAGCTGGGAAGGATCAAGTGGGTAAAAAGGGGATTGTTCGTGATCCCAAAATCCATAAACAAGTGTTGGATAAGATCATTTCTTTTTCTTTAAAGGAAGGCTATGATATTAAAGATGCCTCCTTCTCACCGATTACCGGCGGTGATGGAAATATTGAATTCTTACTTCACTTACACTGGCAAGGGCCGAAGGAAGATGGAGCATTATTGCTTAAGAAAACGGTTGATGACATCGTTGGAGAGGCCCATGCCCAATTTAAAAAAGAATAGCTAGAACTTTGTATGGCTCCTTTGGCTGAATGGTTGGCTAAAGGAGCTTTTTGACTATACATTGTCGGCATGAACTTGAATCATTGATGGGTGGATACATAAGATAGGTAAGTGCAAAAAGTAGACTTGTATTCATTTTAGAGAAAAAGTTGTACAATTGCATAAAAATCCGATAACATTAATATTAGCCACTTAGTAAAGCGGCCTATTTGCACGTACTGATGATACCCAGGCAAATTGGGCAGCTTGCTTAAGTAAGAAATGAAAGTGATACAATTACCATTAAATGAGCAACAGTTGAGAAGAGGTGCTTCTACTTATGAATAAAGGACAACGACATATAAAAATAAGGGACATTATAACGAATAATGATATCGAAACACAGGATGAGTTAGTTGAAGAATTGAAATTAGCTGGATACAATGTAACTCAAGCCACCGTTTCAAGGGATATTAAAGAGCTTCACCTTGTAAAAGTTCCTTTAACGGATGGAAGGTATAAATACAGTCTGCCGGCCGACCAACGTTTCAATCCACTTCAAAAATTAAAGAGAATCCTTGTCGATGCATTTGTACGCATCGACTCAGCCAACAACTTGCTGGTTATGAAAATGCTCCCGGGTAATGCCCAGGCCATCTGTGCATTGATTGATAATTTAAATTGGCAAGAAATACTCGGGACGATCGGCGGCGACGATACATGTTTAATTATCTGCCGTTCCGAGGAAGATGCAAAGATCATTTCCGGCAAATTCTTGGACATGCTTTAATAATGTTGTGAGGTGATCTAGTTTGTTAACAGAACTATCGATTAGGAATTTTGCGATCATAGACAGCCTGTCCGTTTCATTTGAGAAAGGCTTGACGGTCTTGACAGGAGAAACGGGGGCAGGGAAGTCAATCATAATAGATGCCGTTCATCTCTTGGTTGGGGGACGTGGTTCTGCAGAGTTCATTCGACATGGTGAGTCGAAGGCTGAAATAGAAGGATTATTCCAGATTGAAGATGAAAAACACCCGGTCTTTGCCAAAGCGGAAGAGTTTGGCCTGGATATGAATGATGGGATGGCGATACTTCGAAGGGACATCTCACAAAGCGGTAAAAGCGTTTGCAGGGTAAATGGAAAGATGGTAACGATTTCCACCTTGCGTGAGATAGGGAGAACATTGATAGACATCCATGGTCAGCATGAACATCAGGAATTAATGGATGAACGACTCCATCTTCCGCTGCTCGATCAATTCGGCGGTGAAAAAATCGCATCTGCACTCACTGAATACCAAAAGCTATATAAACGTTATGAAACCGCTTCTAAACAATTGAATGGTTTGAGCCAAAATGAACAGCAAATGGTCCACCGACTTGATTTGATCCAGTTTCAATTCGATGAAATCCAAAAAGCTGATTTGAAATTACGCGAAGATGAAGAATTGATGGAAGAACGGAAGAAAATTAATAATTTTGAAAAAATCCATGAAGCGCTGCAAACCAGTTATAATGCTTTGAATGGTGAGCAGCATGCAATTGATTGGCTATCCGTAGCCATGAATAATTTGGAGGAAGCGGCAGGGCTTGATGAAGGTTTAAAGCACAGCTCTGAAACCGTTTCAAATAGCTACTTCCTGCTCGAAGAGGCTGTGTCAAATATCCGGGACCAATTGGACTCTTTGGATTATGATACAGAACGTGTGGAATTCATTGAAAGTCGACTTAATGAAATAAATCAATTAAAGCGTAAATACGGGCGGACCATCGAGGAAATCCTGGAATATGGGGCCGCAATTGAAGAAGAAGTCGAAAAACTGCAAAATAGGGAAACCCATATCGCGAAGCTTGAAAAGGAAATGAAATCCATCAAGGCAGATCTTATCGTCGAAGCAAAGAATCTGTCTGAACTTCGCCAGAAATTCGCTCAGCAGCTAACCAAAAAGATTCACCAGGAATTAAAGGATTTATATATGGAAAAAACAATTTTCGAACCTCATTTCCTTCAGACAGCTTATACTTTCGATGAATTGTCAGATAGGGGCATTAATCAGTCAGGGCTGGATTCCATGGAATTTTATATTTCCACCAATCCAGGTGAACCGTTAAAACCCCTTTCTAAAATCGCATCTGGTGGAGAACTGTCGAGGATCATGCTGGCTTTGAAAAGCATTTTCTCCAAGCATCAAGGCATAACGTCCATTATATTCGATGAAGTGGATACAGGTGTGAGCGGACGTGTTGCGCAATCCATTGCCGAAAAGATCTATAAAGTGGCAACTGGATCACAAGTATTATGCATATCCCATTTGCCACAGGTGGCAGCCATGGCGGATACTCACCTTTTCATAGCGAAAAATGTAAGGTCCGGACGCACGAATACCTCGGTCAAACCGCTAATTGAAACTGAAAAAATAAAAGAAATTGGCAGGATGATTTCGGGAGTAGAGATTACGGACTTGACGAAACAACATGCCAATGAATTAATCCAGCTGGCCAAAAGGCTTAAGATTACATCTTGATGGGCACTTAAGAAGATTATTTAAACTTATCATAAGCATTCATTGTAAAGCTATCCAAAAACGGATAGCTTTTATTTTTTGCACTTGTTATAAATGACTGTCATGAGGGCTAAATTAAAGGTGTAGCCATAAAGTTTCAGAGAGCGAGGAGAGTGAATGGATTGAAATTTATATGGATAAACAGGATCATCGGTGGAATTCTCCTTGTTTCGCTATTAACATTAGGGTTATACCAGCCATCTCGTGAATATTTATTAATTCCAAATCATCTTGTACTATTTGAAGGAAGTCAATATAGTATTTCCAAATCATTGCCTGTTTCTGCAAAAACGTCGGGATCCAGTGATGGAATTTCACTTCATGATGAACAAGCTTCGATTACGCTTGGTGCCGAGAAACCAGGTACGAATGAAGTGTTACTTGATGTAGCAGGCTTGCCTGCCAAAAAGGTCGACATCAGGGTGTTAAAAGACTTTAGGGTAATGCCAGGAGGTCAATCCATTGGAGTGAAGCTTAATACTCTTGGGGTGCTCGTAGTAGGTCATCATCTTATTGATACGGCGCAGGGGAAAAAATCACCGGGAGAAAAAGCGAAAATTGAAATCGGTGATATTATTACAGAAATCAATGGTCAGACGATAAAGAAGATGGGGGATGTAACCCCTTTTGTTCAGCAGGCGGGTGAAAAGGGTGAGGCGTTGAAAATTGTCATTAACCGTGATAATGAAGTGCTTCATAGTACCTTATTACCGCTAAAAGATAAGAATGAAGGAACTTACAAATTGGGTTTGTATATCCGTGATTCGGCAGCTGGCATCGGAACGATGACGTTTTATCACCCGGATTCAAAAAAATATGGGGCGTTGGGACATGTCATATCCGATATGGATACAAAAAAGCCGATCGTTGTTAAGGACGGGCAGATCGTTCAATCGACGGTCACATCCATCGAAAAAGGAAGCAATGGTGATCCGGGAGAAAAATTGGCACGCTTTTCTTCCAATAAAGAAAAAATAGGAAATATCAATCGCAATAGTCCCTTTGGTATTTTTGGGAAATTAAATCAAGATTTTAAAAATGGAATTAACGATAAACCACTCCCGATCACCCTTTCCCATGAGGTAAAGGAAGGGCCAGCAAAAATCCTTACAGTGGTGGATGGTTCTGAAGTGGAGGAATTCGATGTCGAAATCGTCAGTTCCATCCCACAGAAGTTCCCTGCAATCAAAGGAATGGTCTTAAAAGTGACGGATAAAGAATTGCTTCAAAAAACGGGTGGGATCGTTCAAGGCATGAGCGGCAGTCCTATCATTCAAAATGGGAAATTAATCGGTGCAGTCACCCATGTATTCGTTAATGATCCTACAAGTGGGTATGGAGTCCATATCGAATGGATGTTAAACGAAGCCGGTATAAATATATACGACAAAGATAATTATGAAAAGGCAAGCTAAGAATCCGGGTATCCTTTTGGATGCCCCTTTTTGATGGAAAATTATGATTAGCATAGGTTTGGGTCGGAATTAATTTTGATTTCTTCAAAAAATAGAGGTTTTTTTGGAACGTTGTGATAAAATGAAAACGATATGAAGATTTTTCGACAAACGGTTTATTCCAATAGCAAACGAAGTCGAAAACAAGAGATATCCGGAGAATAATATTGAATTCCTTATATTTTTTCAAAAATAAAAGGAATTTAGTTTCCATTGTCGAAAAGTTCAATTACAATAGAATTTAGTCATATAGAAAAAAAGACCAATTGTAGTTGAGGAGGAAATCAAGCGTGAAAAAAATTAAGGTGTGCGTTGTAGATGATAATAGAGAACTTGTTGGCCTTCTGGAAGAATACATTTCTGCACAGGAAGACATGGAAGTGATTGGGGTGGCACATAACGGTCAAGATTGCCTGGGTATGCTAGAAAGCGTTGATCCGGATATTTTGATCCTCGATATTATCATGCCTCATTTAGATGGGTTAGGTGTACTTGAGAAACTTCGTGAAGTAAAACGGGGTGCCATGCCTAATGTGATAATGCTTACTGCCTTTGGTCAAGAGGATGTAACGAAAAAAGCAGTTGATTTGGGTGCGTCTTATTTTATCTTGAAACCATTTGATATGGAAAATCTGGCCAATCACATCCGTCAGGTAAGCGGTAAAGGGCAGGCGGTTTTAAAAAATCATAGTCAATTTAGCTATCGTCCCCAAAATGAATCCAAACCGAAGAACCTTGATGCAAGCATCACCAGCATCATTCACGAGATTGGAGTGCCTGCACATATTAAGGGCTATTTGTATTTAAGGGAAGCCATATCCATGGTATATAATGATATTGAACTATTGGGTTCCATCACCAAAGTTTTATATCCGGATATCGCAAAAAAATACAATACTACGGCCAGCCGAGTTGAACGTGCTATCCGGCATGCGATTGAAGTGGCCTGGAGCCGTGGAAATATAGAATCCATATCATCTCTTTTCGGCTATACCGTAAGCATGACAAAGGCAAAACCTACAAATTCCGAATTCATTGCCATGGTTGCCGATAAGCTGCGCCTCGAACATAAAGCTTCTTGACAGAGGTAAGGTAAATACCGGTTGTTAAGACTCAGGGTAACTATTGACCTTATAAAGGCTAGAGCCGCTAAATATAAATAGGAACTCTCCGTCTGGAGGTAAAGGACAGGAAGAAGTTGCTTCGTGATTTTTTCTAATCGGCAACTTCAAATCTTTTTACGCCGGTTAAAAAATTAAACGCATTTTATTTATTGGATTTTGCAGCAAATCCCATAAATAAAATGCGTTTTTGTTTGGTTGAAAAAGCGGCACATATTAGCTTGTAAAAGAAAAGGAGTGATTTGAAGAAAGAAACTTTCTATGCAGAAAATAATCACCTGCGTTTTGATTGTAGAATTGATCTAGATGAAATAATTTGCTGTTTCTGTTCATAAAATCGGTGTATAACATCTTTTGAGAGAGGCGGCGTTTCATCATGACCTTAATCTTTGCACATCGAGGCTCTTCAGGAACTCATCCGGAAAATACAATGTCGGCGTTCAAGGAAGCTGCCCGTGTCGGTGCAGACGGAATTGAAACGGATGTCCAGCTCTCGAAAGATGGAGAAGTGGTCATCATCCACGATGAAAAGCTCGATCGGACCACGAATGCCTCGGGGTATGTAAAAGACCGAACATTAAAGGAGTTGAAAACCCTTTATGCGTCCGCAACCCATAAGGGTAATTTTGGTAAGGAAAAGATCCCTACGCTTGAAGAACTGTTTATTTGGCTTAATGATAATCAGCTTTTTTGCAATATTGAATTGAAAAATACGGTTTTTCTGTATCCAGGCTTAGAAGAGAAAGTCATCCGGCTCATCCGTACCTACGAAATGGAGGAAAGGATAATCCTTTCTTCTTTCAATCATTACAGTTTGGTCAATTGCCATCGATTGGCACCAGAATTGGAAACGGCACCGCTATATAGGGATGGCCTATACATGCCGTGGATATATGCCAAGGCAATAGGCGGAAGTGCAATTCACCCGAATATCCGGGCTGCCCCTGATGCACTCATTCAAACATCGGTTAGTATGGGTGTTCCTGTAAGGCCCTATACCATTAATGAAGAAACCGAGATGAGGCGGTTATTCAAATTGGGGTGCAGCGGCATCATAACCGATTACCCCAAAGCAGCGGTACGGATCAGAGAAGAATTGAAGTCAAGATGAAGAAAGAAGGTGCCATGCAAGGCACCTTTTTTTGCGTTTAAAATTTATTGAACCTGCTCTGGACCTTATTTTGTTTTCGATCTCGATGTAAGATGAAACCGGCGATAAAGGCTATTCCGCCTATCGTAATGAGCAGTCCTATTAAAAATTGCAGCCAAAGGAATGGATAGGGGGGCTGTAAAATACCGAACACCATGTCCCTCATTATTTTTATGCCATAGGCAGCAAAGGCACCGGGTATAAAAAGAATCAAAAAAGCGATTAAACGTTTCATGCAGTCAAATCCCTTCCGAAAATTCCATCTTTAAAAAATGATAAAGGATATAAATTATTTGTCAAGTAACGGGAATCTTGATAATGACTGGGATTTGGTGGCTGTTTTTAAAGGGGGCCGATATGGTAAAATGGTGTGGAGTATGAAAAAAATTGCAGGGAATGATCTATTTTTAAAGGGATAATTATTTCTTAAGGGGGATGGCTGATGCAAAAGGTCATGATAGTAGGGGGAGGAGTGGGAGGGACGACCGTGTTGAAACTCCTATCGGAAAGTGAAGTATTTTCCATTGTTTGTATGGCTGATAAGAATGAATCGGCTGAAGGGATGCTTGCTGCGAAGGAACGAAGGATTCCTACTGTGACTGATTGGAGCATGGGATTGAAGTGGGGTTTGGACATCATATTTGATACGACCGGTGACCCGTCTATCTATAAAAAGATAAAAAGGGACATGGGCGAACAAACGATTCTCATTCCTGGAAGTGTCGCCCTCATTATGACTAAGTTGTTTGAAGAGAAAAATCGTTTAATCAGTAAATTGGAGAATACCTCCGCAAAAATGGATTTGATCCTTAATACGACCAGTGAAGGGATGGTCGTGATTGACCATGAAGGATTCATCATCATGTTCAATGATAGTGCGGAACGTGCATCAGACACAAAGCGAGAGGATGTGATTGGGAGACATATCAAAGATTTCATCCCATCAACAGGGTTGCTGCGAGTGATGCAAACGAACCAAAAAGAAGTGAATCAGGAAATCACCCTTGGCAATGGGATGGAACTCATAACGACAAGGATACCTCTGGTGAATGCCGATAAGGAAATCATAGGGGCTTTTGCCGTGTTTAGGAATAAGAGGGAAGCTGTGCAATTGGCGGAACAGATCACTGATTTAAAAGAGATACAGACGATGCTCCAGGCAATCATTCAATCCAGTGATGAAGCCATATCTGTTGTGGATGATCAAGGAAGGGGGCTATTGATCAATCCGGCATATACAAGAATCACTGGCTTAACAAAGACCCAAGTGATCGGTAAACCGGCTTCTATCGATATTTACGAAGGCGAAAGTATGCATATGAAAGTGCTTCAGACAAAAAAACCTGTTCGTGGTGTCAATATGCGTGTCGGCCCTAAACACAAGGAAGTGATCGTGAATGTTGCTCCAATCATCGTGGATGGGTGCCTGAAAGGAAGTGTTGGCGTCATTCATGATGTATCGGAAATTCAAGCCTTGACCCACGAACTTAATCGGGCAAGACAGATTATCCGGACATTGCAGGCTAAATATTCCTTTGATGATATAATTGGGGCTTCCGAAGAGATGAAGCTTCCCATTGAACAGGCGAAATTATCGGCAAGAACACCTGCTACTGTCTTATTAAGAGGGGAATCAGGGACGGGCAAAGAGTTATTTGCACATGCCATCCATAATGCGAGCGATAGGAAGTTCAATAAATTCGTTCGGGTAAATTGTGCGGCCATCTCGGAATCATTACTTGAAAGTGAACTATTCGGTTATGATGAAGGAGCCTTTACCGGTGCAAGCAGGGGCGGAAAGGTCGGTTTTTTTGAAGAGGCAAATCAAGGGAGTATCTTTTTGGACGAAATTGGTGAATTGCCAGCCAACATCCAAGCTAAATTACTTCGGGTTTTACAAGAAAAGGAAATCGTCAGGGTGGGGGGGACGAAGCCGATCCCCATCAATGTCCGGGTCATTGCTGCTACGAACATCAATCTTGAACAGGCCATCGCAAACGGATCATTCAGGGAAGACTTATATTTCAGGCTGAACCGCATGCCTATTTTCATTGCTCCATTAAGAAAGAGAAAAGAAGATCTGAGAGAATTGGCGGAGCATTTGATTAATAAAATCAATCAGGAGTATGGACGGAGCATAGAGGGAATTACAGAAGCAGCTATACATAAGATGCAAATCTACAACTGGCCGGGAAATGTGAGGGAACTGGAAAATATCTTAGGACGGGCAATCATTTTCATGAAATTGAACGAGACAATCATTGATACCCATCATATTCCGGATTTTATCGAAGAGATTCCATTAAATCAAGAGAAATTATTAATGAAGCCTTCCGGCTACGTATCGGGGAAACCGCTCTCGGAGATAATAGACCAGTATGAAGCCGAAATCATTCAGCAAGCGTTCCATACCCACAAGGGAAATAAAACACTTACGGCAAAAGCGCTGGGGATTTCAGTTAGAAATCTATATTATAAAATGGAAAAACTAAAACTGTGAAAAATTTTGCATGCAATCATTTGCACACCATGAAAAAAAATGCGTGGAATTTTCTGATTTATTTTAATTTAAGCGAGACTCCACTTCTGACATGAAATTTTTTTGAATTTGTTATAGGCTATAGTTGCCCAACTTATTAACCAGCATGTCCTTTTTTTGGATAAATAGGTGCTGATTATGTATTTTATTGGCATGTTATTTGCATATTTAAAGGTGCATGGGTTTTTCAAGGGAACCATTCCCCATGGGGAAAATATCATGTGAGTAGCGGATTTTTATTTAAAACGAACGTAGGAACAAGTAAGAATGAGGAGAAATTCAGTAGTCTCATATCTGACATGTATTAAAACATCTAGGGAGGATTCCTTTATGGAAATTTTTAAATATCTTGAGAAGTATGATTACGAGCAACTGCTATTCTGTCAGGATAAACAATCGGGTTTGAAAGCGATTATTGCCATTCATGATACAACATTAGGGCCTGCGCTTGGAGGCACAAGGATGTGGACGTATGCATCTGAAGAAGATGCCATTGAAGATGCCTTAAGGCTTTCGAGAGGAATGACATATAAGAACGCCGCTGCCGGCCTGAATTTAGGCGGGGGGAAAACCGTCATCATCGGCGATCCGCGTAAGGATAAAAATGAAGAAATGTTCCGTGCATTCGGAAGGTATATCCAAGGGCTGAATGGCCGTTATATAACAGCTGAAGATGTAGGTACAACGGTTGAGGATATGGATCTCATTCATGAGGAGACGGATTTTGTCACGGGGATTTCCCCTGCATTCGGTTCTTCGGGCAACCCTTCCCCAGTAACGGCATATGGGGTATACCGCGGTATGAAGGCTGCTGCAAAAGAGGCATTCGGAACTGATTCCTTAGAAGGCAAGGTGGTTGCAGTCCAAGGCGTCGGGAATGTTTCTTATAACTTATGCCGTCATCTTCATGAGGAGGGCGCCAAGCTCATCGTTACGGATATCAATAAAGAAAGCGTGGCCCGTGCGGTCGAATCATTTGGTGCGACTGCAGTGAATCCAGATGAAATTTATGGAGTCGACTGTGACATCTATGCACCATGTGCATTAGGTGCTGTCATAAATGATCAAACAATCAATCAAATCAGGGCGAAGGTCATTGCAGGTGCTGCCAATAATCAATTAAAGGAATCTGTTCATGGCGATCAAATTCATGAAAAAGGTATTATATATGCTCCTGATTATGTAATTAATGCAGGGGGAGTCATAAACGTGGCCGATGAACTTTTAGGGTATAATCGGGAAAGAGCCCTTAAGAAAGTGGAAACGGTTTATGATACAATTGAAAGAGTCATCGAGATTGCAAAACGTGATCAAATCCCAACTTATAAAGCGGCGGATAGGATGGCAGAGGAGCGAATTGCTCGCATGAGGAATTCAAGGAGCCAATTCCTGCAAAATGAAAAACATATCTTGAATGGAAGAAAGTGAATGTAATTTACAAGATTAGATTCCTGTGTTTTTTTAAATAAACACAGGAATTTTCAACATGGATAACGTAATAAACATAGGGCAAGTAAAAATGGTGACAAATTGTATGTATTTGTGAGGAGGAGTGGTTTTGGCTGAAGAATTTGACCTCGTTATCCTCGGAGGAGGAACAGGCGGGTATGTGGCGGCGATAAGGGCTGCTCAATTAGGATTGAAAACGGCTGTCGTGGAGAAAGGCAAGCTCGGCGGAACGTGTCTACATAAAGGCTGTATCCCTTCGAAAGCACTTTTAAGGAGTGCGGAAGTTTATCAGACTGCAGTGAAAAGTGAGGAATTCGGTATTGTTACCGGGGATGTAAAGGTAGATTTCCTTAAAGTGCAGGAAAGAAAGACTAAAGTGGTCGATCAACTCTATAAAGGAGTTCAGCACTTGATGAAACAAGGAAAGATAACGGTTTATGAAGGGTTAGGGCGTATACTTGGTCCTTCTATATTTTCACCGATGCCTGGGACAATTTCCGTGGAAATGAATGATGGCAGTGAAAATGAAATGCTCATTCCCCAGAATGTCATCATTGCAACCGGTTCGCGTCCGAAAACACTGCCCGGTTTAGCGATTGATGGGGAATTGGTGCTTACATCGGATGAAGCTCTAGCGCTTGAGAGCCTGCCAAAATCGATGATTATTGTAGGCGGTGGAGTTATCGGCATTGAATGGGCTTCGATGCTCAATGATTTTGGTGTGGAAGTGACA
The DNA here is from genome assembly GCF_018613135.1 of Bacillus sp. ISL-57. Lineage (NCBI taxonomy): Bacteria > Bacillati > Bacillota > Bacilli > Caryophanales > Bacillaceae > Bacillus > Bacillus sp. ISL-57. The sequence goes on along the minus strand of NZ_JAGGQV010000013.1, from coordinate 31,411 downwards.
GTACTGGAATATGCAGATAGAATCATCCCGACAGAAGACCATGATATTTCCAGTGAAATGCTTCGTCTCCTAACGAAAAAAGGCGTCAAATTCGTTACAGGTGCCAAGGTATTGCCTGAAACCCTGAAAACGGGTGATTCAGTATCCATTTCTGCTGAAGTCAAAGGTTCGGTAGAGGAATTCACAGCTGAAAAAATGCTGGTTTCCGTAGGAAGGTCAGCAAATGTTGAAGGGATCGGCCTTGAAAATACGGAGATTGTGAAAGAAAAAGGTTTTATTGAAACCAATGACTTCTTCCAAACGAAGGAATCACATATCTATGCGATCGGTGACTGTATCGGCGGTCTGCAATTGGCACACGTTGCCTCCCATGAAGGTATTACGGCCGTTGAACATATTGCAGGCAAAAAACCGGAACCGCTGGATTATTCGCTCATTTCTAAATGTGTGTATTCAAGCCCTGAGGCTGCAAGTGTCGGTTTGACGGAAGATCAGGCAAATAAGGAAGGCTATGACCTTAAAATAGGGAAATTCCCATTCCGTGCAGTTGGTAAGGCCCTTGTTTTCGGGGAAGCGGATGGTTTTGTCAAAATCATCGCCGATAAGAAAACGGATGATATACTGGGTGTTCATATGATCGGGCCACATGTTACGGATATGATTTCAGAAGCTGGACTTGCAAAAGTGCTTGATGCGACACCTTGGGAGATAGGCAAGACAATTCATCCGCACCCAAGTCTTTCCGAAGCAATCGGGGAGGCGGCCCTTGCTGTCGATGGACGTGCCATACATTCTTAAAGAATAAGGTCAGGAGGTTTTATGATGGTAGAAAAACGTCATGAACAATTAGGCTTAAATGAGGAAACGGTTTTAGATATGTACCGGACAATGCTTTTGTCCCGCAGAATTGATGAGCGCATGTGGCTTCTAAACCGATCCGGGAAAATTCCTTTCGTGATTTCCTGCCAGGGGCAAGAAGCTGCACAGGTTGGGGCAGCGTTTGCGCTTGATCGGCAAAAGGATTATGTGCTGCCTTATTACCGGGATGTAGGTGTGGTGCTTACCTTCGGAATGACCGCAAAAGATTTGATGCTTTCAGGTTTCGCGAAAGAGGAAGATCCCAATTCCGGAGGGCGCCAAATGCCAGGTCATTTTGGTCAAAAGAAAAATAGGATCGTCACTGGTTCATCGCCTGTAACGACACAGGTCCCGCATGCAGTCGGAATTGCCCTTGCAGGGAAGATGGAAGGTAAGGATTTGGTGACTTTCGTAACGTTTGGGGAAGGTTCATCCAATCAGGGCGATTTTCATGAAGGGGCCAACTTTGCAGGTGTGCATAAGCTACCGGTCATTTTCATGTGTGAAAATAATAAATATGCGATTTCAGTTCCTATAGAGAAACAGCTATCGTGTGAAAATGTTTCCGACAGGGCGATTGGCTATGGGATGCCTGGGATAACGGTGGATGGCAATGATCCATTGGCCGTGTATGCTGCGGTGAAAGAAGCGGCTGACCGTGCACGAAGGGGAGAAGGCCCTACACTAGTGGAAACCGTCTCATACAGGCTTACACCACATTCAAGTGATGATGATGACCGAAGCTACCGGACGGCGGACGAAGTGGCCGAAGCCAAAACGAAGGATTCCATAATGACATTTGGAGCCTATTTAAAAGAAGTGGGAATCATGGATGATGACCTTGAGAAACAACTGAATGATGAAGTCATGAAGATAGTCAACGAAGCAACCGATTATGCTGAAAATGCTCCATATCCAAAGGCTGAAAGTGCTATGGATCATGTCTATGCACAAAAGTAAGGGGGTAATAGAATGCCAGTGATTTCTTATATAGATGCCGTGACAATGGCAATGAGGGAAGAGATGGAACGGGATTCCCGTGTATTCGTATTGGGAGAGGATGTAGGGAAAAAAGGTGGGGTCTTTAAAGCCACTAATGGTTTATATGACCAATTCGGTGAAGACAGGGTCATCGATACCCCGCTCGCAGAATCTGCAATCGCAGGAGTTGGAATTGGAGCCGCCATGTATGGGCTTCGGCCGATAGCTGAGATGCAATTCGCTGATTTCATCATGCCTGCCATTAACCAAATTGTTTCAGAGGCAGCCAAAATCAGATACCGTTCCAATAATGACTGGAGCTGTCCTATGGTAATCCGTGCTCCATATGGAGGGGGAATTCATGGAGCTCTTTATCATTCGCAATCGGTTGAAGCGATCTTTGCCAATCAGCCGGGCTTGAAAATTGTGATGCCTTCCACTCCGTATGATGTAAAGGGCTTGCTTAAAGCTGCCATTCGCGATGAAGACCCAGTGCTTTTCTTTGAACATAAACGCGCATACCGCTTGATCAAGGGTGAGGTGCCTACTGAAGATTATGTACTTCCAATCGGTAAGGCGGATGTGAAAAGGGAAGGGGAAGACATTACTGTCATCTCCTATGGCCTTTGTGTGCATTTTGCCCTTCAGGCAGCAGAAAAATTAGCTGCAGATGGAATTTCTGCACATGTTCTTGACTTGCGTACCGTGTACCCTTTGGATAAGGATGCCATCATAGAAGCAGCTTCTAAAACGGGGAAAGTATTATTGGTTACGGAAGATAATAAAGAAGGAAGCATCATGAGTGAGGTCGCAGCCATAATTGCCGAGCATTGCCTTTTTGATTTGGATGCCCCTGTAAAACGATTGGCCGGCCCGGATGTACCTGCCATGCCTTATGCACCTACGATGGAAAAACAATTCATGGTGAATCCTGATAAAGTGGAAAAGGCAATGAGGGAATTGGCCGAGTATTAATGACTGTTAAGAAGGAGGAACGAATTATGGCTATGGAATTAATGAAGATGCCCCAACTAGGCGAAAGTGTCACAGAGGGAACCATCAGTAAATGGCTTGTGAAGCCTGGTGATCATGTCACGAAATATGACCCGCTAGCTGAAGTGATGACGGATAAAGTAAATGCTGAGGTTCCTTCTTCCTTCACCGGCATCATCAAGGAATTGAAAGCGGATGAGAATCAAACATTGGCAGTCGGGGAAGTCATCTGCTCGATAGAAGTTGAAACGGCAAAGACGGATAACGAAAATGCTGCGCAAGTTTCTCAAAATGAGGTAAAAGTTGAGGCACCTGTTACAAGAGATGTGCAGCAAGCGGGAGAACCATCAAGGAAAGCTCGCTATTCGCCAGCTGTGTTAAAACTTTCCCAGGAGCATGGAATCGATCTGTCAAAAGTTAAAGGGACGGGGAATGAGGGACGGATCACCCGTAAAGATTTACTGAAACTTGTTGAATCAGGGAATCTTCCTAAGGCGGATGAGCCTTCCGCAATTTCCGATGCGGCTCCTGAAGAGATCGCTCCTCAAGTCAATCGTCAAACAAGTCCAGTAACAAACGTGCCGACTGCGGCTGGTGACAAGGAAATACCGGTAACCGGCATCCGTAAGGCAATTGCGTCCAATATGTTGAAAAGTAAGCATGAAATTCCTCATGCTTGGACGATGGTGGAAGTTGACGCCAGCAATATGGTGAAATTGCGTGATAATCTAAAATCCGATTTTAAACAAAAAGAAGGCTATAATTTAACATACTTTGCCTTTTTCGTAAAAGCGGTTGCTCAAGCCCTTACGGAATTTCCAGAACTGAATTCGATGTGGGCCGGCGAAAAAATCGTACAAAAGAAAGAAATCAATATATCGATAGCCGTTGCAACTGAAGATGCCCTATTTGTTCCGGTCATTAAAAATGCAGATGAAAAATCAATCAAAGGTATAGCAAGGGAAATACAGGAACTTGCATCAAAAGTGAAGTCAGGTAAGTTAAAAGCAGAGGATATGCAAGGTGGTACGTTCACTGTTAATAACACTGGCTCATTCGGTTCTGTCCAGTCCATGGGAATCATCAATCATCCACAGGCAGCCATTTTACAGGTTGAAACGATTGTAAAACGTCCTGTGGTCATTAATGACATGATTGCAGTACGAGATATGGTGAATCTCTGTTTATCACTTGATCATCGTGTTTTGGACGGACTGGTATGCGGACGATTCCTCGCGAGGGTTAAAGAAATCATCGAAAAGATTTCCAAAGACAACACTCCCATATACTAAAATGAAGAAAAGGAAGGCCGGAAGGTCCTTCCTTTTTTTTTGCACTTCGCTTTTCCGTAGAAAAACATCGACAAAAATTTTATTTTTGCTATTATTTTATTAAGAGCTGTTCTAATACAGGTCAGGGACTGTACTTGATTTAAAGAGGCAAAATAGGCTAGTGGTTTCCCTAATAACAGGTTTGCTAATTTCTATTGTCTTAAATTTCAAGAAAATTATGGTAGAATGTTAGTATAATCCAGATTAAATTGACGGGAGGGTGGTTTTCTTATCCAAAACTGACTGAGCGTTCGTTCTCCCAATGAAGGAAAAGGGCGTATGAGGATAAGAAAGCGATTACAGATGGAACTGAAAGATGTAAAAAACATAACCTTTCCTAAGCCTTCTTTTGAAGAGTGGAAAGAAGCTGCGGAAGCAAGTTTAAAAGGGAAAAGTGTAGAAAAGCTTAAAACGAATACATATGAGGGCATCGCTTTATATCCACTCTATACAGAAAAGGCGGAATCAACGGAAAAAGTAGCTGAATTGCCAGGATTTTTCCCTTTCACCCGAGGAACGTCCCCAACGGGATATCATGACAAACCTTGGCTTGTCGTTCAACCTGTAAGCGGTATCACGGCTGAAGAAGCAAATGAAAAGATGAGGGCTGCATTCAAGCGCGGTCAAAATGTCGTGGCGTATCCTGCACGATTGCTTTCCGAGGGAGCAAGGGCTGAAACCTTGTTTAAGGAAATATCATTAAAAGAAATACCGGTTTTCATTGACCTTAAGGGGAAACAAAAAGAATTATTCCCTCAATTCAAAGCTGTTGCCGAAGCACAAAATACCCAATTGACAGGCGTCATTGCTGAAGATCCAATTGCAGAATGGCTCATTTGCGGTCAGCTGCCAGATGATACGGATAACTATTTTGCAGACTGGCTGAAGACGATCCAGGACTATCAGAAGGTAGGCAGGGATTTAAAAACAATTTTGATTAATACGGCAGTCTACCATAATGGAGGAGCCAATTCCGTACAAGAAATAGCATACGGATTATCGGCAGCCGTCCAATATCTATTGGAAGGGCAAAAGCAAGGTCTTTCTATTGCTGCGGTTTCCGAAAAAATAGTATTCTCGTTTGCAGTGGATTCAAATTACTTCATGTCCATCGCTAAACTGAGGGCTGCCAGAAGGCTTTGGGCAGGTCTTGCAGAAGCTTTCGATACAGCATCGGACCATTTTAAAATGACGATACATGCCGTAACCTCCGAGTTGACAGAAACGCTATATGATCAGCACGTCAATATTCTTCGGACCACGAACCAAGCTTTTGCAGCAGCCATTGGAGGCATTCAATATCTTCAAATTCATCCATTTACACACGCAACCGGTGCAACCGATGAGTTTTCAGAAAGAATTGCCCGTAATACTCACTTGATTTTAAAAGAAGAAACAAACATTACAACAGTTGTCGATCCTGCTGGCGGTTCATGGTATGTTGAGCAACTAACGGATGAGTTGGCTGAAAAGGCTTGGGCAAAATTCCTTGAAATCGATGCAGCTGGAGGGATTCTGGAGCTAATTAAACAAGGTATCCTTCAGAAAGAAATAGCTGAAGTTTACCAAGGAAGAGTTCAAAATGCGGCTTTCAGAAAAGAAAGCATCATCGGAACGAATGTATATCCGAATCCCGCTGATAAGATTAAAAACACGACAAAGGATAAACATGTGTCATATATGAAAGTTGCGAAGCCGATTGGCATTACCCCACTTGAATTGGAACGGGTATCCAGTCAGTTCGAACAGATAAGACTACGCAGTGAAAAGTTTAAAGGAATAAGCGGAACGGCTCTAACTATCGGTTTAATTAATTTGAAAAATCTCAAATCCTATAAACCTCGTGCTGATTTCGTTCAAAGTCTTGCGGCAGCAGGTGGTATCGAAACAATCGGCAGTAAGGGATGTCAAGCCGTTGAGGAAGCAATCGATTATGTAGCTGTGACCAAACTCCCAATCTATTGTCTTTGCGGCAGTGATGGTGACTATTCGGAATTAGCGCCAGTCATCATTAAAGAAATTAAAAAGCAATTCCCTGACATCACCATTTATATTGCGGGGAAGCAGCAAGAAGAATTGGAGATTACACTAAGAGAAGCCGGGGTCAAAGATTTTATCCATGTTAAAACGAATGCAATATCCATTTTACTTGAATTATTGCAGAAGCTAGGGGTGAACTGAAATGAAAAAACCGAATTTTTCTGCTATAAATCCTGCTAAGTCCGAGATGAAAGGTACAGTGGAAGCTTGGAAAAAGGAAGTCGAAAAAGCCGTTGGGAAAAACATTGAGGATCTTCTGTTTGAAACCAATGAACAAATAAAAATCAAACCGCTTTATGTTGAGGAAGATATTCGCGGCCTGGAGCATATGGAAAGTGTGCCAGGCATCGCTCCTTTTACAAGGGGGCCCTATCCTTCGATGTATGTCAATCGGCCTTGGACGGTACGGCAGTATGCAGGTTTTTCTACTGCTGAGGAATCCAATGCGTTTTACAGACGTAATCTGGCGATGGGGCAAAAAGGGCTCTCAGTTGCTTTTGATTTAGCTACACACCGCGGTTATGACTCCGATCATCCGCGCGTTGTCGGTGATGTGGGGAAGGCGGGAGTTGCCATTGATTCCATTCTTGACATGAAGATCTTGTTCGACGGCATTCCGCTTGATCAGATGTCCGTATCTATGACAATGAACGGTGCAGTATTACCGATCCTTGCGTTTTATATCGTGACAGCCGAAGAACAAGGCGTAACACAGGATAAGCTTTCAGGCACGATTCAAAATGACATCTTAAAGGAATACATGGTTAGGAATACGTATATCTACCCGCCTGAAATGTCCATGAAAATCATAGCTGATATCTTTGAGTATACTTCCAGATATATGCCCAAGTTCAATTCCATTTCCATCTCCGGTTATCATCTGCAAGAAGCGGGGGCGCCGGCTGATATCGAACTTGCCTATACGTTGGCGGATGGGCTTGAGTATGCACGTACCGGAATGAAAGCAGGCATTGATATCGATAAATTTGCACCACGCCTGTCATTCTTCTGGGCTGTAGGAATGAACTATTTCATGGAAGTGGCGAAAATGCGGGCGGCTCGTTTCATTTGGTCAAAACTGATGAAACATTTCGAACCGAAAAATAATAAAGCGATGGCATTGAGGACTCATTCCCAAACCTCCGGCTGGAGCCTTTCCGAGCAGGATCCGTTTAACAATGTCGCAAGGACCCTCATTGAAGCGCATGCGGCTGCACTTGGACATACACAATCGCTCCATACGAACGCATTGGATGAGGCCATTGCCCTGCCAACGGATTTCTCGGCACGCATTGCACGAAATACACAGCTCTATCTGCAGGAGGAAACCGGGATCACAAAAGTAATCGATCCATGGGCGGGTTCTTACTATGTAGAATCGCTCACTAATGAATTGATCGAACGGGCTTGGGCTCACATAGAAGAAATCGAAGGTCTGGGAGGAATGGCGAAGGCAATTGAAACCGGCCTTCCAAAAATGAGGATCGAGGAAGCCGCTGCAAAGCGTCAGGCTAAAATCGATTCTCAAGATGAAACGATCGTAGGCGTCAATAAGTATCGGTTGAAAAAAGAAGATCCGATTGAAATACTGGAGATTGACAATACAGCAGTTCGCGAAAGTCAGCTTAAGCGACTGAGCGATTTGAAAGCGAAACGTGATCAGGCAAAGGTGGATGAAGCTCTTCAAGCGCTTTCAATGGCTGCCAGAACTGGCGAGGGTAACCTTCTTGAACTGGCTGTGCAAGCAGCAAGAGTACGGGCTTCATTAGGTGAAATCTCCGATGCGATCGAAGAGGTGGCTGGACGTCACAAAGCAACGATCCGTTCTATCAGCGGCGTATACAGCTCGGCGTACTCAAAAGAAGCGGAAATTGAGGAAGTCGTCCGCATGACGGAAGAATTCCTTGAAAATGAAGGAAGAAGACCGCGTTTGTTAATGGCTAAAATGGGCCAGGACGGTCATGATCGCGGAGCTAAAGTAGTCGGAACGGGGTTTGCGGATTTAGGCTATGATGTCGATATCGGTCCATTATTCCAAACACCGAAAGAAACCGCCATCCAGGCGGTGGAAAATGATGTGCATGTAGTCGGAATGAGTTCCCTTGCTGCCGGCCATAAAACATTGTTGCCGCAGCTTATGACGGAACTGAAGAACTTGGGACGAGAGGACATCATAGTGATCGTAGGCGGCGTCATCCCTGCACAGGATTATGATTATCTTATGGAAAATGGCGCTACAGCCATTTTTGGACCTGGGACGGTCATTCCGCAGGCAGCAAAGAAAGTGCTTCAGGAAATATACAATCGCCTCGGATATGAGGAAGTGGCCCAATAATGAGTGAAGACAAGAAGCCGGAATGGGTCGATCTTAACAATCAGGAAGGTTTTGCTACTTCATTAAAGCCAGGTGTGGAATTAACAGCCAGCCAAAACAAACCTTCAAAAAGCAAATTCGTCAAAAAACATAATGTAAACATACCGGTCCATGAACTTAAAGAGGGAATTATAAAAGGGGACAGGGCCAAGCTAGCCAAAGGAATTACATTGGTTGAAAGCAATGCATCCCACCATTTGGATCATGCACAGGAATTATTGCAGGCCATCCTTCCTCATACAGGGAACTCAATCCGCATCGGGATTTCCGGAGTGCCTGGTGCCGGGAAAAGTACCTTCATCGAGACGTTCGGAACCTACTTATGTGACAGGGGCCATAAGGTTGCCGTTCTAGCCGTCGACCCAAGCTCTTCGGTCAATGGCGGAAGTATACTGGGCGATAAGACAAGGATGGAGGAACTGGCTAGAAACCCCAATGCCTTCATAAGACCCTCACCATCCGAAGGAACTCTGGGCGGGGTTCACCGCAAAACGAGGGAAACGATGTTGCTTTGTGAAGCGGCAGGATTTGATGTGATACTGATAGAAACTGTCGGGGTCGGTCAGAGTGAAGCCGTAGTTCGAAGTATGGTCGACTTCTTCATGCTTCTTGTCCTAACGGGTGCCGGAGATGAATTGCAAGGGATGAAAAAAGGGATTCTGGAACTTGTGGACGGAATTGTTGTCAATAAGGCCGACGGAGAGAACCTCCCCCTGGCGATTAGGACGAAATCCGAATACAGCAGAATCTTGCACTTCCTTCAGCCAGCAACAAAGGGTTGGGCAGGAAAGGCATATACTTGTTCCGCCATAACCGGTAAAGGAATTCCTGAGCTTTGGGATGTATTGAATGAATTTTCCCATATGACCAAGGAATCGGGTGTTTTTCAAGAACGGAGAAGAATGCAATCTAGGGAATGGCTTTATTCATTGATCGATCACCAGCTTAAAACGATGTTTTATAAAAATGAAACCGTCAAGAATCTTCTTCCTATACTTGAGAACCAAGTGATGTCAGGGAATAAAACGGTTACTGCTGCTGTTAAGCAGGCCTTTCAATCTTTTGCCGAGACATTTAATTCTAATGAAAAATAAAGGGGATGGGGCAGGCATGGATCTTCTCCCGCGCCTGCCCCATCCTTTTGTAAGTCTTGTTGTTACACACATGATTCCCGCTCCCCTTTCGTTTTAAACATGTTTGGAACGGAATATGCGGTTTTAATAGGTAAATTTATTGAATCACGAAGAGGCAATTGTTATGATAGGATTGAAGAGAAAACTTGGAAGGAGCAAATGCCATGAATATGGATTTTAATTTTTTAATGAACGACGTAGTCAAACAGGCTCGCGATGAGATAAAGACTGCTGGATATACAGAACTGACCACTCCCGAAGAAGTAGAGGAAGTATTTGCACAAAAAGGAACGACACTTGTTATGGTAAACTCCGTTTGTGGCTGCGCTGGTGGAATAGCTAGACCTGCAGCTGCTCATGCAATCCATAATGATAAGCGCCCAGATCAGCTTGTAACCGTTTTTGCTGGGCAAGATAAAGAGGCAACGGAAAAAGCCCGTGATTATTTCGAAGGATATCCGCCGTCATCCCCATCATTTGCATTGCTGAAGGATGGAAAAATCATCACCATGATAGAACGCCATGAAATTGAAGGGCACCACCCGATGTCTGTAGTAGAAAAATTACAAGACTACTTCGATCAATATTGCGAAGAAGTTTAATCCATAGCGATAACCTAAAAACCCGCCCAATCGGCGGGTTTTAGTTTGTCGACAAAAAGTGATTCGGAATGGACTCATCCGAACCATGATCTTAGAACAGACTAGAATTTCTTAGGTGGTTTTTACTTTAATCCATAATTGAATTGCGGAGATTATGACACGCATCCCGGATAACTGGCTAGCCGAGAGCCAACAGGCGCTTGCGCTGAGAAGCTTGGCAGACAGTCGGCGGAACGGGAGCGGATTTCTGGAATCAATAGAAACACTTTTTTAAGAAAAAAACTATATAAAAACTGGCTTTTATTCGAATTTTGTCTACAATCTGTACCCGCCCAATCGATGGGTTTTTTTATTCATGAAATTGCATAAGTCAGGATCTTTTGGGAAAGAAGATATATATGGAAGCGGATATATTACCTTTGGTGAGAAAGCACGAAGCCTAGATGTGTAATTATGATAATATTCTGAAAAATGAATCTATTATTTACATTATTGAATAATTATTAGAGTGTGTTAAAATACACATTAGTGTATGAATATTAGTTATTAGAAATTTAACTAACCTAATTTAATAACAAAAGAATTGAAAATATCATTTTGGAGGAATAATAATGAAGTTGAAAAAGCAGTTAGCATTGTTGCTTACTTCTATTTTATTAGTAGGTATTTTAGCGGCATGCGGAACATCAGAGAAAGAAGATAAGAACACAGCTGACAATGAAGACAAGAAGGTCCTGGTAATGGGAACATCTGCGGATTATCCACCATTTGAATTTGTTGAAACATCTAAAAGTGATGAAATCCAAGGATTTGACATTGATATCGCTAAAGCAATCGGGAAAAAATTAGGTTATGAGGTCCAAGTGAAGGACATTGACTTTAATAGTCTTGTGCCTGCCCTGGAAAATAAATCGGTCGATTTCGTTATCTCAGGAATGACTCCAACAGAAAAACGTGAGCAATCAGTCGATTTCAGTGATATTTACTATACAGCTAAAAACATGATCATCACGACAAAGGACAGTAAAATCAAAACTGTTGAAGATTTAAAAGGGAAAACGGTAGGCGTACAGCTTGCATCCATTCAGGAGACATTGGCAAATGACTTGAATAAATCCCAAGATATCGGGATGAAAGTTGAAAAAAGGAATCGTATTCCGGAGGTTGTCCAAGAAATGTCAACAGGACGTTTTGACGCCGTGATCATGGAAGATACTGTGGCAAAAGGCTACTTGAAAGATAATAAAGAATTGGTGGGGCATTTGATTGAGTCCGGTGAACAAGATGCCGGATCGGCAATCGCTTTCCAAAAAGGAAGCAAGTTAACTGAAGAATTCAATGCCGAGTTGAAAAAAATGATGGAAAATGGTGAAATGGAAAAATTAATATTAAAATGGTTCGGTGGCAGTGAAACTGAATAATGCAGAGAGATGAAAAGCGTTCAGAAGAGATTTGGTATGCCTTCTGAACGTTTTTCCGCGCTTTATTGTTAATAAAATGAAGCAGGAGGAAGGCCCTAAAGATAACGGCCTTCATAAGAGAGGATGAATGGAGTGAATCTGGAATTTGAAAGGATTATGCCTTCCCTTCCATATATCCTGGAGGGAATACCGACTACATTAAAGGTTGTAGCGGTAGCGGCAGTAATCGGATTTGTTTTGGGAATATTATTATCTATACTTAAAATCAGCAGAATCAAGCCATTGAATTGGATTGCTGACTTTTATACATCCATTTTTCGCGGTACCCCTTTGGTGCTGCAATTAATGCTGATTTATTTTGGTTCACCACAAATATTAGGAATTCAAATCGAAGCGTTCCAAGCGGCATTTCTAGCATTTGGGCTAAATTCAGCGGCATATATCTCTGAAATTATCAGGGGAGGCATTTTAGCTGTCGATAAAGGCCAACGAGAAGCTGCACTTGCACTTGGGGTTCCTTACTCAGGGATGATGCTTAATATTATCCTTCCGCAGGCCATCAAGAACATCCTGCCATCTCTTGTTAACGAATTGATTTCCTTAACGAAGGAATCAGCCGTTGTCACAATTATTGGATTAGGGGATATCATGCGCCGTGCTTATATTGTCGGCGGTGAGACATATAAATTCTTCGAGCCGATTTTATTTGCCGGTCTCATTTATTATGTGATGGTCATGATTCTCACCATCTTAGGCAAAGTGATTGAAAGGAGAATGAGACGCAGTGATTAAAATTGATGGACTCAAAAAAAATTATGGTAAGCTCGAAGTTTTAAAAGGAATCAGCACCGAGATAGGACAGGGTGAAGTGGTAGCGATCATCGGTCCATCCGGTTCGGGAAAATCAACTTTCTTACGCTGCATCAATATGCTTGAAACTCCAACTGATGGTCAAATCAGGTTTAAAGATCAAATCATCACTGAAAAAAAGACCAATATCATGAAAGTGCGTGAAAATGTCGGAATGGTATTTCAGCATTTCCATCTATTTCCACACAAAACCGTACTGGAGAATCTGATATATGCACCTATGAAGGTGAAAAAATTATCAAAGTCCGAGGCTATAAAACAAGCTCGTGAGCTATTGGCTAAAGTCGGTTTGGCCGATAAAGAATCGACTTATCCGAATCGTCTGTCAGGCGGACAAAAACAAAGGGTCGCGATTGCACGGGCATTGGCAATGAACCCGGAAGTAATGCTTTTCGATGAGCCGACTTCGGCGCTTGATCCCGAGATGGTAAAAGAAGTGCTCGAGGTTATGAAGTCACTGGCACATACGGGGATGACCATGCTGATTGTAACGCATGAAATGGGATTCGCCAAAGAAGTGGCCGATCGAGTACTATTCTTGGACGGGGGTCTGCTCGTTGAGGAAAGTGCTCCAGAAGATTTCTTTTCCAATCCGAAAAGCCAGCGTGCAAAAGACTTCTTGGAAAAAGTTTTATAAGCTAAAGCAAATAGTATATAATTGTGAAAAAAAGGTAACATTTAGTTACCTTTTTTATTTTTTTCCTATAATGTATTTTTGCGTGCATGTATTTAGAAAAATTGGAAATTTAACTCGCAAAGGACTGTAAAAATATCTGATTTCCTGATAGTATTATAATAGATAGAGAAAGAGCCAGGTGATACATAACAATGTTTAAAATCGGGTACAGGACGATTAAAACTGCTTTGGGGGCCACCCTGGCAATTATTATTGCACAAATGCTTAATCTCGAATATTTCTCTGCCGCGGGAATCATTGCGATCTTATGCATCCAAGTTACAAAAAAGAAGTCGGTGTATGCCTCCTGGCACCGGTTTTTAGCTTGTTTGATCGCAATGGCCTATGCATCCCTATTATTTCAGTTCATCGCATTTCATCCGCTGATAATAGGGTTGATTCTCTTGATTTTCATTCCAACGACAGTTGCCTTGAAGATTAATGAGGGGATCGTGACGAGCAGCGTCATCATCATGCACCTATACGGGTCCGGTAACATTACTTTTTCCCTGCTGATCAATGAAACGATATTAATTGCAGTTGGAGTTGGAGTGGCACTTGTCATGAATCTGTACATGCCCAGTGTCGATGACAAACTGCTGGCCTATCAGGAAAGTATCGAAACGAACTTCAGTGCGATCTTGATGGGAATTGTCCGCTATTTGAGGGATAATGATCACACATGGGATGGTAAGGAAATTACCGAAACAGCCAATCTTCTTAATCAAGCCAAGAGCCTTGCCTTCAGGGACGTGGAAAATCATTTCTTAAGGGAAGAAGACCTGTATTACCATTATTTCAAAATGCGTGAAAAGCAATTTGAAATTATTGAACGAATTCTTCCCTTGGTCACGAATATTCCGTTGGTCGTCAAGCAAAGCGGGATAGTGGCTGATTTTATAGAAGATTTGGCAGAAAACGTCCACCCACAAAATACGGCCATCCTTTATTTGAAGAAGCTTGAAGAAATGGAGATACATTTTAGGGGAATGGCACTGCCGCAAACACGTGAAGAGTTCGAATCCAGGGCTGCATTACTGCAGCTCATGAAGGAAATGGAGCGCTATTTATTGTTGAAGCATTCCTTCAAGGGATTACCTAAGCAGACCGGCAACCGAATGAAAAAGAGGCACTTGGCTTAAACTAAGCAAAAAAGTAAAGGAATGATACAAATGAAATGGATCCTTTCTTTATTGCTTATGCTATCTTTGTGGCCGTTACAGGTACAGGCCCAGCCTCAATCGGTTAAGCCTGGCGATCCGTTTATCATCATCAATAAAGCCAACAATAAATTGGCTTTCATTGATGATAACGAGGTCAAGGAGATTCTGCCGGTCGGTACGGGAAAGAGTCAGGAACTGACACCTGAAGGGATTTTCACGGTCAAAGTAAAAGCGGTCAATCCATATTACCGGAAAAAGAATATTCCTGGCGGTGATCCCAGGAACCCTTTGGGATCGCGATGGATTGGCTTCGATGCACGAAATACCGATGGGAGGATATACGGCATACATGGTACGAATCAGCCATCATCGATTGGTAAATATATTTCAAATGGCTGTGTACGGATGCATAAATCTGATGTGGAGCGTTTGTACGAAAAAGTCCCCATCGGCACTAAGGTATTGATCACCCTATCGAACGAGGATTTCAAAACGCTGGCTAAGAAAAACGGAGCGATAAAATAAAGAGAGGGAAGCTTTCTGCTCCCCTCCCCAATACGGTGTCTATTACAAAAGAAATGCGATACCTGATAATAAGCTCGTTAATAACATTGAGATAAGCATTAAATACACGACGATCTTTCTGATTTTCTTGTTTCCCATATGCTCTCTCCCTTAATACAGTTTGATTGATTTTATTTTAACTTGAACATTTAGTAGAAACAAGTAAAAGTATAATGTTCATATTATTTCGAATCTTAAAAGGCTTTAATGGAAGATTAGTAGTATTTTAATGGAGTCATCCAATAATACATAGCATGGGGGTTTTTACGATGATTAAAAATATCGATCATATCGGTATTGCCGTCAAGTCACTAGATGAAGCCTTGCCGCTTTACACGGAAACGTTGAAATTGAAACTTGAAGGAATCGAGACAGTGGAGAGCCAAGGAGTGAAAGTGGCCTTCATCCTGGCAGGCAATACCCGTTTGGAATTGTTGGAAGCGTTGTCACCTGCAAGCCCAATCGCCAAATTCATCGAAAAACGCGGTGAAGGGATTCATCATGTGGCACTAGGCGTCGATGACATCGAAGATAGAATAAAAGAAATCAAAGAAGCTGGATTGCGCATGATTGATGATTCATCAAGAAAGGGAGCGCACAATGCGGATGTTGCTTTCGTTCATCCAAAGTCTACCGCGGGAGTATTATATGAGCTTTGTGAACAAGCATTATCAAAGGAGGAGCAGAAATGACAGACATTTATGATGCGATCAATGACCTATATGACAGACGTCGAAAAGTGGAAATGGGCGGCGGTGAGGAAAGAATCGATAAGCAGCATGAAAAGGGTAAACTTACGGCAAGGGAAAGAATTGAACTTCTAGTTGATCCAGGTACTTTCATCGAGCTTAATCCTTTTATCAAACACCGTAATACCAATTTCGGCATGGAAAAGGAAGAAGGGCCGGGAGAAGGGGTTGTCACCGGTTACGGAAAGGTCAACGGCCGCGACATTTATCTGTTTTCACAGGATTTCACTGTTTTTGGCGGGGCACTCGGTGAAATGCATGCTCTGAAAATTGCCAATGTTATGGATTTGGCAGCGGAAAATGGAGCGCCTTTCATCGGTTTAAACGATTCTGGTGGGGCGCGTATTCAAGAGGGCGTAGTTTCGCTTGACGGATATGGCCAAATATTTTACCGGAATTCCATATATTCAGGGGTCATTCCACAGATTTCGGTTATTATGGGACCTTGTGCAGGCGGAGCCGTATATTCCCCTGCTATTACCGACTTTGTCTTCATGGTTGAAAAAACGAGCCAAATGTTCATAACAGGCCCTAAAGTCATTGAAACGGTTACAGGTGAAAAGATATCATCCGAAGGATTGGGCGGAGCGACTGTACATAATACCATAAGCGGTAATGCCCATTTCAAAGGAGCATCTGAGGAGCAAGTTTTGGCTGACGTTAGACGGCTCTTGAGCTATCTTCCGCAAAATAATGAAGAGAAGCCGCCGGTTCTGGAAGCGGATGAGGGAGATGACTACCGGCCGGACTTAACGGATGTAGTCCCATATGAAGGGATCCGTCCATATGATGTTCGGAAAGTATTGGAGCAGGTTGTCGATGAGGATTCCTTTATGGAAGTGCAAGAGGGCTTTGCAAAAAACATAGTGGTCGGCTTGGCACGGATTAAAGGGAAATCAGTGGGGCTTGTCTGTAACCAGCCAAAGGTATTGGCAGGGGGACTTGATATAGATTCATCAGATAAAGCTGCCCGTTTTATTCGTTTTTGTGACTCGTTTAACATTCCGCTCATTACGTTTGAAGACGTTTCCGGGTTTTTCCCCGGCGTTAAACAAGAACATGGCGGGATCATTCGACATGGTGCAAAGCTGCTGTATGCTTATTCGGAAGCGACAGTGCCTAAATTGACGATCATTCTGCGAAAAGCATACGGGGGAGCTTATGTGGCTCTTAATAGTAAATCCATCGGTGCGGATCTTACGTTTGCATGGCCGAATGCTGAAATCGCTGTAATGGGTTCTGCTGGAGCGGCAAATATCATTTTTGCCCGTGAAATTCAAAATAGCCAGGATCCGGAAGCGACACGAGCAGCTAAAATTGAAGAATACCGTGAGAAGTTCGCCAATCCTTATGTTGCCGCAAGTCTTGGAATGGTGGATGATGTCATTGATCCCCGTGAAACCAGGATTAAGATCATTCAATCTCTTGATATGCTACGCAACAAAAAAGAAACTCGACCATGGAAAAAACACGGAAATATCCCGTTGTGATCAAACGTTGCAAGGAGCCCAAACCTATCTGTTTTGGGCTCTTCTCCATACAGGGCAAGATATCATTTTGAAATAAGTCATCATTCATTTTTTAAAATGGTCTTTAGTACAGCATGCCACATTATTTGCCGGGGCGCCGCTTTTAGAAGTATAATTGAAGAGGAAAACTTTTTTGGAGGTTTTATTTTATGATTAATGAAGAACGTTTAGTTAATGAATTTATGGAATTGGTGCAGATCGATTCCGAAACGAAAAATGAAGCAGCCATCGCCAAAGTGCTGAAAGAAAAATTCGGGGCACTGGGTGTAGAAGTTTTTGAAGATGATACAACAGCAGTCACCGGTCATGGTGCAGGGAATTTAGTATGTACTTTAAAAGGAACGAAAGAAGGCGTAGATACCATTTATTTCACCTCCCATATGGATACGGTTGTACCGGGTAATGGAATCAAGCCTTCCATCAAAGATGGATACATAGTGTCAGACGGAACGACCATTTTAGGGGCGGATGACAAAGCTGGATTAGCTGTCATGTTAGAAACGCTTAAAGTGTTGAAAGAACAGAATATCGAACATGGTACCATCGAATTCATCATTACAGTCGGTGAAGAATCTGGCTTGGTAGGGGCAAAGGCATTGGATCGCTCCCTTGTAACGGCTAAATTCGGTTTTGCACTCGATAGTGATGGAAAAGTGGGCAATGTGGTTGTTGCTGCACCTACTCAGGCGAAAGTGTCCGCAACCATTTTAGGCAAGACTGCTCACGCTGGTGTCGCTCCAGAGAAAGGCGTTTCGGCCATTACGATCGCTGCCAAAGCAATCTCTAGAATGCCATTAGGCAGAATCGACGAAGAAACGACAGCCAATATCGGACGTTTCCAGGGGGGACAGCAAACCAATATTGTTTGTGACCATGTAGAAATCCTTGCTGAAGCAAGATCCTTGATCCCTGAAAAAATGGAAATACAGGTAGCGAAAATGAAAGAGGCTTTCGAGACTGCAGCCATTGAAATGGGCGGACGTGCTGAAGTTGAAGTTACCGTCATGTATCCTGGTTTTAAATATGGTGCTGGTGACCATGTTGTCGAAATCGCAAGAAAGGCAGCAGAGAAAATCGGCCGTCCATGCGAGCTGGTCAAAAGCGGCGGTGGAAGCGATGCAAATGTCATTGCAGGCTTCGGCATCCCTACTGTCAATCTCGCAGTGGGCTATGAAGATATCCATACTACGAATGAAAGAATTCCAGTTGAGGAATTAACGAAGCTAGCTGAAATGGTCATCACTATCATCAAAGAAGTTTCAGGGGAATAATCACCCATAATAGGTCAAGTTGTTCAAATTATCCAAGGAATATAAATACAGTCATCAATGACATGATGGCTGTTTTTCTTGGAGTGGAAGCATCTCTCAGCGTGGTTACCAAAGATAAATAGGGGTACTTTAATAGAAATGTTTTTTATTTTTACAAGGATGTGACGGTCAAGCATGAAGGACATGTATCCCAAAAATGGCAGGGTCATTCTCCATGTGGACATGAATAGTTTCTATGCTTCAGTGGAAATGTCATATGATGTTTCATTGAAAGGCAAACCGCTTGCCATTGCAGGGAATGTTGAGGAGAGAAGGGGCATAATCGTCACCTGCAGCTATGAGGCGAGGAAGTTCGGGGTTAAAACGACCATGCCGATTTGGCAGGCGAAAAAATTATGTCCTCAATTAGTCATTCAGAAACCGAATTTCGAGCGCTATCGAAAGGCATCACTGGCTATTTTCGATGTTTTGAGGCAGTATACAGAGATGGTTGAACCGGTTTCGATTGATGAGGGGTATCTGGATATCAGTGAATGCGCCGAATTGGGTTCGCCTTTAGATATAGCCAATAGCATTCAGGAAAGAATTTTTAATACGATGGATCTCCCTTGCAGTATCGGGATTGCCCCTAATAAATTTTTGGCCAAAACGGCTTCTGATATGAAGAAACCTATGGGTATCACCGTGTTAAGGAAACGGGACATTCCGGAAAAGCTCTGGCCTTTACAAGTGGGCGAAATGCATGGCATCGGGGATAGGACATCGGAAAAGCTTCAAACTATCGGGATCATGACGATCAGGGACCTTGCACACGCCAATGATAGTCAACTTAAACAGCTTCTTGGGATCAATGGCATCCGTTTGAAAGATAGGGCTAATGGAATTGACCCAAGGGCAGTGGATCCCGAAGCGATTTTTGAGCATAAGAGCATCGGGAACTCGACAACTCTTCCGCATGACTCCGCCAATCAAAAAGAATTGATCGGTGTATTGGAAAAGCTTTCAGGGAAAGTTGCCGTCCGCTTGAGAAATAAACGCCTCCTTGGTCAAAAAATAGGGGTGACGATCCGTTACAAAGACCGCCGGACATTTACGAGAAGCAGAACGGTTCCTAATCCAGTTTTTGAAAAAAAGGATATTTTGGATGAAGCTATCGATCTCTTCATGAAAAATTGGAATGGGGAAGGAATCAGGCTTCTTGGTGTCACAGCCTATGATGTCATCGAAAAAGAGTCGGCCTTCAAGCAACTGGATATTTTTTCCTTTCAAGAGGATGCAGAAAAAGAACCCCTGTATGATGCGATGGAACACTTGCAAAATAAGTACGGAGAAAATATTATTAAAAAGGGATTACCCTTGAAAAAACGTTCAATAGGAACAGACACTAGCTTCAGCAAAGATTTCTTTGAGCAATCCAGGAGGAATGATCTTTCTTTTGACAAAGAATAGCGTACAAGCTGTATAAAGATAGAGAGAAGGGAAGATGAATCATGACAAAACAGCAGATTGGCGTTATCGGACTAGCCGTAATGGGCAAGAACCTTGCATTTAATATTGAAAGCAGGGGATATTCAATTTCCGTATATAATCGCTCAGGATCAAAAACGGACGAGATGATGAAGGAAGCGGAAGGCAAAAACGTAACAGCTGCTTATACGCTTGAAGAATTCGTCAATTCTTTGGAAACACCACGCAAAATTTTATTGATGGTTAAAGCCGGAGCGGCAACGGATGCAACAATCGAGCAATTAAAACCATTGCTTGAAAAAGGTGATATCGTTATTGATGGAGGGAATACCTTCTTCAAGGACACTCAGCGCCGCAATGAGGAGTTAAGCAAGCTTGGCATCCATTTCATCGGTACAGGCGTGTCAGGTGGGGAAGAAGGAGCTCTAACAGGTCCTTCCATCATGCCTGGAGGTCAGAAAGAAGCATATGAACTTGTTGCACCGATTTTGAAGGATATTTCAGCTAAGGTCGATGGTGATGCTTGCTGCACATATATCGGACCGGATGGGGCAGGTCATTATGTTAAAATGGTACATAATGGTATTGAATACGGGGACATGCAATTGATTTCCGAATCTTATTTTCTTCTGAAAAATCTCCTTGGACTGTCTGCTGAAGAATTCCATGAAGTCTTTACTGAATGGAATGAAGGGGAACTTGATAGCTATTTAATTGAAATTACTGCTGATATTTTCAAAAAATATGATGAAGAAACCGGCAAGCCGATGGTCGATGTCATTTTAGATAAAGCTGGCCAAAAAGGTACAGGTAAATGGACAAGTCAAAGTGCGCTTGATCTTGGTGTTCCGCTTCCAATCATTACGGAATCCGTGTTTGCCCGGTTTATTTCAGCAATCAAGGACGAGCGCGTCGAAGCGAGTAAAATCCTTCGTGGTCCAAAAACCGAATCATTTACAGGCGACAAAAAGGCTTTGATTGAAAGTATCCGAAAAGCACTTTACATGAGCAAAATCTGTTCATATGCACAAGGATTTGCACAAATGAAAGCAGCATCAGAAGAAAATGGCTGGAATTTGCAATATGGGGAAATCGCGATGATTTTCCGTGGCGGCTGTATCATTCGTGCACAATTCCTCCAAAAAATCAAGGAAGCGTACGATCGTGAAGCGAACTTGAACAATCTTCTTCTAGATCCTTACTTCCAAGGGATCGTCGAAAGTTATCAAGGAGCTTTACGTGAAGTAGTATCAACGGCTGTGATGAACGGAATCCCGGTTCCTTGCTTGTCATCGGCACTTTCCTATTTCGACAGCTATCGTACAGAAACGCTGCCAGCCAACCTGATTCAAGCTCAGCGTGACTATTTTGGAGCTCATACCTACCAACGCATTGATAAAGAAGGAACGTTCCATACCGAATGGATGGAAAAGTAAAAGGTTCAAGCCGGCTTGGAAGGGGATCCCCTTTAAGCTGGCTTTTTTGTTTCAGCATGTAAAAAGGGGGCGCTTGGCGCCCCCTTTTATTACTATCTCCGATGCTCTACAAGGTCAATGACCCCTAATACAACATGTGCCAAACCGAAACCAAAAACCGTATTAGCTACCATTTTGTTTGAACCCCGGGTCTGCTTCATTGCATAACCCGCAGCTGTCACGGCTGTGCCTAACGCTGTTGGAATTAATCCTTCACGAATGTCCATCGTTTAATCCCTCCACATCGAAGTTAGCGGTACTGTCATTAAGCACCTTTTTTAGTGTATCCTCAGCAAAGGCTTACCATTCTTTATAGATAGAGGGAAAAATGGTAAAAACGAACTAGTTGTAAATAGTTCCAATTAATTTACCTTTTTTAGGGAAAACGTAGTATGATGTATGACATTCATCCTTGCTTTTTTAGGTTTAAACACCTGTGGAAAAAGGAATATAAACATTGAAAGAAGATGGGCGGGCCGTAGGATACATTAGGCAGAAAGAGAGAGAAGGAGCGGAGGACTTTATGTTCATCATCTGGTGGGCTGTAGCCATTTTTTTATTTTTCATTGCTTTAGAATCCGTTGTTTCATTTTGGCTTAATTCGGAAAAAGAGGAAGAAATGTCCAAGTCCAAGGAAATGTTTCATATTATCCGGAATAAATTGCTAAGGAAGAGTGTTTCATGAAGAAGGGATGCAGATTCAAATCTGCATCCCTTCTTCATTTCAATCATTATTTTCGTTTTTCTTGACTTGCCACCAAATATGTCCATCTTCCGCCAGGAGTTCATCGGATGCAAGTGGACCTGTTGATCCCGCTTCATAGTTAGGGAAAGACTCGTCTTTAGTATTTTCCCATGCATTGGAAATGGTATCGACGAACTTCCATGAGAGGGCAACCTCGTCCCAGTGCGTAAAGTTTGTAGCATCCCCGCGCATGCTGTCAAACAATAGCTTTTCATATGCCTCGGGAGAATTGATGTGTTCGATCCCTTTGTTCGAGACGGTCAGCTTCATTGGCTTTGTATTGGAAGTCGTCCCGGATTTCTTGACATTTAAGTACAATGTGATACCCTCGTCAGGCTGGATATTGATGACGAGAAGATTCGGATTCAGCGTTTCTTCCGTTTTATAATACAGATTCATTGGAATATCTTTGAATTGAACAACGATATTCGTTGATTTGACATCCATTCTTTTACCGGTACGGATATAAAAAGGAACACCGGCCCAACGGAAGTTATCAATCATCAATTTACCCGCAACATAGGTCTCTGTGTTGGATTCAGGATTTACATTATGTTCATTTCGGTAGGCCGGAAGCATTTGACCGTCTATCGTTCCTTCACCATACTGGCCGCGAACGAAGTATTGGTTGACTTCGTCGACCTTCATTGGTCGAAGTGAACGCAATGCCCGTACTTTTTCGCTTCGAATCTCTTCAGTCGTCAGAGCGATCGGGGGTTCCATGGCAAGCAAGGCCACCATTTGCAGCAGGTGGTTTTGGACCATATCCCTTAGGGCACCGCTGGTTTCATAATAACGCCCGCGTTCTTCAACGCCGAGCGTTTCGCTTGAAGTAACCTGGATATTGGATATATATCTGTTATTCCATAGCGGCTCGAAAAGGGCATTGGAAAAACGGATGACCTCGATATTTTGTACCATTTCTTTACCTAAATAATGATCGATGCGGTAAATTTCATCTTCAGCGAATGCAGTCCGAATCTGCTCATTCAATTGTTGTGCTGTTTCAAAACTGTGTCCAAATGGCTTCTCGATGACCAGGCGTTTATATCCATCCGTGTCACTCAGGCCTTGAGCTTTAATCTGTTCGGCAATCGTTCCGAAAAACTCAGGTGCCATCGCCAAATAGAAGATCCTGTTTCCTTCTAATTGATATTGTCCGTCTAATTGTTCGGCAATGTCTTTTAATTGCAAATATGATTCCGAACTTGAGACGTCATGGGAGTGATAATGGAAATGGGAAATGAATTCATCGACCTTTTCTTCCGCATGTCCGAACGTAAGAATCGAGTCCTTGACACTTGTTTGGAACTCCTCGTTCGTCAATGGCCTCCTTGCCACTCCGACGACCGCGAACTTATTGATTTTCTCTTTTTGAAATAGTCGATATATGGAAGGAAACAATTTCCTTTTCGCTAAATCTCCGGTAGCACCAAAAATCATGATCAATGCTGTGGGTTTATTGTTTTCTGTCATGTTAAAACCTCAACTTTCCGTTAAATCTGTCTATAAAGTTGGAATTCCCGTATGTGTACCAATTTCTAATTTTACGTTTAGCTTTCCCTCAAAGCAATCAATTTGCGCATTTTTTCTCAGATTTCATTAAAAGTTTAATTTGGTTTCGGTTTTAATGGGTCATAAATGAAAGAGCACCTTGGTTATGCTATAGTTAAGGCATAAAGTATTTGCAACGGAGGTAGTATGAGTGGATTTCGTTTTATTGGGTACAGGCGCTGGCGTTCCGGCCAAAGCGCGGAATGTGACATCAATCGCCCTTCAATTATTGGAAGAGCGAGGGACTATTTGGTTATTCGATTGTGGGGAAGCAACACAGCATCAAATATTAAAAACGGCGGTCAAACCGCGAAAGGTTGAAAAGATCTTCATCACCCATTTACATGGTGACCACATCTTCGGACTGCCTGGTTTTTTAAGCAGCAGATCTTTTCAGGGCGGAGTGGATAAATTGACCGTATATGGTCCACAAGGCATAGATTCATTCATTAAGACGAGCTTACAGGTGAGTGGGACTCATTTAAAATATCCCTTGGAAATCATCGAAATAGAAGAAGGCATAGTGTTTGAGGACGAACAATTCACAGTGACGGCCAAGTCGCTTGATCATGGCATTTACAGCATCGGTTATCGGATTGTGGAAAAAGACCGTCCGGGTAGCCTGCTGGTCGACCGGCTGCGTTCCGAAGGTGTGAAGCCGGGGCCTCTATTTAAAGCATTGAAAAAAGGACAAACGGTCTGTCTCGATGATGGCCGTGTCATAAATGGGAAGGACTATATCAGTACTCCGAAAAAAGGCCGGATCATCACGATTCTTGGTGATACAAGAATGTGCAGCAATGCGCTCATTCTTGCTGAATCGGCGGATTACCTTGTTCATGAAGCTACATTTTCAGCGGAAGAATCTGAAATGGCATCAGCCTATTATCATTCGACCACCGTTCAAGCTGCAGAAACGGCCTTGAAAGCGGGAGCTAAGCATCTAATCCTTACGCATATCAGCTCACGGTATACTCCAGAGGATGCTGAGAGGCTAAAAGAGGAAAGCAAAGCAATCTTTGCAAATACGATCATGGGTGAAGATCTGATGGCGATTAAAGTTCCTTTGTATTCAGAGGAATCGGACAGCTGAAATCAAAGCCAATGTTTGATATAATTAATCAATTGTTCATTGGATATTTAAAGGAGTGTAAATATGACTGACAAAAGTGACCTACATACTAAAGCAATGGATTTTCTCCTAAAAACAAGCCGGACTTTTTTCATTCCAATCAGTTATCTTCCAAAGGGATTACAAGAGGGTATTGGAGCTGCATACCTTTGCATGCGCGCCATCGATGAGATAGAGGACCACCCAAATCTTCCTGCAGATAGTAAGGTTTCCTTGTTACAGGCCCTTAGTGAGCTGCCGGATGCGGATTTCAAGGAAGAGCATCTTCAAAAGTTATTTGAACCATATAAGGATGAACTGCCCGAGGTGACCCTGTTTCTTTCGGATTGGGTTGAATTTTGTCCACCCGGTGCAAAAGGCAAAGTCTTGGAGTCAACAAAGGAAATGGCCGAAGGCATGGCAAAATGGGTTATTAAGGACTGGCAAATCCATAATGAAGAGGAACTCGATGATTACACTTATTATGTTGCGGGTTTAGTGGGGGTCATGCTGTCTGATATGTGGAACTGGTACGATGGAACCGAAACGGACCGTGAACTTGCCATCGCATTTGGCCGTGGGCTCCAAACGGTCAATATCCTGCGTAACCGCGAGGAAGATGCAGAACGTGGTGTGAACTTTTATCCGGATGGCTGGGGTTTCGACGAGATGCTTGCCCATACGGAGCGTAATCTTGCATTAGCCGATGCGTACATTGAAGAGATTGAAACGAAGGACATCATCCAATTCTGTAAAATACCCTTGGAATTGGCAAAAGCTACATTGAAAGCCCTAAAAGAAGGAAAAGAAAAAATTGATCGGGCTACCGTTACCGAAATTGTCAGCCAGGTTGTCGAACATTGATTTTTCAAAAAGCTGCTGTGAAAGTCATCATACCTTTCACAGCAGCTTTTTTCATGTTTTACATGTAGAACTCAAAAAATTCTAAAAAGTTAAAAAATATATTGGAATAATTGGGACTAAACGATTATAATTTAGGAAATAAAAGCGAAAAAAGCTGGCGTCGTTAGAAAAACATTATTTTAAATAAGGAAAAAGCGGGGGGAAAATATGAAAAAGAAATTATATTCAACTGCAGCCATGACATTGGTCGCAGGTTTATTATTGGCTGGGTGTGGAAATGAAAAGGAAAAAGATGCGGCAAAGGATGAAAGCGGAAAGGATACCTTCAATATTGGGGTAACACAAATCGTTCAGCATGATTCCCTGGATCAAGCATATGAAGGCTTCCAGGCGGCATTGAAGGATAGTGACATCAATGCAAAATATGATCTTCAAATTGCTCAGGGTGACCAAAACAACAGCCAAACGATTGCCAATAACTTCGTTGGGGATAAAGTGGATCTGATATTTGCGAATTCGACACCTAGTGCTCTAAGTGCTTTAAATGCGACCAAGGATATTCCGATCGTCTTTACATCGGTTACCGATCCTGTAGCGGGGGAGCTTGTCACTTCTTTGGAAAAGCCAGGCGGAAATGTGACGGGTACGACGGATTCCCATCCTGAAGCCATTGCCAAGTCAATGAAATTCCTAGCGGAAGAGCTTGGCGCCAAAACGATTGGAACGGTTTATAACACAGGGGAGCAAAATTCAGTCGTCCAAATAAAAAATGTGAAGGCGGAAGCGAAAAAAGCTGGATTGAAAGTCGTGGAAGCGTCCGTCTCGACTTCAGCGGATGTTAAACAGGCAACGGAATCATTAATCGGAAAAGCGGATGCTTTCTATATCATTACTGATAATACAGTTGTCTCTGCACTGGAATCGGTCATTTCCGTGGCAAATGATCAAGATATCCCCTTGTTTGTCGGCGAGCTTGATTCCGTGAAAGCTGGAGGTTTTGCAGCATATGGCTTCAGTTACTATGATATTGGTTATGAAGCGGGGCAAAAAGCGGTTGAAATCCTGAAGGATGGTAAAAAACCTGGAGATATCCCGGTTCAATATCCACAAAAACTGAAATTGGTCATCAATGAAAAAGCAGCAAAAGATATGGGTGTTGAAATAAAAGAAGAATGGAAAGCAGATGCTGAGTTTGTAAAATAAACTCTGCTTTTGTTCGGGGAAGGAAGAAAAAAATGTTCTCAGCCTTATTCAACTCTTTTGAGTCGGGAATGATTTATGCAATCATGGCACTTGGTGTCTATTTAACATTCAGGATTCTCGATTTCCCGGATATGACTGTGGAAGGCAGTTTTGTGACAGGGGCCTCTGTTGCCGCGATTATGATCGTTAACGGATACTCGCCGATCGTAGCCACGTTGTGTGCCATGGTGGCAGGGTTCATCGCTGGGACGATAACGGGGTTCCTTCATACAAAAGGGAAAATCAATCCTCTCTTGGCAGGTATCTTGATGATGATTGCGCTCTACTCGATCAATTTGCGGATCATGGGTGCATCCAACATTCCGTTGCTTTCCCAAACAACCATTATCACGAATATCCAGGATGCCTGGGCTGGCACCGGGCTGGACAATATGTTGAATGGTCTTTTATCATTCGTGGGTCTCGGTGACAGCCTGCCAAAAACGTGGGCCATATTAATCGTTATGCTGGTTGTGGCTGTAGTCATCCAAGCGGGAATGTCAGCGTTTTTAAAAACGGAAATTGGTCTTGCCTTACGGGCGACTGGTGATAATGAAGCCATGGTCAAGAGTTTTTCCGCCCATACCGGAAACATGAAGATCTTAGGACTTGCTATCGGAAATGCACTTGTGGCTTTTTCGGGATCCCTGGTTGCCCAATATAACGGTTTTAGCGATATAGGCATGGGGATTGGAATCATTGTCATCGGATTGGCATCCGTCATAATCGGTGAAGCTCTATTCGGGGCAAAAACGATTGCACGTGCTACGCTGGCGGTCATTGGAGGGGCAATCATTTACCGAATCGTCGTAACCTTGGCACTTCGCGTTGAATTCCTTGAAACGGGAGATGTTAAATTAATTACGGCACTTATTGTGGTCGGGGCACTTGTCATTCCAAAAATTTCGGATAAACAAAAGGAAAAAAACCGGAAGAAAAGGCGGCTTAAAGAAATACAGATGCGTCATGATGGCACTTTACCGAAAGGGAGGGAAGAGTATGCTTCGGTTAAATCAGATTTATAAAGTGTTCAATGAGGGAACACCAGATGAAAAGCTAGCCCTTGGAAATCTGGAACTGCAGATGACAAAAGGTGAATTTGTAACAGTCATCGGAAGTAATGGAGCAGGTAAATCGACTTTGATGAATATGATTTCCGGTAAGATTCTCCCTGATGCCGGTGAAGTCATCATCGATGGTGAAAACGTATCGGCCATTGAAGAACATGCCCGTGCAAAAATGATTGGACGCGTTTTTCAGGATCCCATGCTGGGTACGGCACCGCATATGACGATTGAAGAAAATATGGCAATTGCCTATGGCAGAACAAATAGAAGAGGTTTAGGCTTTGGGGTGACAAAAAAACGGAAAGAACTTTTTAAAGAATGTTTGGGCACCCTTCATTTAGGCCTGGAAAACCGGATGACTGCAAAAGTGGGATTATTGTCAGGAGGGGAGCGTCAGGCACTATCACTGCTGATGGCGACCTTCACCGAGCCTAAAATCCTGCTTCTTGATGAACATACTGCAGCGCTTGATCCTTCGCGGGCAGAACTTGTTACAAACCTGACAAAGGAAATCGTCGAAAAGAACCAATTAACGACGTTGATGGTGACTCATAATATGCAGCAGGCAATCGATCTTGGAAATTCCCTGATCATGATGGATAAGGGACAGATCATTTTTGAAGCCAGAGGTGCTGCAAAGCAGAAGTTAACCGTTGAAAAACTGCTTAACGAATTCCAACGCATCAAAGGCGAAAAAATGATCAATGACCGTGCAGTGTTGATTTAAGATGATGAAAAGGCCCGACCCAGGTGAGTTTAATCTTGGGTCAGGGCCTTTTTATTTTGGGGTAATTAATAAGATCAGTTTTTTTGAAGAGATGCTTTGCCTAACAAAATGGTTATTCGTGGGTGCTCATGAAAGATCTTGATTATAGATGTCAATCGCTGTCGGCTGTGCTCCATGATGAACTATCGTTCTTTCTGTTTCCGAAAATCATTTTTATGAATGGCCTTTTCTTCGTCTTTTTAGTGGCAGCAGCTTCTTCAGCCGCGAGGAAATAATCAAAGTGCTGGCCCGTTGGTGTTTCTAACGCTTCGATACGGGCTTCAAGCTTTTTAACGAGTTTGTGCATTTCTTCCATTTCACTTCTGTGCTGTAAAAGCTGATAGGATACAACATCGTCCGCTTTTGTTTTCAGGCCATTTTCCAGCCTTATGACCCGTTCAAGCAGTTGATCCTGTTCTTTATTCGGTTCGGAGTGTTTCTGGAGGGGTGCTTTTCTAATCTTTTTCTCTGAGATGCTGACCTTTTGGAGAATGATGCCCTCGTTCAGCTGATCTTGGATTTTTCTCAATAATGCAATGTCTTCATCCGAAAACTGGTAGTGGCCAAGCTGATTCCGTTCTACTTCCATGTTCAATTGGGTGACCCAGCGTTGAATCGTACTATGGGAAACATTCAGTAACCGGGCAACTGCACTTGTATTCATTGAGATTCCCCCTTTTGCATGTTGAATTCGATAAGTATGGGGGAATTCCTTTACAGATGACAAAACATGTATTCATTCGGCAAAGAAAGTGGAATTCCTACGTAATTTGCATGAGGGGCAATCCAAGGTGGAATTTCCCGTGGAGTTCCTTTTTGCAAAGTGGTGAGCAGTTTTAGGAACTTTAAGAAGCATTTGCTATGGTGGGTGATGGTCAATCAAGCTAAAAAGGGAAAAGTGTTCCAGTTGTCGAATTTACCCTTAAAACATGGAAAAGGAGGACTGGCATGAACAGGATCAACATTATAACTTTAGGTGTCAGGGATATTACTAAATCATTAAGGTTTTACAGGGACGGGTTGGGATTCCGTACATTGATTAAAGAGGACGATCCCGCAATCGTTTTTTTTAATAATGCCGGTACGAAACTTGCTTTGTATCCTTTAGAGGAGCTAGCAAAAGACATTAATGATATGGATCCGCCTAAGAAAAATGGTTTCCCGGGTCTTACACTCGCTTATAATGCTAAATCCATTGAAGAAGTGGATGAAGTGATCAACAAGGCTGAAAAGGCTGGGGGAACAATCGAGAAATCACCTCAGCATGTTTTTTGGGGAGGATACAGCGGATATTTTTCAGACCCCGATGGTTACTATTGGGAGGTAGCGTATTCGAAGGACTGGAGTTTCGATGAAAATGATATGCTGATTATAAAGTAACGCTACTTCAGAAGGTTTACCCTAAGATGTATGGATCATAAAAAGGGCTGTTGCCTGACCACTGCTGCAGAGTGGCCAGGCAACAGCCGATCATCATCATGAGGCTTACTGCGAAACTACATACTTGGCCAGTTCTTTACTTATTTGATTGCCCATTCTCTTCGATTGCTCTGTCGCTTCTTGTACACAGGCTATGAATGCATCCTCCACTTGATGTGCTTGTAGTGCTTTCAGACCTGCTTCGGTCGTTCCGCCTGGTGAAGTTACTTCCTTTCTTAGTACGGCAGGCGTTTTAGGTGATTTCTGTAACATGTCGGCTGCGCCCATCAATGTCTGGAGAATCAATTGCTTAGCGGTTTCGGAATCGAGACCTATTTTTTTCGCTGATTTTTCCAATGCCTCGACCAAGTAATAAATATAAGCAGGACCGCTGCCTGATAAGCCTGTTACCGCATCTAGCTGGGTTTCTTCGACCACTGCCACCGTACCCACCGTTTCAAAAAGGGTAATCGCCGTTTGTAATTGCGAGTCTTCCGTATGGCAGTTAGCCGCAAGCGCCGTTGCTGATTTTCCTACAGCTGCCGATGTATTAGGCATGGCACGGACGATCGAAAACCGCTTGTTGGCGATTCCTTCCAAGCTTGTTGTATGAACCCCTGCAACAACGGAAATGAACAGCATTTCTTCACGAATGTATTCTTTTATTGATTGCATCGTTTCTAAAATATCTTTCGGTTTCACCGCCAGTACGACAAGGTCTGCATCCTGTATTAATAATTGCAGTGATCGTGTTGCAGTTACGCCATATTGGTCCTTTAAATAAACGAACCGATCATCATTTGATTTATTTGTTACAAAAATATTTTCTGGTTCAATTACCTGTTGGGTCACCAGCCCCGAAATGATTGCTTCTGCCATCGATCCAGCTCCGATAAATGCGATTTTTTTCATATTTCCCGCTCCTTTTTCTTTTGAATTTTCGGCCATTTTATGAAGGCTGTTTTCACATACTTTGTTGCTATTTACCAGGTAGTGAGTTGTGGTTGATTTCCCTTCCAGATGTTCGCTTTCCGCGGGGCGGTGAGCCTCCTCGGCGTAAACGCCTGTGGGGTCTCACCTGTCCCGCTGCTCCCGCAGGAGTCTCGCACTTCCGCTCCAATCAACCTTAAATCGTTTCGTTTAAAA